>NZ_JBFAXL010000019.1:0-151164 GCF_040680795.1 Streptomyces sp. NPDC051976
GTGGCCCCCCCCGCGGCCCACCCCTTTGGGGGCGCTATAATATTTAAAGAGCCCGCCCCGGGGCGCGCCCGCGGCCGCGGGGGCCCCCCCGCCGCGGGAGAAGGGGAACCGGCCCTTCGGCGGGGCCGCGGCTCCCGCGGCCCCGCCGGGCCGGACCCTCACCGACTGGTTCCTGCAGGGCATGGCCCTCGACCCGCGGGGCGAGGCGCTGCGCGTCGGCCCCGCCGCCGTCGACTACCGGTGGCTCCACGACCGGGCCCTGGCGCTCGCCGGCACCGCCGTGGCGGCGGTGCCCGGCGGGCGGCCCCGGCGGGTGGGCCTGCTGGCCGCCCGCTCCGAGCAGGCCTACGCGGGCCTGCTGGCCGCCCAGTTCGCGGGCGCGGCCGTGGTGCCGCTGCACCCCGGCTTCCCCGCCGACCGTACGGCCCGCATGATCGCCGCCGCGGACCTGGACGCGCTGATCGTCGACGAGCGCGGCGCGGCCGTGCTGCCCGAACTGGGCGGCGTGCTCGACGGCGTCCCGGTCGTCACCGAGCCGACCGGGCCGCCGCTGCGGCGGCCAGTGCCCGCGGCACCGGACGACATCGCGTACATCCTGTTCACCTCGGGCTCCACCGGCACCCCTAAGGGCGTGCCGGTGCTGCACCGCAACGTGGACGCCTATCTGCGCTTCGTGCACGACCGGTACGGCTTCCACCAAGGTGACATCTTCTCGCAGACCTTCGATCTCACCTTCGACCTGGCGATGTTCGACCTGTTCACCGGGTGGGGCTGCGGCGGCACCGTGGTGAGCGTGCCGCCGACGGCGTACGCCTCGCTGGAACGTTTCGTCGCGGAGCAGGGCATCACCGTGTGGTTCTCCGCGCCGAGCCTGGTGTCGCTGCTGCGGCGCCGCCCGCGGGGCCTTCCCGCGGACAGCATGCCGAGCCTGCGGTGGAGCCTGTTCTGCGGTGAGCCGCTGCTCGCGCACGACGCCCGGGAGTGGGCGGCCGCGGCGCCCGGTTCGGTGGTGGAGAACCTCTACGGCCCGACCGAGCTGACCATCTCGTGCAGCGTGCACCGCTGGGACCCGGCGACCTCGCCGGACCTGTGCGTCAACGACGTGGTGTCGATCGGCACCCTGCACCCGGGCATGCGCTACCTGCTGCACGACGGCACGGAGGACGGCACCGGTGAACTGTGCGTCACCGGCGACCAGATGTTCCCCGGCTACCTCGACCCGGCCGACGACGAGGGCAGGTTCCTCGACCACGGCGGCGAGCGCTGGTACCGCACCGGCGATCTCGTACGGCGGCTGCCCGGCGGTGAACTCGCCTATCTGGGGCGGCGCGACCACCAGGTGAAGATCCACGGTGTACGGGTCGAACTCACCGAGGTGGAATGGGCGTTGCGCCGGGTCGACGGGGTCCGGGAGGCGGTGGCGGTGGCCGTCGACGGCGAGCTGACCGCGTTCCTGCTCGGCGAGGAGCGGCCGCCCGCCGCCGTCGCCGAGGAGCTGGCGGCCTTCCTGCCGCGCGCCCTGGTCCCGCGCCGCTTCGTCCGGGTCACCGAGTTCCCGCTGAACGCCAACCGCAAGGTGGACCGCAAGGCCCTCACCGAGCGTGCCGCGGCGGCCGCCCGGTGACGGCCCCCCGCCACCCGGTGGCGGAACCGAGTTCGGCAGGCGCACCCGAAGGGCGGCCGGCGCGGAGGACCCGCGACGGCCGCCCTCGGCGGTCCCTGCCTGTGCGCTCCGGCGGCCGTCAGCCCCCGATCACGGCGGCGAGACGGCGGACCGTGGGGTGTTCCAGCAGGTCGGTCGCGGCGAGATCGCCGGGGAAGACCGCCCGGATCCGCGCCGAGAGCTGGATGGCGATCAGCGAGTGGCCGCCGAGCTCGAAGAAGTCGTCGTTGGCGCCGACACCTTCCACCCCGAGCACCGCGCCCCAGATGTCCGCGAGCGCCGCCTCCGCGCCCTCGGCCGGTTCCGCGTACGGCGTCAGCAGCTCGGGCCGCGGGTGGCGCTCGCCGTCGTCGGCGGCGCGCTGCGCGGCCGACGTCCCGTCGCCGGTCACCCACTGGGCGATCCGCGGGGCCAGCGGCCCGCTGGAGATCACCACCTGGGCCAGCCGGTCGGCCCCGGCGAGCGCCCGCTCCAGGATCGTCAGGCCCTCGTGCGGGGCCATCTCGTACGCCCTGACCGCCGGGTTGTGGTGCGCCTCCAGGCGTTCGGCGTCGATCGCCCAGGTGTCCCAGTCGACGGTGACCCAGCGGCCCTCGCCGCGCAGCCGGGCACGGCGGGCGTAGGCGTCCAGTGCGGCGTTGGCCGCCGAGTAAGGGCCGAGGGCGATACCGCCGAGCACCGCGGACAGCGACGACAGGGTGATCCTGCGGTCGGCGGCCCGGTCGCCCAGCACGGTCTGCAGGGTGTGGAACCCGGCGACCTTGGCGTGCAGATGGGCCGCGCAGGTGTCCCGGTCCGACAGATGGGCGAGCTTGAACCAGCTCTGGTCCTGCACACCGGCCGCGTGCACCACGACGTCGATCCCGCCGAAGCGCTCGTCGGCCCTCGCGACCACCTCGCGCATCCGCTCCTCGTCGCCGACGTCCGCGCCGGCCGCGATCACCTCGGCGCCGCTCGCCTCCAGGGCCAGCACGTTCCTGATGTGCCGGGCCACCCGGTCGTCACCCGCCGACAGCTCCGACCAGCGCTCGCGCGGCGGCAGTTCGCTGCGCGAGGTCAGCACCAGACGGCAGCGGTAGCGCTCGGCCAGGTGCCGGGCCAGCGCCAGGCCGACATCGCCGAGACCGCCGGTGACGAGCACCGTCTCGCCCTCGCGGAACACCGGCCGGGCGGGGTCGGTCTCCTCCAGCGGGTGCGGCTGGTAGACCCGCGTCCACAGGTCACCGGCGCGCACGGCGGCGGGCCCCTGGTGCGGGTGGGTGATCGCGGCCAGCGCCTGGTCGGTCGCCTGCTCGGTGACCGGGCCTTCCGCCGGGTCCAGATCGAGGTGGCGGCAGGCCAGTTGGGGGTTCTCCTGGGCGAGGGTCGGAGCGAGCGCCGCGAGTGCGGCGTGCTCGGGGTGGCGCAGGTCGGCGCCCGCCACCGAGGCCGCCCCGCTGGTCAGCAGGGTCAACTCGGCGTCGGCGGGCTGCGGGTCGGCGGCCAGCGCCCCGACCAGGCCCAGCGCGGAGTGCAGTCCGCGGTCCTGCTCGGCGGTGAAGTGCGCCGTGCCGTCGCCCTCGGGCGAGGCCAGCGCGAAGCCGTGCACGACGGTACGCGGCGCCACGAACTGCAGCGCCAGCACCTCCTCCAGGTCCTGCCTGCTGTCCACCCGTACGGTGAAGTCGCCGGTCTCGTCCTGGCCGAACTCCTCGCCGGGCCTGACCGTCACCACCTCGGCGCCGGCCCTGGCCAGTCGCCGTACCATCGCCTCGGCGCGCTCCTCGGCGGCCAGCACCAGCCAGGGTCCGGCGGCGCGCAGGCGTTCGTCGAGGTCGGCGGTGGGCAGCGGGCGCTGCTGCCACGCGGGCAGGTAGGTCCACTGCGCGAGGTCGTCGACCCGGTGCTCGACAGGCGGCTGCGCGGCGCGGTCCTTCGGGCGCGGCGCCACCCAGTAGCGGGAGCGCCGGAAGGGGTAGGTCGGCAGTTCCACCCGCCGTCCCGAACCGCCGTGCAGCGCGGCCCAGTCGATCTCCGCGCCCGCCAGCCACAGCCGGCCGACGGTGTGCGTCAGCCAGTGCGCGGCGGTGGCGTACGGGAGCGGGCCGGGCGCGACGGTGACGGTCTCGTACGGTCCGGTACCGCCGCTGTCCTTGACCCGGACGCCGATCGCCCGCAGGCCCTGCTCCAGGACTGCCGACGCCGAGCCGCCGTCGGGGCGTTCCGCGGCGCCGGGCAGCAAGGACGCGGCGGCGGAGGCCAGTTGGGCAGGCCACGCGTCGGGCACGTCCTGGCCGCCGGCCAGGACGACGGCCGGGTCGCGCCTGGTCGTCTCGCCGTCCACCCAGCGGGCCGGGTCGGCGAGCGCCTCGACGGCGTCCCGGAGGTCGTCGCAGACCACGAAGCGGCGCAGCGCGAAGTGGCCGCGGGAGACCTGGAGGGTGTACGCGACATCGGCCGCTTCCAGCTCCGGGTGGGCGGCCAGATGGGCGCGCAGCCGCTCGGTGACGTCGTCGAGGGCGACCGCGTCACCGGCGGAGAAGGCCAGCAGGTGCGGGCCGGGCGCCGGTTCGCGGCGGGCCCGGCGCGGTGCCTGTTCGAGGACGACGTGCGCGTTGGTGCCGCCCAGGCCGAAGGAGCTGACCCCGGCCCTGCGCGGTTCGGGCCCCGCGGGCCACGGCTGGTTCTCCGGCAGCACCGTGAAGCGGTCGCCGGCCGCGGCCAGTGCCGGGTTGGGCCGCTCGAAGCCGGGGATGGCGAGCTTCACGCCGTCGCGGACGCCGAGCGCCGCCCGGATCAGCCCGGTGACGCCGGAGGCCCGGTCCAGGTGGCCGACGGCCGGCTTGGCCGAGCCCAGCACGGTCGGGGTCTGCGGGGTGGTCTGGAACACCCGTGCCATGGCGGCCAGTTCGATGCCGTCACCGAGACCGGTGCCGGTGGCGTGGCACTCCACATAGCCGACCGACTCCGGTTTGACGTCGGCGACGTTCAGCGCGGTACGGATCACCGCGGCCTGTCCGTCGACTCCCGGCGCGGTGTAACCGACGCGCGCCCGGCCGTCGTTGTTCACCGCGGAACCCAGGATGACCGCGTGGATCACGTCGCCGTCGGCGAGCGCGTCGGTCATCCTGCGCAGCGCGACGACCGCGACGCCCGCGCCCATCACGGTGCCGTCGGCCGCCGCGTCGAAGCTGCGGACCCGACCGTGCGGCGAGGTGATGCCGCCGGGCTCGTACAGGTACCCGGCCGGGTGCGGCAGCGGCAGGAACGCGCCGCCGGCCAGCGCCAGATCGCTCTCGAAGGTGAGCAGCGACTGGCAGGCCAGGTGCACCGCGACCAGCGACGTCGAGCAGAAGGTCTGCACGCTCAGGCTCGGCCCGCGCAGCCCCAGTTTGTACGCCACCAGGCTGGTCAGCGAGTCGCGTTCGTTGCCGACCGCGACCAGCAGGCCGCCGCCGGGCTCGTCCACCACGTGGGAGACGTTGTCCAGCAGGTAGTCGGGGAAGGCGGAACCGCCGAAGACGCCCACCTGTCCCGGCGGGCCCACCGGGGGGTATCCGGCGTTCTCCAGCGCCTCCCAGGAGCACTCCAGGAAGAGCCGGTGCTGCGGGCCCATCGTCTCCGCCTCGCGTGGCGAGAAGCCGAACGCGGCGGCGTCGAAGTCGGCGATGCCGTCGACCGGCCCGCCGATCCTGACGTAGTGCGGGTCGGCGGCGGTCGCGGCCGGTATGCCCGCCGCGGCCAGCTCCTCGTCGGTGATCTCGCGCAGCCCACTGACACCGGCCAGCGCGTTGCGCCACAGGGCGGCCACGTCGGCGGCGCCGGGAAACCGGCCCGCCATGCCGACCAGGGCCACCGCGGAATCGTAGGCGTCGTACGTCTCGTCGTTCGTCTCGTCGTCCGGTGCGTCAGACATGATGTCTCCTCACAGCAGGTGGCTGCGGCCCCAGCCGCGGGAAAGTCGGTACGTGGCGAACGCGCCGCAGGCCAGGCCGATCGCCAGGCAGACCAGGGCGGGTCGCAGCATCCGCGACGCGTCGCCGTCGATGGCGGCGTGCAGCAGGGACATCGCCCAGTAGCCGGGCGAGACGGGTGCGATGTGCTGGGCCCAGGAGGGCATCAGGCTGACCGGCACCAGGGCGCCGCCGAGCGCGCTGACCAGCATCGCGCCGAGGTCGGAGACCATGCCGAGGTCGCCGCGGCTGCGGACGACGGTGGCCAGCGCGGAGCCCAGCGCGAGCAGGGTGAAGCCCCACACCGCGACGGCCAGCATGATCCAGCCCATGGTCGGCGGGACCGGCAGGCCGATCACCAGGCAGCCGAAGACCAGCAGTACGGACTGCTGGAGCAACAGGATCACGAAGGCGGGCAGCGTCTTGCCGAGCAGCAGCTCGGCGCGGGAGGCGCGGGTGACCCGCAGCCGGTCCCAGGTGCGCCACTCGCGCTCGACCATGATCGAGTTGCCCACGATGGACAGCGCGAAGACCGAGAACATCACCAGCGGGCCGGTGACGGCCTGCAGGGTGCCGCTCTTGAGGGCGGTCACGTACAGCGGCTTGAAGACGAGCATCAGCAGCATCGGCATCACGATGTAGCTGATGAGCTGGCCGGGGTCGCGCAGCCGCAGCAGGGCGTTGTGCTTGGCCATCAGGCCGGTCCGGTAGAGCGCGTCAGTCGCCATCGAGCACCGCCAGGGATCGGTAGAGGTCGTCGAGATCGGGCTTGCGGACGTCCACCGACGCCACCGGCTGGCCCGCCTCGTGGAGCAGCCGCACCAGCGCGGCGGTCGGGTCGGTGGTCGACTCGTGCAGCTCCTTGCCGTCGGCCAGCACCAGCCGGACCTCGCCCGACAGGCCCTCCAGCAGCTCGCCGCTGGTGCCGCGGGCGACCACCCGGCCGCGCTTGGCGACCGCGATCGTCGCCCCGAGTTCGGTGAGTTCGGCCAGGTAGTGCGTGGTGTAGACGACGGCCGCGCCGTCGGCGGCGCGCAGCTTGACGGTGTCGAGCAGCGCCTGCCTGGTCTCCGGGTCGGCGCCGGCGGTCGGCTCGTCGAGCAGCAGCAGATCGGGGCGGTGGATCATGGCCACCGCCGCCTGGGTACGGCGCTGCTGGCCGCCGGAGAGCACGCCCGCGGGGCGGTCCATGAATTCCGTCAGCCGCAGTGCGGCCGTCAGTTCGTCGATCGAGGCGGTCAGCGCGCGGCGCCGCAGTCCGGACAGGCCGCCGAAGAGCTTCAGGTGCTCGCGCACCGTGATCGGCGGGTACAGCGCGATGTTCTGCGGCGACACCCCGATCCGGTGCCGTGCCTTCGCGGGCTCCTCCCCGCCGATCAGCGCGCTCCCGCTGTCGGCCCGGATCAGCCCCGACACGATCTCCACGAACGTCGACTTCCCGGCCCCGTTGTGGCCGACGAGCCCGACGATCTCCCCGGGCCGGACGCTCAGATCGAACCCGTCGAGCGCCCGCACCTCCCCGTACCGCTTACTGAGCCCCCTCACCTCCAACATGGGCTCCCCGCCCCCGCCGGAACGCCCCCCTTCCGTCCCGACGACCACCCGCTCCTCCTTCAGCCCCACCGGCGGCGAGGGTGTCCTCAAACTCATGTCTCCTCCAGAAAGTCGGTGCACTGCCCCGATCGGAAGCGGGCGTTGACGGATGGCCGGACCAGGACCGGGCGCGCGGCCCGGCCGCGCTCTACTGCTCTTCCACCGATTCCGTGCGGTGGCGGGAGGGGAAGGCGGAGGCGGGGCGGTGGCGGGGGGTGCGGTCGGGGGTGGGGGGGCGGGAGGCGGTGGGCTGGTCGGGTTGGGGGCGGCTGGCCGCCAGGCCGAAGCGGCGCTGGGTGACCGGGGCGGACCAGGAGGGGCCGGTGGCGACCGGGGTCGTCGCGGGCAGGGTGCCACCGCGGGCGGGGCGGCCGGGGCGGCCGTCCGTCGCGCGGGCGGTGTCCCGGGCCAGCCGCTTCAGGGCCTGCTCGGCGGCGTCGCGCCAGGTGTCGGCGCCGAGCCGCTCGAAGGCGCCGAGCGCCCCCCGCAGCCGGGCGGTGGCCTGCTCGTAGCGCCGTTCGCGCAGATCGAGCGTGCCGAGCGAGTACAGGATCGCGGCCTCACCGAGCGAGTCACCGGCCCGCTGGGTGGCGCGCAGCGCGTCGGTGCCCGCGGCCCGCCAGTCGTCGTGCGCCCGCTGGACGGCGGCCAGCGAACCGACGGCGACGGCCAGGTGCCAGCACGCCTCGGTCTCGGCGCCCTCGCCCGCCTGCCGCACGGCGGCAAGCAGCGTCTCGCGCTCGATGCCGTACCACTCCCCCGGGTCGCTCAACACGGCCCGCAGCACGGGCAGTTCCAGCGGCCACCGGGTGGGGTGGTGGAGTTCCGCGGCGGGCGTGCCGCCCTGCCGCAGCAGCGCCTCGTCGGCCAGCGTCAGCCACGCGCCGAGCATGCGGCGCCGCGCGGCGCTCTCCTCGTCCTCCTCCGCGAAGGCGGAAAGGCACTCGGCGGCGTGCAACCGCACCAGGCCGCGCAACCGGTAGCGCGCGGTGACCCCGGTGCCGCCCGCGAGGTCCACCAACCGGGCGTCGACCAGGGTCTCCAGGACGTCCACCGCCACGCCGGGCGCCAGGTCGAGCAGCGGCGCCGCCACCCACGCCGGGAACTCCGCCGTCGGCAGCCCGCCGAGCCGGGCGAACAACCGCCGCGCGGGCACGGGCAGTTGCTCGTACGCGCCATGCAGCGAAGCCCGTACGTCCAGGCCCTGGTGGGACAGTTCGTCGAGCCGCTTGCGCTCGTCGCGCAGCCGCGCGGAGAGCTGCGCCAGACTCCAGTGCGGGCGCGCCGACAGCCGCGCGGCCGCGGCCCGCAGCGCCAGCGGCAACCCGTCGCACATCTCGGCCAGTTCGATGGCCTCGCTGGGCTCGGCCGCCACCCGGGTGCGCCCGGTCATCGCCGCCAGCAGCTCCACCGCGTCGGGGATGCCCGGCACCTGGAGCTCCACGGTGTACGCGTCGGCGGACACCGACAGCCGGGCCCGGCTGGTGACGATCAGCCCGCAGGTGGGCGTGCCCGGCACCAGCGGCCGCAGCAGCATGGTGTCGGCGACGTCCTCGACCACCACCAGCATCCGCCGCTCGGCGAGCGCGCTGCGGTACAGCGCCGCCCGGCCCTCCAGGCTCTCCGGCACGGCGGTGCCGGTGAAGCCGAGCGCGCGCAGGAAGCGTTCCAGGACGTCGGAGACCTCCTGCGAGCCGGCGCCCAGCGGCAGCCTGGCGTAGAGCTGGCCGTCGGTGAAGGCCGGCGCCAGCTCGTGCGCGGCCTCCACCGCCAGCGCGGACTTGCCGACGCCCGCGCAGCCGGTGATCAGCGCCATCGGCGCCGCCGCGGCGGACAGCCGCTCGCACAGCGCGCCCAGCACGTCGGTGTGGCCGGTGAAGTCGGTGATCCGCGCCGGGAGCATCCGCGGCAGCGGCAGCGGCGCCGCCGCGTCGGTGGCGGCGGGCGCCATCGGCTCCGGCAGGTCCAGGTCGCCGGAGCCGTTGAGGATCGCCCACTCCAGCCGCAGCAGCACCGGGCCGGGCTCCAGGCCGAGTTCCTCGATGAACGTACGCCGCACCCGGTGGTAGGCGGCGAGCGCCTCGGCCTGCCGCCCGCACCGGTACAGCGCCGTCATCAGTTGCACGGCCGGCCGCTCCCGCAGCGGGAACTCGGTGGCCAGCGCGCTGATCTCGCCCAGCACCTCGTGGTGCAGGCCGAGCCGCAGTTCGGCGTCCAGGCACTCCTCCAGCGCCTCGAAGCGGCGCTCGGCGACCCGTACCAGCTTCGTCTGCACCACCGGGCTGTCGATCTCGGGCAGCGGGTCGCCGTTCCACAGGTCCAGGGCCTCGCGGAAGGCGGCCCTGGCCGCGGCGGGCCGCCCGTCGGCGGCGGCCGCCCGGCCGCGCGCCGCGAGTTCGTCGAAGAGGTGCAGGTCCAGCTCGCCGGGCGCGAGGTCCAGGGTGTACCCGAGGCCGTTCATCCGGATGCGCTTGCCGAGCCCGGCGCGTTCCATGGCCCGGCGCAGCCCCGACACCGCCGTCTGCACCTGGGACCGCGCGGTGTGCGGCGGCTGCCCGCCCCACACCGCGTTCACCATGGTCTCCAGGCCGACACCCCGGCCGGCTTCCAGCAGCAGCAGGGCCAGTACGATCTGCTGCCGCCGCGCGGTGATCGCCACCGGCTGCGATCCGCGCACCTCCAGCGAGCCGAGCACGCGGAACCGCAGGGCGGCACCGGACGCGCCGCCGGCGCGTTCCGGGTGGTCCCCGGCGGAGTCCGCCGCGGGCTCCGCCGCCGTTCCGGCAGGGAGCGGTGATGCAATCGCCATGTCCGTCAGCCTTCCTTGCAGTGTGGGGCGCGCGGGGCCGGTGCCACCGCGGCGGATTCGTTTCAGATGAGGACTTCGTGCGGTGCCGGGTGTCCGAGGAAGCCCACCGGACTGGCCGTCAGGCCGTAGGCGCCCGCCTGGAACACCGCGACGAGGTCGCCGATCTCCGCATGGGGCAGGGTGACGTCCTTGGCGAGCAGGTCGAGCGGGGTGCACAGGCAACCGACCACGTCCACCTGCTCGTCGGCCGGGGCGGTGATGGAACCGGCCACCGCCACCGGGTAGTTGCGGCGAATGGCGCGGCCGAGGTTGCCGGTGGCGGCGAGCTGGTGGTGCAGGCCGCCGTCGACGACGAGGAAGGTGGTGCCGCGGGACTGCTTGCGGTCCACCACCCGGGTCAGATAGACACCGGCCTCCCCGACCAGGTAGCGGCCGAGTTCGATGACCGTCCTGGCCTCCGGGAGCGCCGGGCGGATGGCGGTGTCGAGGAGTTTGGCGAGGTTCTCGCCGATGGGGGCGAGGTCCAGGGCGCGGTCCCTGGCGGCGTACGGGATGCCGAAGCCGCCGCCGAGGTTGAGATAGCGCACCGGGCCCGGCGCGTGGTCGGCCAGTGCGGTCACCAGCTCGACGGTGCCGCGCTGGGCAGCGCAGATGCTCTCCGCGTCGAGGTTCTGCGATCCGGCGAAGACATGGAAGCCCTGGAAGTCGAGTCCGGCCGCGGCGATCCTGGCCAGCAGGTCCGGTGCCTGCTCCGCGTCCACCCCGAACTGCTGCGGTCCGCCGCCCAGCTTCATACCCGAACCCCGTACGGCGAAGGGCGGGTTGACGCGTACGGCGACCCGGGCGGTGACGCCGAGCACCTCGCTCGCCAGCCGGACCCTGGCCAGTTCGGTGACCGACTCCAGCTCGACGATGACTCCGGCGGCGACCGCCTGCCGCAGTTCGGCGGCGGTCTTGCCCGGTCCCGCGAAGCCGATCCGCTCCGCGGGCACGGTGGTGTCCAGCGCGGTGCGCATCTCCCCGGCCGACGCCACGTCGAGGCCGTCGACCAGGGCGCTCATGTGGTGCAGCAGCGCGGGCATCGGATTGGCCTTGACGGCGTAGTTGAGCTCCACGCCCTCGGGCAGCGCCGCGCGCAGCTCCGCGACCCGCCGGGCCAGCAGCGAGCGGTCGTAGGCGAAGAAGGGTGTGGAGCCGACGCGTTCGGCCAGCCGCCCCGCGGGCACCCCGCCGACCGCGAGTTCGCCGTCCACCACCGTGAAGCCGCCGTGGCTGCCGAAGCCGCCGAACGCCTCCTTGTCCACCAGCCCGTCCGCGCCGGGCGCCGCGCCGCTCATCGGCCGCCCTCCACGGTCCTGCGCAGCTCGACCCGGTCGAACTTGCCGTTGACCGACCGCGGCAGGCCGTCCATGACGACGGTGCGGCGCGGCAGCATGTACGGCGGCAGCTCGCGGGACAGCGCCTGGTGCAGCCGGGCGGTGTCGGTGTCGGCGCCCGCCACCACCAGCACGACGTGCTGGCCCAGGCGTTCGTCGCCGACGCCCAGCGCGACGGCCTCGGTGACCAGGCCGCTGGCGTACGCGGCCTCCTCGATCTCGGTGGGGCTGATCCGGTAGCCGGAGGACTTGATCATGTCGTCGGTGCGGCCGACGAAGTACAGGAAGCCCGCCTCGTCGTGGTAGACGGTGTCGCCCGACCAGACGGCGAGTTCGGTGCCGCCGTACGGGACGGTGCCGGGGACCGGGCGGAAGCGCTCGGCGGTGCGCTCGGGGTCGTTCCAGTAGCCGAGGGCCACCAGGGCGCCGCGGTGCACGAGTTCACCGTGCTCGCCGGGCGCGCACGGGGTGCCGTCGGGGCGGAGCACCAGGATCTCGGCGTTGGGGATCGCCTTGCCGATCGAGTCGGGGCGGCGGTCGGCCTCGTCCGGGTCGAGGTAGGTGGAGCGGAACGCCTCGGTCAGCCCGTACATCAGATACGGCCTGGCCTGCGGGAAGATCTCGCGCAGCGTGCCCAGGGTGGCCCGGGGCATCCGCCCGCCGGTGTTGGCGAAGTACCGCAGCCGCCCGGTCGCCTCCTGCGGCCACTGCTGGGCGGCCAGTTGCAGCCACAGCGGCGGTACGCAGGTCAGCGCGGTCACGCCGTGCCGGGCGCAGAGCCGTACCACTTCGCGCGGCAGCAGGTAGTTGGTCAGCACCAGGTGCGCGCCGGCGATCAGCGCGGTGGTGAGCTGGCTGAACCCGGCGTCGAAGCTGAACGGCAGCGCCGCGAGCAGCACGTCGTCCTCGGTGTGCCCGAGGTAGGAGGCGACGCTCTCCGCGCCTGCCAGCAGGTTGCGGTGCGAGAGCACCACGCCCTTGGGGCCGCCGGTGCTGCCCGAGGTGTAGAAGACGGCCGCCACGTCGGCGTCGACGACGGCGGACGCGCCGGGCACCGGCACCGCCCCGCCGTCCCGCAGCCGGTCCCAGGGCACCGCCTGCCAGCGGTCGTCGGCGGGAAGTACGGTGCCGGTGTCGCCGATCAGGATCAGATGGCGGACGGTGGTGTCCGGCGGCAGCGCCGCGCGTACCGTCTCCAGCCGCTCGGCGGTGGTGATCAGCGCGGTCGCCCCGCAGTCGGTGGTGATCCCGGCCAGGTGGCGGCCCTTGAACAGCGGGTTGACGGGGACGAAGACCGCGCCGGCCGCGGAGACCGCGAGCATCGACACCACGGTCTCGATGCGCTTCTCCGCGTACACCGCGACGCGGTCACCGCGCCGCACGCCGGTGCGGTAGAGGCCGTAGGCCACCTCGGCGACCAGCTCGGCGAGTTCGCCGTAGCTGACGGTGCGGTCCTTGAAGGTCAGCGCGGGGCGCCGGGCCGCGCCGCGGGCGGTCAGCCGGTCCAGCCGGGTCAGCGGCGCGGCGGCCTGCCGGGACGCCATGGTCGGCTCACTCATGGCCGGCGACCTCCGCCGCCCGCGGGGTGACGAAGTCGGCGACCGTGGCCCACAGCGAGCCGACGGTCGCGAACGTCTCCTCGGTCAGCAGCTCGTCGTCGAGTTCCACCCCGAAGTGGTCCTCCAGGTCGGCGAGGAGCTGCACCACTCCCATCGAGTCCAAGCCCAGCGCGGCCAGGTCCGCGTCCGCCGCCAGCTCGTCGCCCTCCGCGTACGGCAGGCGGGGCAGCAGTACGTCCTGAAAGGCGCGCGGTATCTCCGGTGTCGTGGTCTCCCGCGTCATGTCGGCCATGGCGATCGGTCCCCTTGTCGTCGTCCGGTTCGTCTCTGTCCGGGGCGCGGGACCCCCCGCGCACAACGACCACTTGACCGTCGGTCGCTCTCGAACCGCCATCACGGCGCTATGGCCGGGCGGCCCGGCGGACGATGGCGCGATCGCGTCGGTCGGACGGTGCCGACGGCCCCGATAGCCGTTCGATAGCGCGGCGGGAGGCGGACAGGAGCGCGCCGACAGCGGGCGGGCCGGTGGCGAGGGCGGAGTGATAACGGGCCGACGCAGGATGGGCGCAGCACGGTGGGGCGTGGCCTCCAGCCAGACGAGACCGTAGGGACACGCCCCCAGGACCTTTCACCCGCGGCAGCACCGCCTGGATCCACCGAAGGGGAGGCACCTCCATGCTCACGGGGATATCGGACCTCATGCCGACACCGGACCGCCCGCCCGAGCACCCCCGTGCGACGGGCCTCGACCGGGACACGACGGCAGGTGGCCACGACAGCGGCGACCTCGTCGCGGTGTACCAGTACGCCACCCGGCGCGGCGCCATCACCCCCGGCTCCATCGATCTGGTCGCCCTCGAACTCGGCCTGTCCCCGGGGGAGGTCTTCGCGGCCGCCACCCGGCTGGTGGAGCTGCGGCTGCTGCGTACCGACGAGGACGCCGGCAGCGCGCTGGTGCCGCTCGACCCGCACGCGGCGGCGACGCTGCTCACCTCGCCCATCGAGCGCGCCATCCTCCAGCAGCGGGAGCTGGCCGACCGGTTGCGGGCCCGTATCGACTCCATCGCGGGCGGTCCCGCCGGGGCGGAGGGGCCACTCGGCGTCATCGACACCGTCGAGGGCGAGGCGGAGATCCGCGGGCTGCTGCGGCTCGCGGCGTGCGACTGCCGCACCGAGGCGATCGTGCTGCGCCCCGGGCACGACGCGCGGATCGCGCCGGACGACCTCTTCGACGCCTGCTACGACGCGTTGGGGCGGGAGATCGACGTCCGCGTGCTGTCGCCGCACCGCGACCGCGCCGACTTCGCGTCACGGGCCCGCGCCAAGAAGCTGGCCGAGCGCGGGGCGGCGATCCGTACGATCCGCTCGGTGCCGCAGACCGCGGTGGTCTTCGACCGCGCGCTGGCCGTCGTGGTCACCGCGGGCGGCGACCAGGGGCTGCCGACCGCGCGGCAGGTCCGCGACGAGACGATGATCCGGTGCACCGTCGACATGTTCGACCTGCTGTGGGACGGCGCGGCGCCCTTCGCCCTGGAGGAGACCGGCTACGCCGAGGACATCAACGACGACCTCCAGCGCTCCATCGCCCGCCTCATGGCCCAGGGCCTCACCGACGAGGTCGTCGCCCGCCGCCTGGACATGTCCGTCCGCACCTGCCGCCGCCACATCGCCGCCCTCCTCCGCAGCCTCGGCTCCGTCAGCCGCTTCCAAGCCGGCGTCCAGATAGCCGCCCGCCTCTCCATGGAGGGCGCCGCCTAACGCTCGCCGCTCGGCAAATCCCCCGGCACAGCGCGGCGGCCCCCCTCGTGTGAGGGGGGCCGCCGCGCTGTGGGGGTGGTTAAGCCGGGATGGGGGCGGGGGTCGCGGAATCGGCCGCGCCGCCGGTACGGGCCGAGGCGCCCGCCCGGGCGCCGCTCGGCACGGAGGTGCCAGTCTGCACGCCTGTCGGCACGGACGTGCCGGTCTGCACGCCAGTCGGCACCGCACCCCGAGTCGGGCCCGGAGCCCCAGCCAGAGCGCCGCTCGGCGCCGAGCCGCCGCCGGTCGGAGCGGCCATTGCGGCCGGTGCGGCCGGGAGCAGGTCGCGCGCCAGCGCCGACAGCGGGCGGATGCCGGTGAGTTGGGTCATGTCGACGCCCTCCCAGCCGCGGTCGCGCAGCTCCGCCAGCACGCGCGGGATGCGTAGCACCCGGCCGCCGGCCACGACGTACGGGACCTCGACGTCCACCTCGCCCAGCGCGTTGACCTCGCCGACGACGGCGGCGAGCGCCGCAAGGGCCTCTGCCGCGCTGGACGTCGGCGCGTCCGCCTCGGCGGCTGTCGCCGTCCGGGCACCGGGCTTCGCCCCGGCCGCCGTCTCCGCCTTCTCCGCCCCGCGCACGCGGGGCGTCGGCGGCGGGAAGCCGAAGAGGGCGGCGGTCTCGCTGAGCCGCAGGTCGGCGGCGGTGCCGTCGCGGTGGGTCTCCAGGAGCCGCGCGTAGCCGCGGAGGAAGCGCTCGACGCCGTCGGCGTCCATCACGGTGGCCAGGGCGTTGAAGCCGACGGTGACGCCGTCGTCCCACTCGCCGACCCGCAGGTAGGTGTCGGTGGCGGACAGCGCCCAGGCGGCGGGTTCGGCGATCCGCAGGAACCGCTCCTTGCGGGTCCCGCAGCTCTTGGTGGCGTGGCTGAGGAAGTTGACCTCGGAGGACGCCCTGACCGGCGTGCCGCGCCGGAACCCGTCCCGCGCGAGCAGCTCGACGATCTCGTCGTAGGGCGCGTACGCATGCGCCTGCGCCGCGTCGAGCGCCGCCGCCACCCGCGCGGTCACCTCGGCGAAGCCCGGGTCGCCGCCGAGGTCCACGGAGACCAGCACCGGCGAGAACATGCACGTCATCACCGACATCCGGGGCCCGTCCTGGCGATGGCTGGTGAGCCAGCGATGGGTCACCACCGGCTCGCCGGTGTACGCCGCCATGCCCACCGCGTACGCGGCGAGGTGCACCGCCGACGGCCACACCCGCAGCCGCGCGGCGATCTCCCGGACGGCGGTGAGCAGCGTCGGCGAGGTGAGCGTCGCCCCGAACGCCGCGGGCCCACCGGGCGCCCCCACCGTACGGCGCCGCGCGAACATGTCGGCGGGCAGCGCCGGCACCACCTCGCGCCAGTACCGCAGCACCGCCTCGCGGTCCGCGCCCGGCAGCGCCTCGGTGGCCGCGAGATCGGCGGGCTGGTACGCGACCGGCGGCAGCTCCACCCGGCGGCGGGTGGTGAGCGCGCCCAGCAGCGCCTCGAAGTCCCGCTGGAACAGCGAGATGCTCCAGTCGTCGAAGGCCAGGTGGTTGAGGACCAGCGCCAGCGTGCGCGGCGCCCCGCCGGTCGTCACCGCGCACACCCGGATCGGCCACTCCCGTTCCAGGTCGAACTCGGCCGTGGACATCTCGGCGATGACCGCGGCGGGCCCCGGCGTACCGTCCTGCTCGGTGGTCGCCACCCGCAGCGGCAGCGGCCCCGGCGGCTCGACCCGCTGCCGCGGACCCGGCACGGCCCGGGCGTCGAAGACCGTGCGCAGCCCTTCGTGCCTGCGCACGAGATAGCCGAGCGCGGTGCGCAGCCCGGCCAGCGAAAGCCCCTCCGGCAGCGGGCAGTTGGCGACGATGTGCGCGTCGTGCCGGGCGCCCGCGGGCACCTGGTGGTACCGCAGCCAGTGGTACCGCTGCCCCCAGCAGAGGTCCGCGCTTCTCACCTCGGGCATCCCGTCTCTCCTTCCACATGCCATGGGCCGACTCCCAGCATCCGGCGTTCCCGGGAAAAGCGGCAGCGTTTCGCGGTGGCCGGTTGTTGATGGCAAAAAGCTGCCATCGCGAATCAACTCCGCACCCTCCGGCAAGGGTTGACGGTACGCCTCCCGATCCCTGAATCTCGGTGATGTCGGGGAAAGCAGATCCGGCATCCGGGGCCTACTCGGGTCCCGAATTTCTTTCAACGGAAGGTGTGGTTCCTTTGTCCAAGAGCGCTGTGAAGGCCGCCGTCAAGGCCGCGTCCAAGGCCGCCTCGAAGTCGGCGTCCAAGGCCGCGTCCAAGGCTGCCTCCAAGGCGGCTTCGAAGTCGGCCTCCAAGGCTGCCTCCAAGGCGGCGTCGAAGGCGGCCGTCAAGGCTGCGGTGAAGGCCGCCGTCAAGGAGGCCTGATTGCCTGACCTCGGGCTTCGCACCATGTCCGAGCGCACGGTCGTCTGATCCGTCGCCGGCATGGCGTCGCGTCCGCCCTAGTGGCGGCCGGCGCTCTGCCGGCGCCAAGTCCCGCCCAGGGAAAGGGAAGTCCGGTGGAACACGCCGAGATCATTGATCACCTGCGCCACTCCCTCTCCGTGATCCTGGACCGCCCGCTTCCCGAATTCAGCGCGGAAACCAGGATTCTCGAAGACCTGGAGATCGACTCCATGCGTTTTGTCGAACTCCTCATGAGCCTGGAGGACACCATCGGCCTCGAAGTCGACCCCGAATCCCTCGAACCCGAGGTGTTCACGTCCGCAGGCTCCTTTGCCGACTACATCAAAATCCGGCTGGACCTCTCCCGGGTCGCTGGATAGCCGTATACCGGCCCGGCCCAACGGAGGATTCGATGAGGGACACGATCGTGGCGTGCGAGGCGGCGGCTCATGACGGCGGGCTCACGTCCGGCCTGGAGCTGGCGCTGCGCGCGGTGGACATCGACGCTCCACCGGGACGCGTCGCCGCACTCCCCTCGGGGCGGCTGCCCGCGGGCGCCGCGGTCGTACCGCACCGTCTCGCGCAGGCGGAGGGCATCACCTTCGTGACCTGGCCGGAACACCCCGCACCCGCCGAACACCCCGCCCCGGAACAGCGCCAACCGCGCCAACCGCGCCAACAGCCCGACCGCACCACCGTGTTCGCCGCGCTGCTCGGCGCGGTACGGGTGGGCGTGTCCCGCAGGCTGCTCGACGACGCCGTCGCCCACCTTTCGGGGCGGACCGGCGGCGGCGAGCCCCTGATCCGCAAGCAACTCGTGCTCGGCACCGTCGCCGACGTCATCACCGCACTCGACGCCGTACGCCAACTCCTGCTCGTCGCCCACCACGTCCCCGCGGCCGTGGCCGACGCGCACGACCGGATCACCGCGCTCGACTGGGACACCGCCAAGCTCTTCGGGGCCTCCGGCTTCCTGGCCGACGGGCCGGTGCGCGCCGCATACGTCGGCCGGCTCGCGGCGGACTGCTGGACCGACCGGGAGGACGTACAGCCATGATCCCCCTCGACACCCCGCTGCGGGAGCTGCGCGAGCAGTGCCGCGAGGCGGGCCGGGAACTGTGCGCCCACGCGCTGGCCGTCGACGCCGACCCGGGCGGTACGGCCCACCTGGACCTGCCGATCCTCACCCTCGTCAGATCCGCCTCCACCCCCAAGGACTACCGCACCGACTCCGCCGTCGACGACGGCGGTTACTCCGACAGCTGCCTGTCCCGGGTGGTCGCGGGCATCGAACTCGCCCGCGGCGACGCCGGGGTGCTCTGCGCCAACACCGGTCCCTCGCTGGCCGGCGTCGCCGTGGACACCCTGGGCAGCGAGGCGCAGCGCGAACTCTTCTACGACACCATCGCCGACGGCCGCGCCTGGACCTTCTTCGGCATGACCGAGCCGGACCACGGCAGTGACGCCACCGCGATGGAGAGCAGGCTCGACCCGGCGGGCGACCCCGCCGACGGCTATCTGCTCTCCGGCACCAAGCGCTATGTCGGCAACGCCTCGCGGGGTGCGATCGGTGTGGTGTTCGCCCGCACCGGGCGCACCGCGCTGTCCATCCGCGGCGCCCTGATCCGCCGCCCCGCGCCCGGCTTCGACGGCACCCCGCTGGACATGATGGGGCTGCGCGGCGCACGGATCTGCCGGCTGGAGATGGACGGGGTGCCCGTGCCCCGGGAGATGCTGCTCGGCGCCCATCTGCCCGCCTCCCGGCGCGGCCTGTGGGGGATCAGCCGCACCTTCAACGCGATGCGGCTGCAGATCGCCGCGCTGGCGCTGGGCACCGCCCTCGGCACCCGCGACTACGTGACCGAGCAGCGCCCCGGCTGGTCAGGGCACGAGGTGGTCTCCGCCCGGCTCGACGCGGCGACCGCGCTGCTCTACGAGTCCGCCGCCGCCGTGGACCTCCAGCCCGACGCGGTACGGCCGCCCTCCACCGCGAAGCTGCACGCCACCGATCTGGCGGTGCGCACCACGCACTGGGCGGCCAGGGCGCTGGGCCCCGGCGCGCTGCTGGAGCACCCGCTGCTGGAGAAGTGGAGCCGCGACGTGCACGCCTTCGAGTTCATGGACGGCACCAGCAACATCCAGCGCCTGCACATCACCCACGACCTCAGCGCGCGGAAGGCCCGGACATGACGACCACGGACCTCACCGCCCCGGCCGCCGCCCGGACCACCGCGCGCCCCGCCGGCCCCGTCCCGGCCGCCCTTCGGTGGTCGGCCCGCCCGGTCACCGAAGCCGACCACGACGCCGTCCTGGCGCTCTTCACCGAGCCCGACTTCTACTTCCGCACGACCCGCCCCGACACCCGCCCGGAGTGGGAGGTCCTCGCGCTGCTCGACGAGGACACCCGGCTGCTGTGCGCCGACGGCACACCGGTCGGGCTGTACGCCCTGGAGGCGATGGGCGGCGACCACGCCTGCCACTACGTGCTGCACCTGCGGCTGTCCGCCGCCTTGCGCGCGGACGCCTGGGTGTCGGTGTACGACGAGATCGTCCGGGGGCTGCGCTGGCAGCGCGAGGTGGTCCGACTGGCCGTGCTCACCGGCGAGTTCGACGACCGCGGGCTGGCGGCCGCCCGGCTGGCCGGTTTCACCGAGGAAGGTGTCCTGACCGGACACGTCGTCCACGACGGGCACCGCCGCGGTTCCGTCTTCCTCTCCCGGATCTGGGAGCCCACCTCATGATGCTGCGTGGATACCGGGGCACCGACCTGCCCCTGCTCACCGGCCACTGGCTGCCGGGCGAGCTGCTCGGCCTGCCCGTGCCCGGCCGGCCCGCACTGGCCGAACCCGCCTCCGTACCGGCCCCCGAGGGACCGGACGGGCCCGGCGGCCCGGACGACGAGCTGTGCGTCGCCCCCGGCGCCGGCTTCGCCCGCTACGCCGGACTCGACTGGGTGCACCGCAGGGCCCGGCTGGAGATCGGCCTCCAGGCGGGCGCGGCCGACGCCGCCGAGCCGCTGCTGAAGGCGGCGCTCGACCACGCCTTCCGGGTGCTGAACCTGCGCCGCGTCCACGGCTGGGTCACCCCCGGCGCACCGCTGCCCGACGGGCTGCCGCGCGAGGAGTTGCTGCGCGCCGCGGGCCTGCGCCCCGAGGCCGAGGTCCCGCAGGCGCTGTGGTGCGACGGCCGCCCGGTGGCCCGACAGATCTGGGGAGCGACCCGCCATGGCTGACCTGACCCTGCTCGGCACGGCCGAAGCCGCCGCGCTGCTGAGCGCCGCGCCCGAGGCCGCCCGCGGTTTCCTCGGCCTGGACCCGGTGACGCAGAACGCACCTTTGCTCGCCGCCGAGTTGGCCCGTAGCGGCGCGCAGGTGCTGCGCAGCGGCGACGTGCTGCTCGGCTACGCGCCCAACCCCGACCAGCCCCGCCAGGGCCGGGTCGCCACCACGTCCGCGGACCCGGAACCGCTCGCCGCGCTCCTCGGCTTCCTGCGCACCTACCGCCGCTGCACCTCGTTCGTCGCGGAGGTCCCGGACGGCTCGGCGGCCGTCCCCGCACTGGAGGCGTGCGGCTTCACCGACACCGGCAGGCTGCCGGGCCATGTCTTCCACTCCGGCGGCTACCACGACGTGCTGGTCTACTGCGCCACCGAGGAGGGCTGACCCATGCCGTTCGTGACCGTCCGGCACTTCACCGAGGACGACATCCCGACCCGTACCGCCCTGCTGCGCGAGTCGCGTTTCCAGGCGAATCTGACCGACTTCGCGGTGGTCAGCGCCGACGACGCCCTCACCGCCAACCAGCGCCGTACCGTCACCCAGGAGCACCGCGTCAAGCGGATGTTCACCCTGTGCGGCCCCGGCGGCGGCACCGTCGGCTTCGCGTGGATCACCTCGATCGACTGGCCGGGCCAGACCTGCGAGCTGTCCTTCGGGGTGCTGCCGGAGTACCGCGGCCGGTACGGCGCCGCCGCCGTCGCCGCCGCGCACACCTACATCCGCGCGGAGTTGAACATGCGGGTGGTGGTCAACCAGGTGCTGGAGCACAACACGATGCTCGTCTCGTCCGGTGAACTCACCGAGCAGCGGCGGGTCAGATGCGCGTACGACTCGTACACCGTCGGCCAGTGGCGTACCGCGTGCTACTGGACCGAGAGCGAGGAGGACGTACGCCGCCAGCGCGACGAGGCCGCCGAGCGGCGCCGCGCGATCGCCGCCCGTATCCGCACCACGTCACCTCTTCCGTCATGAACGCCCGTGCCGCGGCAGGCGGTTATCTGCACCACGCGACCCTGGCGGGCGACACCGTGGTGTTCGTGTGCGAGGACGAGCTGTGGACGGTGTCCGCCGAGGGCGGCACCGCGCACCGGCTCAGCAGCGGCAGCATGGCGTGCGCCGGGCCGCGGCTGTCCCCCGACGGCCGCCAGGTCGCCTTCACCGGCACCCCCGACGGCCTCACCGAGGTGTGCCTGACGTCGGTGTCCGGCGGGCCGGTGCGCCGGCTGACCCATCAGGCCGGGCGGTGCAACGTGACCGGCTGGCACCCGCTGACCGGCGAGATCCTCTACGCGAGCACCGCGGGCCAGCCCGAGGGCTTCGGCTTCCGGCTCTTCGCCGTGCACCCCGACGGCGGCCCGCCGCGGCTGGTCGAGGCCGGTCCCGCCGCGTCCGTGTCGTACGGGCCCGGCGGCGGTTCCGTGATCGGCCGCAGCATCGCCGACCCGGCCCGCCGCAAGCGCTACCGCGGCGGCGCGGCCGGTGAACTCTGGGTCGACAGGGACGGATCGGGCGCGTACCGGCGGCTCGACCTGCCCGCGGGCAACCCCGCGGACCCGTGCTGGGTCGGCGGCCGGATCTACTTCATCAGCGACCACGAGGGCACCGGCAACGTCTACTCCTGCCTGCCCGACGGTACGGGACTGACCCGGCACACCGACCACGACGACTACTACGCCCGCGGTCTGTCGGGCGACGGCCGCCGGCTGGTCTACCACTGCGGTGCGACCCTGCACGTGCTGGACCCGGCGGTCAGTGGCGGCGCCCGCGGGCTGCGGGTCGACCTGGCGCCCTCGGGCATCCAGCACCAGCGCCGGATCGTGTCCGCCACCCGGTTCCTCGACGGCGCCCGGCTGGGCCCCGACGGCCGGCTGGCCGTCACCGCTCGCGGCAAGGCGTTCACCCTCGCGCCCTGGTCGGGCCCCGCGCTGCGGCACGGCGCCCCCGACGGGGTCCGCTACCGGCTGCTGAACTGGCTCGCCGACGGCGAGCGGCTGGTCGCGGTGGCCGGTGACGCGGGCCCCGGCGAGCGGCTGGTGCTGCTGCCCGCGGAGGGCGGCTCGGAACTGCTCGGCACCCCGCTGGCCGACCTGGGCTACGTCACCGCGCTGGCCGCCTCGCCCGCCACCGGCCAGGTCGCCTTCGCCACCAACCGCCAGGAGCTGTGGACCGTCGACACCGACCGGCCGCGTCTGGAGCCGCGGCTGCTCGACACCAGCGCGCACGAACGGATCGAGGACCTGGCCTGGTCCCCCGACGGCCGCTGGTTGGCGTACACCTTCCCCGACACCCCCAGGAGTACGGCGATCAAGGTCGCCGAGGTCGACACCGGCCGCACCTCCCGGATCACCCGCCCGGTGCTGCGCGACGCGCTGCCGTCCTTCGACCCGCTGGGCCGCTATCTGTACTTCGTCGGGCAGCGCGACCTGACCCCCGAGCACGACCAGGTCCAGTTCGAGATCGGCTTCCCCTTCGGCGCCCGGCCGTACGCGGTGCCGCTGACCGCCGACCGGCAGCCGCCCTTCGGCCCGGCCCCGGCGGGCGAGGACCCGTACGACGACGAGCAGGACGGCCCGGTCGCCATCGACTTCACCGGCATCGAGCGGCGCCTGGTGCCGCTGCCGGTCCCCGAGGGCCGGTACGCGGCGGTGCTCGGGCTGCGCGACGCGGTGCTGCTGCTGTCGGTGCCGCTGAGCGCACCGGAGCCGGACGACCCGCAGCAGGTGCAGGAGGGCGGCGTCACCCTGGTGGATCTGGCGACCGGTGACGTCATCGAGGAGTACCTCGGCCCGGTCGACGAGATCAGCACCGACCCGGCGGGCACGGCGCTGCTGTACCGGCACAACCACCGGCTGCGCGTCGTACCGGCGGGCGCCCCCAAGGAGAGCGTCGAGGACTTCGACTCGCCCATGGCACCGCCCGGCCGTCCCACCGGCTGGGTCGACCTGGACCGGGTCAGGATCCCCTTCGTGCCCGCCGCCGAGTGGCGGCAGATGTTCCGCGAGGCGTGGCGGCTGCAGCGCGAGAGCTTCTGGAACGCGGCCATGTCCGGCATCGACTGGGACGCGGTGCACCGCCGCTATCTGCCGCTGCTCGACCGGGTCGCCACCCGCGCCGAACTCTCCGACCTGGTCTGGGAGTTGCACGGCGAGCTGGCCACCTCGCACGCGTACGAGCGCGGCGGTGACTACGGGGCGCCGCCCAGCATGGCGCAGGGCTTCCTCGGCGTCGACTGGGAGCCCGCCCCCGAGGCGGGCGGCCGCTGGCGGATCGCGCACGTGCTGCGCGGCGACCCGTGGAACCCCGACGCCACCTCGCCCTGCGACCAGCCGGGCGTCGACATCAGGGCCGGTGACGCGATCGCCGCCGTCGACGGCCACCCCGTGGGGCCGCACGGGCCCGCGGAGTTGCTCACCGGTCTCGCGGGCCGCGAGGTCGAACTGACCGTGCTGCGCGAGGGCGCCGTGCCGCGCCGGGTCGTGGTGCGCGCCGCCCGCAGCGAGGCCCGCGCCCGCTACCTGGACTGGGTCGCCCGCAACAGCGCCTACGTGGACACCGTCTCCGACGGCCGGCTCGCGTATCTGCACGTGCCGGACATGTTCCGTACCGGATACGCCGACTTCGTACGGCAGTTCCTCGGCGGCCTCGACCGCGAGGGCCTGGTCGTCGACGTCCGCTTCAACGGCGGCGGCCATGTGTCACCGCTGCTGCTCGACCGCCTCGCCCGCAGCCGTTCGGGCGCGGAGCACGGGCGGTGGAGCGGTGTGGTGCCGTATCCGCTGGAGTCGCCGCGCGGCCCGATGGCGGCGCTGATCAACGAACAGACCGGTTCCGACGGGGAGATCTTCGGCCACATGTTCCGCGAGCGCGGCCTGGGCACCCTCGTCGGCACCCGCACCTGGGGCGGCACCATCGCCACCTGGCCGCGGCACGCCCTGGTCGACGGCACCGTCACCACCCAGCCGGAGTTCTGCTACTACTTCCGCGGCGTCGGCGCGGGCCTGGAGAACCGCGGCGTCGAGCCGGACATCACGGTCGCCGTGCCTCCGGCGGGCCCGCGCCCCGGCCTGGACGTGCAGTTGGCGACGGCGGTGAACCATCTGCTGCGGGTGGTGCGGGTGCCCGCGGCGCCGGGGTCCGCCGCGCCGGACACCGGCGGTGTGGACGCGGGTGCGGTGGCGGCGGGCTGGGGCGGCGTATGAGCGTCACGGCGGTGGGGACGGCGGGGGCGGTGGGGACGCCGCCGGTCCCCGTCCCCGCGGCGGGGACGTGCGAGGTGTGGCTGGTGCCGGTACGGCGGCGGGCGGCGTGGGCCGCGCTGCTCGACGCCGACGAGCGGGAGCGGTGGGAGGCGCTGGGCGAGGGCCCGGCCGCCGACACCCTGCTCACCTCGCGCGCGGCCCAGCGCCTGATCGTCTCCCGCTACTGCGGGCTGCCGCCCAACTCACTCTCCATCGAGCGCAGTTGCGGGCTGTGCGGCGCGCCCCGGCACGGCCGCCCCCGCCTGCCGGGCGCCGCCTTCGACTTCTCCGTCTCCCACACCCGCGACTGGCTGCTGCTGGCCGTCGTCGGCACCGGCCTGGTCGGCGCCGACCTCGACCACCTCGACCCCGACCGCGACACGGACGGCCTGGCGGCTCTCACCCTGACCCCCACCGAGCGCCGCGCGTACGACCAACTCCCGTCGGCCGAGCGCCCCGTGGCCTTCCTGGACTCCTGGGTCCGCAAGGAGGCGGCGATCAAGCTGACCGGCCACGGCCTGGCGGCGCCCCCGGCGGCGATCGACACCAGCGGCCCGGTGGTCCAGGCCCCGAGCGTCCCCAACTGGCCTGCGGCGCCCGTGCACGTGACCCCGCTGCCCGCGCCCGACGGCCATCGCGCGGCGCTGGCCACCACGACCCCGGTCACCCGGCTGCGCAGCCGGGCGCTGTGAGGCCGGAGGCCCGCTACCCGGGGGTTCCCCGGCTCAGGCGCTCGGCGAGGAAGGCGATGATCTCGTCCCGGGCGCGTACCGTCGGGTGGCCCTGCTCGTCGACGAGGTGCGCGGTGACCACGCTGTGGGCGCACCCGACGACATCGCGGAAGAACGGGGACGGGTCCGGGTTCGCCGCGTCCGCGGGCAGCACCCGGCCGTCGAACCACTCACCGAGCAACGCCCGGTAGGCCGCGAAACGCTGCCCGGTGCACCACTTGTCGCCGTCGAAGCGGTAGGCGAGGACCTTCACCCGGTCGCGCTTTATCCGTTCGGCCACCCGTGCCGCGTCCTCCTCGCCGATCTCCAGGCCGCCGGGATCGTCCAGCGGGAGTGAGGGGTGGTTGACGACCGGTGCGATAACAGTCGGTTCGAGGGCCATCGTCAAGGCGAAGTTGCCGGTGAAGCAGAGCCCGATCACCCCGACACCGGGTCCACCGCACTGAGCGTGCGCGGTCCGCGCGAGACCCCGCAGCCAGCTGACCACCGGGCTCGTGCCGCCTCCCGCGAACGCCCGGAACTCGGCGCTGACACACGCGCGCCGGACGACGGCCTCACCCGCCTCGGCGGTCGGGTACGCGCCGTCGTGGCCGAAGAGGGAGGGCAGGTACACGGAGAACCCGGCCTCGCGCAGCCACCGTCCCAGGCGGGCGACATCGGGGCTGATCCCGGGCATCTCGGGCATCAGGACGACGGCCGGTCCCGACCCCGTGACGTACACCGTCCTGCTTTCACCCCCGATGCTCACGGTTGTCCTGACGAAGTCGTCCAGGGGGTCGTCCCGCCGCGTTCGCGTGGTTGCCATGACCGTGATCCTCACGGGAGAGTGACGGACACCGGAAGTGGCGGTATCGCCATATGACAGGGTGATCTCGCCACCCGTGGCGAGCGGGGAGGGCGGTCGTGAAAGCGCTGCGCGTAGGCGTCCTGGCCTATCCGGGCTGCTTCGCGTCGGAGGTGTTCGGCATCCCCGACCTGTTGGTGATGGCCCGTCACATCGCGGCGGCACGCGGGGCGGTGGAACCGTCGTACGAGGTGTCGGTCCTCTCGCCCCGGCGGCGGGTGCTGGCGTCCGGCGGCTCGGCCCTCGACGTGTCGGCGATGTGCCCGGTGGACGTGCTGATCGTGCCGGGCTTCGAGCTGTCCCCGGCGCACGATCTCGCCGGGGTCCTGGCGGGCCTGCGGACCGAGGTGGCGGCCATCCGCGCACAGGCCGCGTCGGGTACGGCGGTGGTGTCGATCTGCGTGGGCGCCTTCCTCGCCGCCGAAGCCGGCCTCCTCGACGGACACGAGGCGACCACCTCCTGGCTGTTCGCGGACCAGCTCGCGCGGCGCTACCCCGACGTGACCGTGCGCCCCGAACGCCTGGTCGTCACCGATCGCGCGGTGACCACGACCGCGGCGTTCAGCGCCATGTTCGACTTCGCTCTCCAGCTCATCCGCGACCACGACGGCCCTCACGTCGCCCGCGGCACCGCGCGCGTCGCCCTGGTCGACGACGCGCGCTCGTCACAGGCCCCCTACGTCGACCCGGCCCTGCTGCCCCCCGCGGGACGTGAGTTCTCGCTGGGCGTGAAGCGCTGGCTCGACCGGAACCTGGCGACCCCGTACGACCTGCCGCGTCTGGCCAAGGAGTTCCACGTCAGCACCCGCACCATGCTGCGGCGCTTCGGCGACGAGTCGGGCCAGACCCCGCTGGAATACCTGCAGTCCACCCGGGTCCGCCGCGCCCGGCTGCTGCTGGAGACCACCGACAGGACCGTCGCGCACATCGCCGCGGAAATGGGTTACGCGGACCCCGGCGCGTTCAGCGCCATCTTCGCCCGGCACACCGGCCGACGACCGCGGGACTACCGCGCCACGTTCCACCGGAAGTAGGCGGCCCCGCCCCGGGGCACGGTTCATCACCAGGTCGCATTGTCATGTTCGCGCCATTGCGCGCACCGGTAACTCCCGTTGCCTTCCGCCCCACCCGTACCAAGGGCAGCATCGCTGCACCGGAAAGGGACGACCAGCTTCCCGCGCCCACACAGCGGGCCAGTAGACCGCGGGCCGTCTCCCCCCATCTTTCGCGCAACTCCCCCACCATTGGAGTTCACCGGATGCACAAGTTCCGCACCGCCGTCCCGACGAGGGCGGCCGCTGCCGCACTGCTGGCACTCTCCTGCGCGGGGCTCACCGTCCCCGCGACCGCGGCCGCCGCCCCCGCGGTCACCTTCGGCAGCGCCCACTACGCCCACCCGCTGCACGGCTTCTCCGGCGACAGCAACTGGGGCGGCTACATCGCCACCGGCTCGCGCTTCACCAGCGTCACCGGCTCCTGGACGATGCCCCACGTGACGTGCAACTCGTCCAACGACCTGTACGCGCCCTGGATAGGCATCGACGGCTACGGTTCGCAGACCGTCGAGCAGACCGGCGTCCAGGTGGACTGCTCCAGCGGCAGCCCGCAGTACTCCGGTTGGTACGAGATGTACCCGGCCGCGCCGCGCTACTTCAGCAACCCCGTCTCCGCGGGCGACGCCTTCACCGCGAGCGTGACCGACACCGGCGGCGGCTCGTACACCCTCAAGCTCACCGACACCACCAAGGGCTGGACCAAGACCGCGACCTCCCGGCTGTCGGCCCGCGACGCGAGCGCCGAAGCGGTGATCGAGTCCCCCACCGGCAGCTACCCGTCCTTCTCCCGGCAGGACTTCAGCGGCATCACCGTCAACGGCCGCTCCTTCGCCACCTACGGCCCCCAGGCCATCGACAGCGGCCCGTACACCGAAACCGCCCTCAACGGCGGCTCGTTCAGCATCATCCCGGGCTGACCCACCCGCACCCGTCCACCAGGGGACCACGCCCACACCGGCGTGGTCCCCTGCGCGCGTCCGGCCCCGGCGGCCACGGACGTGAAGCGTCAGATCTCGCCGCGGGCCGCGCGCAGCCGGTCGCCGCGCAGGCCCACGCAGTCCAGGGCCCAGAAGGTCTCGGAGTAGACGAAGGTGCCCGTCATCCACGGCTCGTGGGCGGACAGGCGGGCGACCTGGAAGGCGCCGTCGGGGTAGCGCAGCGTCGGGGCCCGGAAGCCGGCGGCTTCCGCCGACGCGAAGCCGCGCTTGCCGTAGAACGACGGCGAGCCCTCCAGGAAGACCAGTGGCACCCCGTGGTCGTCGGCGGCGGCGAGGGCGTGCCGGACGAGGCGGGTGCCGATGCCCCGCCGCTGGAACTCGGGGAGCACACCCAGCGGTGAGAGGGACAGGACGTCGACCAGCCGGGGCGGGGCGTCCAGGCGGCAGGCGCTCAGCATGACGTGGCCGACGATCCGGTCGTCGACAGCGGCGACGTACGACAGCGGTGCCAGGGCGGCCTTCGCCTGCCGCAGCGCGTCCACGAGCGCGGGGACCCGGTCCGGGTCGCCGAAGGCGCGGGCGTGGAGTGCGCGTACCGCCGCGTGGTCGGCGGCCGTCTCCTCGCGGAGGGCCAACTCGCCGTCGCCGGAGGCGATTCGGGGGCCGTCCGGTACGTCAGGGGGCGTCATGCGCGGGAGGGTAGCCGCCGGACCCCCGCGCCCGCGACGCAATTCGGCGCCGCAAGCACCACACGCACCGCACGCCGTCAGGTCCGACGCCCGGATGGCGCATCTGCGCCGATGCCCAATTGCGCCGTGTCCCGAGCCTGTTCCGCCGTCTCCCCTGTCCCGATGATCTCAGGTGCACCACCGCACGGGACGCGGGTGCCCACCCCGGGGCACCCTCACCCGTCATGCCTCCGGGAGAACCGTATGAACAGAGCACGATGGAGTGCCGCACTGCTCGGCGCCGCGGTGATGGGTACCGCGCTGACCGGTCAGAGCGCGGCCGCCGACACCGCCCGCGGCTCCACCGGCCCTGACACCCTCACGATCCGGCACGAGCTGCGGATCGGCACGCTCGGCCGCACCCACGCGTACTACGACGCCTGCCGGGCCAGCGCGCACGGCATCCGGCTCAGCCTCGGCTGCCAGTCCCTCGTGGTCGCCCGGAGCGCCACCGGCAGCGACGCCGCCTCCCCGATGACCACGACCACCCCGGCCGGGTACTCGCCCGCCGAGCTGGCCACCGCGTACCACCTGCCCGCGGCCTCCAGCAGCACCCGGACGATCGCGATCGTCGGCGTGGGCGCGTACCCCTCACTCGCCGCGGACCTCGCCAACTACCGCGGCCAGTACGGCCTTCCCGCCTGCACCACGGCCAACGGCTGCCTGAGGATCACCGACTACAAGGGCGGCCCGGCACTGGCCGCGAACCCGTCCATGGCGTCGGTCGAGGAGTCGTACGCCGAGGAGACCGCGCTCGACGTGGACATGGCCTCCGCCGCCTGCCCGTCCTGCAAGATCGACATGGTGCAGATACCGATGGACTTCACCAAGCTGCTGCTGGCGGGCTACGGCCTCCCGGACGCGCTGGCCGCCGACTTCGGCACCGCGGTCAACGAGGCGGCGGCGCTGGGCGCGAGCGCGGTCAGCATGAGTTACGGCCTGCCCGGCGCGTCCGGTCACGCCGCCATCGAGACCGGCGCCACCGCCAAGGCCCTGCACCACCCGGGCATGGCCGTGGTCGCCTCCTCCGGGGACAGCGGTTACACCGGCACCGCCCAGCTCTGGCCCGCCCGGCTGCCCTGGGTCACCGCCGCCGGCGGCACCACCCTGAAGACCACCGACGGCGGAGCGACGTACACCAACTCCGCCTGGGGCAGCCTCTTCACGCCCAGGGGCCAGACCACGGCCAAGTGGGTCGGCGCGGGCAGCGGCTGCGCCACCGACCTTCCCGGCGCCCAGGGCCAGCCCACCGCCGTCGCCGCCCTCTGCGGCGGCCACCGCGCCGTCGCCGACGTCTCCGCCGACGCCGACCCGCTCACCGGCGTCGCCGTCTACGACACGTACACACCCGACAGCGGAACCGGCGGCGGCTGGACGGTCGTCGGCGGCACCAGCGCCGCCTCCCCCTACCTGGCCGGGCTCTACGCCCGCGCCGGCAACCTGGCCTCGGTCGACGGCCCCAACACGCTCTACGCCGCCCCGTCCGGCACCCTTACCGACGTCACCGGCGGCTCCAACGCCCAGCACGGCGCGGCCGACTGCGCGACGTACGGCCCCGCGCTCTGCACCGGAGTGCCCGGCTGGGACGGCGTCACGGGCATCGGCACCCCGAACGGCCTCGGCGCCTTCTAGCCGCTCTCACTCCGGGCGTCGTCCCGGCCGCATCACCTTCGCGAGCCCGGGCGCTCCCCCGCCCGGGCCCCCAGGACCCCCCACAGGGGCCCGGTGTCCGGGCGGTCCCGTACGCGGCGCGTGCTCACAACCAGCCGCGGCGGGCCGCCTGGACACCGGCCTGGAACCGGGTCGTCGCCCCCAGCCGCTCCAGCAGCGCCCCGGTGCGCCGCACCACCGAGCGGCGCGAGATGTTCAGCCGCCGTGCGATGACCTCGTCGGTCGCGCCCGCGGCCATCAGCGTCACGATCGCCCGGTCCGAGGCGTCGAGATCCTCCGCCGGGCGCTCCAGCGACAGCGGCACGGCGAGCTGCCACAGCGAACCGAAGATCCCCACCAGCGCGTTGAGCAGCGCGGACGGGTGCACGATCAGCGAGACCGGCCCCGTCGCACCGGCCGGATCGAGGGCCACCAGCGCCCGGTCGTCATCGCTGATCAGCATCTTCACCGGCGGATCGACCAGCACCCGGGCCTGCTCCCCCGCCCCGATCGCGGCCATCGCCCCGGCGCAGCGCAGCGGGTCCGCGTAGACCGAGTCGTGGTAGATCGCCTGGTAGCGGATGCCCGCCGCCATGCGGGACGCCTGGAGATCGGACTGCGCCTGCTCGGTGGCGTCCCCACCCACGTACGGCGGGCGGTTGATGGCCCGCACCTGGTACCGGGCGTCCCGCTGCAGCCGTTCGAAGTACGCCAGGATCAACGCCCGGTCGTCCACGACCTCCAGGCCCTGGTACCCGGAGCCCTCCTGCCGGGCCAGCCGGAACAGGCGGGCCAACTCCCCGCCCGTGGTGCGCAGTTCCGCGAGCCGGTGCTCCTCGGCGCGTACCCGGGCCTCCAGCAGCGCGTCCGGCGGCCGGGCCTCCCAGTGGTCGCCGTCCCCGCCGGGCAGCCGTACCGCGGCGCCCGCCTCGCCCAGCTCCGCCAGCACCTGAGCCGCCCGCGCGGGCGCCACCCCGGCCTCGGCGGCCACCGCCGCGGCGCCGCCCTGCCGGGCGCGGATCAGCGCGCGGTAGACCCGGCCGTGCTCGGACTCCGGGTCGAGGGGGTCGGGTTCTTCGTGAGGGCGGCCCGCACTGTCCACTGCGGCGCTCCCAACAGGTGGTGACGATGGAGATGATGACGGCCGTTGAAGACGACGGCGACGACGATGGCGGCGGTGATCGGCGCACCGCGTGCCCGGACCCTAGATCTGCCCGACTCACCACGTCAACGGCGTCTCGGCGGCAGCGCGGGACCGCCACGCAACGCTCACATAACCGCTTGCCGAGCGGTGGAAACGGCGGATGCAATGTGGGCATGGCCACCTCCGTGCACACCATCGGCGCCCTCGCCCCCCTCACCCGGCCCGGCTGGGCCGAGGCGGGCCACCACCTGCTCGCGGGGATGGAGTCGGCCGTACGGGACGTCAACGCCGCGGGTGGCATCGCCGGAAGCCCGCTGGAACTGGTGGTACGGGACACCGCGGCCGACCCGGAGCGGGCCGCCGCGGCCGTGGACGAGCTGGCGGGCCTGGGGGTCGCCGCCCTGGCGGGGGAGTACCACAGCGTCGTCGCCCGCGCCGCCGCGGCCAGGGCCGACGCCCTCGGCCTGCCGTTCCTGTGCTCGTCGGCGGTGCTCGACGCGCTCACCGACGAGCCGACGGACCTGGTCGCGCGCCTCGCCCCGCCGCAGTCCCGCGGCTGGCGGACCTACGCCGACCACCTCCTCGGCGAGGGCCACACGCGGATCACCGTAGCGACCCAGCCCAGCGTCTACTGGGCCACGGGTACGGGCATCCTGCGCGACCATCTCGCTCCCCGCGGCGGCACCGTCACCGCACTCGACATGGGCGCGCTCACCCCGGCGGCACTCTGCGACGCCCTCGTGGACGCCCGCGCGACAGCGCTGCTCCTCCTGGTCGGCCACCCGGACCCCGCGGTGCCGGTCGTCACCGCCGTCCGCCGCGACCCGCGTCTCGCCGGCCTGCTGATCGGCGCCCCGGCCGGACAGCCCGAACTCCCGTCCTGGGCAGCCCTGCTGGGCGACGACGGCGCCGCGATCCCGTTCCTGCGCTACCTCCCGGAACACCTCACGCCCCTCGGCGCCCGCGTCGGGACCGCCCTGCGCGACCAGTTGGGCACGCCGCCCTCCTTCGTCGCCTTCGAGGGCTACGACACGATCGCCGTGCTCGCCGAGGCGCTGCGTACGCACGGCACCGACCGTGCGGCCGTCGCCGCGTCCTGGCCGCGGATCTCCGTCGACGGCACCCGCGGACCGATCCGGTTCTCCCGTGTGCCCGGCATCAGCGTCTGGCAGTGGGCCTGGCCGCCGGTCCAGGTCGTCGACCGCGACCCCGCGGCGCCTGAGCGCTTCCGGGTCCTGCGCTCCCGCTGAGAAGCCGATCTCCAGCCCTGCAATATTGGCGCCGCGGTGCAACATTTCAACGATTCAGGACGCATTCCCAAATTCCGCCGGATCATTCCCCTTCCGATAGCCGTCCAGGGCAGCACACTCCGCCGGGGAAATCAAATCGGCTACCGAACCATGGCGGCACGGCGTTTTTCGGTCGATTCAGGGCACACCTCGCGGCGACCGAACACCGTGCATGAATCCAGCGGTTGACGCGTGAAGGTTCTGTATTAGGGTGATCGGGTTCCTGCCGGGCTCCCCGCCCGGCCCACCTGGCACTGCAGGGAGGTGCCCGACTTGCCCGGACATCACACGCAACGTGCGGAGATCATGTCGTCAATTACCTGATTCCGGTTGCCGCTATCCCTTCTGGCAGCGCTCACGGCAATTACCTGACCCAACGTCTCGGACAATGGCTCACTTGTATGCTGATGACGATTCCATGTGATCTGGGCGGCGCTCAGTGAAATTCTCACCGCGCTCTCCGCTGGTCGGAAACCTCGGAAACAAACGCCGGGGCGAGGCGGGCGCCCACCCATTCCCGTCGGCTCCGGAGCCGGAAAACACCGCCGCGACCCGCCGTCCCCCTCCTCCGGCGCCACCCCCCGCGCCGAGCCCCCTGCCGCGGCTCGTGCCCCTGACGGACGACGAGATCGCCCTGATGCGCGCCAGCGTGGCCGTGGTGGGACCGTTCGCCGGGGACATGACGGTGTACTTCTACGCCATCCTGTTCACCCGGTACCCGCAGGTGCGCACGCTCTTCCCCGACAACCTCGACGTACAGCGCGACCGCCTGCTGCGCGGCCTGCTGCGGATCGTCGACCTGGTCGACGACCCCGAGAGCCTGGTGCACTTCTGCGGCCGCCTCGGCCGGGACCACCGCAAGTTCGGTGCGCTGAACGGCCATTACCCCGCGGTGGGCGAGTGCCTGCTCGCCGCCCTGGCCCGCTACGCGGGCGACGCCTGGACCCCCGAGCTGTCCGCCGCCTGGGCGCACGGCTACGACGTCGTCGCCCGGGTGATGATGCACGCCGCCGAGCAGGACGCCCACAGCAGGCCCGCGGTCTGGGAGGCGGAAGTCGTCCACCATGTGCACCGCGGCCACGGCATCGCGGAGATCACCGTACGGCCCGACGCCCCGTACCCGTACGCGGCGGGCCAGTACGCGAGCGTGGAGACGCCCTGGCAGCCGAAGGCATGGCGCTACTACTCGCCCGCGCACGCCCCGCGGTCCGACAACACCCTCACCTTCCACGTACGCGCGGTCAGCCAGGGCCAGGTCAGCCAGGCGCTGGTGTACAGCGCGCTGCCCGGCGACGTGGTCCGGCTCGGGCCCACGCAGGGCGACATGACCCTGGACCCCGAGAGCGACCGCGATCTGGTGTGCGTCGCCGGGGGCACCGGCATGGCCCCGATCCGCGCCCTGGTCGAACAGGCCGCCCGCAACGGCATCCAGCGCTACGTCGACGTCTTCGTCGGGGCGCGCACCGCCGAGGAGTTGTACGGCCTCGACGACATGCTGCGGATGTCCCAGCGCCACCACTGGCTCTCGGTACGGGCCGCGGTCTCGCACGAGCGCATCGCCGGTCTGGAGGGCACACTGCCGCAGGTCCTGAGCGAGTTCGGGCCGTTCTACCAGCACGAGGCCTTCCTGTCGGGCCCGGTCGACATGGTCACCCAGGCCACGACGACCCTGACCCGGCAGGGCATCCCCCCGGACCGTATCCACTTCGACCCCTTCGATGTCCCCGCGCTGGAGGCCGACTTGATGCCCCGGCGGACGAGGGACGAGGCCGGGCAATGAGCGCGCCCGTCGTGCCGTACGGCGCGGTGACCTCGACCTCCCCCGAGCAGGAGCGAACCACCTGTGCGTATCTCTGATCCACCCATCGTCGCCGGACGCCCGCCCACCGTCGCCAGACACCGCGCGCCGGGAGGCGGCGACGTCCTGGACGCCGCGGTGACCTTCCTCCAGCAGTTCGCCGCGGAGCACCCGGGCTCCGGCGACCCGCGGCGCAGGATCGCCGAGGTGGCCGCGGAGATCGGGCGGCACGGCACGTACACCCACACACCGGAGGAGCTGGCCTTCGGCGCCCGGGTCGCCTGGCGCAACTCGGCACGCTGCATCGGCCGCCTCTACTGGAACAACCTGACCGTGCGCGACATGCGGCACGTGGAGGACCCGGACACCATCGCCGCGCAGTGCTTCGAGCATCTGCGCCTCGCCACCAACGGCGGCCGGATCCGCCCCGTCATCACCGTCTTCGCCCCGGACCGCCCCGGCCGTCCGGGCCCCACGCTCCTCGGCGAGCAGCTGGTGCGTTACGCGGACGATCCCCGTACCGCCCATCGGGTGGCGCTGGCCAGGGAGTTGGGCTGGAAGGGCGGCGAAACCCCCTTCGAGGTGCTGCCGTTGCTGGTGCAGCCCGGCTCCGGTCGCCCCGAGTTCTACGAGATACCCGAAGACGCCGTGCTGGAGGTGCCGTTGAGCCACCCGCGGCACCCGGGCTTCGCCGCCCTGGGCCTGCGCTGGTACGCGGTGCCGGCCGTCTGCGACATGCCGCTGGAGATCGGCGGGGTCCTCTACCCGGCGGCGCCCTTCAACGGCTGGTACATGGGCACCGAGATCGGCTCCCGCAACCTCGCCGACACCGACCGCTACGACCTGCTGCCCACCGTCGCCGCCCTCTTCGGCCTCGACACCGCCAACGACCGCACCCTGTGGCGTGACCGCGCCCTCGTCGAGCTCAACCTGGCCGTGCTCCACTCCTACGAGCAGGCCGGGGTGACCATCGCCGACCACCACACGGAATCCACCCGCTTCCTCTCCCACGTGGAGCGCGAGAGCCGCCACGGCCGCCCCGTCCCGACCGACTGGAGCTGGATCGTGCCGCCCCTGTCGGGCTCGGCGACCGCCGTCTTCCACCGCTACTACGACCCCCCGGACCCCGACCTCCGCCCCGCCTTCCTGCACCGCACCCCGACCTGCCCGCTGGGCGGATTTCCCGGGGCCGCCGGACAATAGGAGGAGGCGGCCGGCCGGGCCGCCCAGGTCCTCCGAGCGCGCGGGGCGGTCAGGTGATGAGTACGGACGAGTCGGCACCCCCAGCCACCCCCTCCCCCTCCACCCGAGCGGACGAGGCAGCCGCCCTCCTCCAGCTCGCCGCCGCCCTGAAGCGCGCCTACCCCGCCGTCGACGAGGTCCTCGTGGACGCGGCGGTCGCCTCGGCCCACGGCACCTTCCGCGACGCCAAGATCCGCACGTACATCCCCGTCCTGGTGGAACGCCGCGCCCGCCACCTCCTCGACACGAACCTCGCCCCCGACACTCCCTCGGCCCTGTCCGGCCTGGACCGCGTCGGCGGGTCGTCGTGACGCACACCAGGGACCCCCGGGCCGCCCGCATCGCGAAGCTCATCGAGCCGCTGCGGGTGGAGCCGGGCTCGCGGGTGCGCCTGGGCAGGGACTTCGATCCCCGCTACAAGGCGGGCCTGAAGAAGAAGCACGGCGCGGAGCTGCTGCGGGCGGGCGTGTCCCTGCTCGCCGAGTACCAGGAGCGGCTGGCCGCCCAGGACACCTACGGCGTGCTGCTCTGCCTGCAGGCGCTCGACGCCGGGGGCAAGGACGGCACGATCCGGCACGTCATGAGCGGGGTGAACCCGCAGGGCGTGAAGGTGAGCAGCTTCAAGCAGCCCTCCGCCGAGGAGCTGGGCCACGACTACCTGTGGCGGTACGCCGCCCGGCTGCCGTCACGCGGCGACATCGCGATCTTCAACCGTTCGCACTACGAGGAGGTGCTCGTCGTCCGCGTGCACCCGGAGATCCTCGACCGCCAGCGGCTGCCCGAGGAAGCGCGGAGTGCGAAGATCTGGGACCGCCGCTACCGGGAGATCAACAACTGGGAGCGCCACCTGACCGACAACGGGTTCAAGGTGGTGAAGATCTTCCTGAACCTCTCCAAGGAGGAGCAGCGCGTCCGCTTCATGAAGCGCCTCGACCTGCCGGAGAAGAACTGGAAGTTCTCCGCCTCCGACGTCCGCGAGCGCCGGCTGTGGGACGACTACCAGCACGCGTTCTCCGAGATGCTCTCCGCGACCAGCACCGCGTGGGCGCCCTGGTACGTCGTACCGGCGGACCGCAAGTGGTTCGCGCGCATCTGCACGGCCGCGGTGCTGGCCCACACCCTCATCGACATCGACCCCCACTACCCCGTGGTCGGCAAGGAGACCCGCGCCAACCTCCGGGCCGTGCGGGAGGAGCTGGAGGCCGAGGCCCCCAAGGGCGCGGCGCCCGACCCGTACGCCGCCAGGCATCCGGTGCCTTCCCCGTCCGACGGCGAGGGCTGACATGGGGACGGCCGAGGAGTCCGGGGCGGATCGGCGCTGGTACGCCCGGTCGCCGGAGGATGTCGCGTCGGCGTTCGGCGTCGCTCCGGCGGCCGGGCTCTCCGCCGCCCGGGTCGCCGAGCTGCGGGCCGCGCACGGACCGAACGCGCTGCCGGAGGAGAAGCCGCCCCCGGCCTGGCGGCGGTTCGCCGAGCAGTACCGCAGCTACATGCAGATCGTCCTGGTGGTGGCCGCCGTGGTCTCGCTGGCGATCGCGCAGTGGACCACGGCGATCCTGCTCCTCGCGCTGACCCTGCTGAACGCCGTCGTGGGCCTGCGCCAGGAGGGCAAGGCCGAGAGCGCGATGAACGCGCTGAAGTCCCTGCTGACGGCGACGGCCCGGGTACGGCGCGACGGCGCCGAGTCGGAGGTCCCGGCGGAGGAACTGGTCGTGGGCGATGTCGTGCTCATCTCCGCCGGTGACCAGGTCCCGGCGGACGGGCGGATCATCGAGGCGCACGCGCTGCAGATCGACGAGTCCGCGCTGACCGGCGAGAGCGTACCGGCCGCGAAGGGCGCCGATACGCTGCCGGACGCCCCACTGGGCCCGGGGGACCGGTCGAACACGGCGTTCATGCACACCCCGGTCACCCACGGCAGCGGCGTCGTGATCATCACCGGCACCGGCAAGGACACGGAACTGGGCAAGATCTCGGAGATGCTGTCGGCGACCGAGAAGGAGGAGCCGCCGCTCACCCGGGAGCTGGACAGGCTGACCCTGTGGATCACCGCCGCCGCGGGCCTGACCATGATCGTGATGTTCGCGCTCGGCCGCGGCCGCGGCCAGGCATGGGACGCGCTGTTCGTCAGCGCGGTCTCCCTGGCCATCGCCGCCATCCCCGAGGCCCTGCCGACCGTCACCCAGGCGATCCTCTCCGTCGGCAGCCTCAAGCTGGCCGAGCGCAACGCGATCGTGAAGGAGCTGCCGTCGGTCGAGACCCTGGCCTTCACGTCGGCGATCAACTCCGACAAGACCGGCACCCTCACCATGAACCAGATGACGGCGGCCGAGGTGGTGACCCCCACCGACCGCTACACCGTCTCCGGCACCGGCTACGGCCTCGACGGCAAGGTCCACCACGCCGCGGGCTCCGCCACGGGCATCGAGGACGCGATCCTCCCCTACCTCGTCGCGAACGACGCCCGGCTGGTGGAGGGCGAGGTCGTCGGCGACCCGACCGAGGGCGCGTTCCTGGTGCTGGCCCACAAGGCCGGCCTCGACATCGAGGGCACACACGAGCGGCTGTCCCGTATCGCCACGCTGCCGTTCGACCCGAGCTACAAACTGATGGCCACCTTCAACTCCGCCGTCGACGCCTCGGGACGGCCGGTCGTGCGCTGCTTCGTCAAGGGCGCGGCCCCGGCGGTGACGGCCCGTACGGCCTCCGCGCTCGCGGCCGGCGCGACCGTCCCCTGGGACGCCGAGCAGAGCCGCCGCGCCCAGGAGCACGCCGAGCGCATGGGCGGGGAGGGCCGCCGGGTGATGGCGGCGGCCACCCGCGATCTGGATCCGGCCGACTTCGACCCCGCCGCCGACCTGCTCGCCTACGTCACCGACCTGCGGCTGACCAGCCTGGTCGGCATGGTCGACCCCCCGCGCGCCGAGTCCCGGGCCGCCGTGGCCAGCGCCCAGGCCGCCCACATCCGGGTCCGCATGGTGACCGGCGACGACGTCACCACCGGCGCCGCCATCGCCCGGCAGCTCGGCATCCCCGGCGAGGCCGTACTCGGCGCCGACTTCGCCGCCCTCCCGGAGCACGAGCAGCTGTCCCGTATCGACGACATCGGCGTGGTGGGGCGGGTCGCGCCGGAGCACAAGGTGCTGCTCGCCGCCACGCTCAAGAAGAAGGGCGACGTCGTGGCGATGACTGGCGACGGCGTCAACGACGCCCCCGCCATCAAGTCCGCCGACATCGGCATCGCCATGGGCAGCGGCACCGACGTGGCGAAGAACGCGGGCCGGATGATCCTGTCCGACGACAACTTCGCCACCATCGTCTACGCCGTCGAGCAGGGCCGGAAGCTCTACGACAACCTGACCAAGTACATCCGCTTCGTCCTGCTGCTCCTGGTCACCTTCGTCCTGACCTTCCTCGGCGCCACCCTCCTCAACATCGCCGCGGGCGAGCCCTTCACCCCGCCGCAGGTGCTGTGGATCCACTTCGTGGTCAACGCGTCCTTCGGCTTCGCCCTCGGCTTCGACCAGGAGAGCCCGGGTCTCATGGACCGCCGCCCGCGCCCCCGCGGCGAGTCCGTCCTCACCCGCCCGGTCCTCGTCACCGTCGGCCTCGCCGGCCTGGCGATCACGCTCATCCTGCTCGGCCTGATCAAGCTGGGCGAGTCCCACTTCCACAGCCTCGCCATCGGCAGCTCCATGGCCTTCACCGCCTTCGCCCTCTGCCTGATCGTGGCCGCCTTCGAATGCCGCGGCCAGACCGACACCGTGCTGACCCCCAGCACCTTCGACAGCAAGCAGATGAACTGGGTGGCCCTCGCCCAACTCGCCCTCTCCGTCCTCACCACCCAGCTCGACGGCTTCCGCCGCCTCCTCGGCACCACCCAACTGACCGCCCGCCAGTTCGGCTGGGCGCTGCTGTCGGCGGTGGCCCTGCTGGCGGCCTGGGAACTGGCCAAGCTGATGGCGCGGAGGGCGCGGCGCACCGCGGCGGCCGCCTGACTGGCGGCCGCCTGACTGTCCTCGCATGTGACAGCGGCGTACGGAACATGTCACAGGGCTCGTATAGCGGGGCGCCGTGGCTTCCACCGGGGCCCCATCGATGCGATGTTACGGGCCGGAGCGGCCCGCGGCGGGCCGCCGGGGGACAGGGGGACGCCTTGACACGCCATCAGCACCGCACCGGCAACGGCAGAACGCGCGCGAAGGGGAGCACACGACGCCGCTGGGCAGTGGTGACCGCCACGGCGCTCGCCATGGCCGCACCACTGACGCTCGGCACCGCGGGACAGGCGGGGGCGGCGGGGGACCACGCGATCGTCTTCGCCCGCTACACCGCGGCGGCACCCGTGGAAGACCTCTACACGATCTCGCCCAGCGGCGGCGCGACCACCAAACTCACCCACACCTCCACCGTCAGCGACGTGATGCCGACCTGGTCCCCGGACGGCACCCGGGTGGCCTTCGTCCGCTACGGATCCGGCGGCGCCATCGACGGCATCTGGACGATGCTGACCGCGGGCGGCGGCCTGAAGGCCGTCCCGGGCACCAAGGGCGCCTCCGAGCCGGCATGGTCCCCGGACGGCAAGAAGCTCGCCTACGCCAAGCCGGTCGGCACCCAGCGCGAGCTCTATGTGTCCGACGTCGACGGTACCCACGCCACCCGGCTCACCCACAACGCGGCGGACGACGTCCACCCGACGTGGTCCCCGGGCGGCACCTACCTGGCGTTCAACCGCGCGGACGCCACCGGACACAGCAGGGTGATGCGGATCCGGCTGTCCACCCTGACCGTGACGGCGGTCACCGGGCCCAGCTCCCACGACTGGACGCCCGACTGGTCACACAACAACCTCATCGCCTTCAGCCGCCTGGACTCCACCGGCTTCTCCCACCTCTACCTCATCCACCCCGACGGCACCGCCCTCCACCGCATCACCACGGCCCGCCTCAACGACAAGTACCCCTCCTGGTCCCCCGACGGCACCCGCCTCGTCTTCACCCGAGGCGGCACCGACGACGCCGACCCCGAACACCTCTTCCTCATCCACCCCGACGGCACCGCCCTCACCCCCCTCACCACGACCGCCTCCCACGACCTGGAAGCCGACTGGCGCCCGTAGCGCCACGGCGCCACCCGCGCTGGAAAGCGGGCGATAGGCTGATAAAGCGATGTCCGAGGCTGTCTGCATCGGCGGTACCGCCCGGCAGGCGGAATCCGGTGCGGCAGCGCTCGGCCCCGTGATGGGATGGACACGACAGCCGTGGTCCGGCAGCTCGACCGTACGGACTCGACCGCCGTCGGGACCGAGCCACGATCGTGAGGCACAGCCGCCTTGAGCACTATGAAGCCTTCCTCGCCTTCCGTCTCCGCACGCATGAGCCGTCAGGCGAGCAAGGACACGGCATGCGAATTGCTGGTCCGACGCCGCCTGCACGCGGCCGGCCTGCGCTACCGCGTGGAGTATCCGGTGCCAGGCATGGCGCGGCGCCGGATCGACGTGGCGTTCACCGCCGTCAAAGTGGCTGTCCTGATCGACGGATGCTTCTGGCACGGCTGCCCTGAACACGCGACGCAGCCCAAGTCGAACGCAGAGTGGTGGCGGCAGAAATTGGACCGCAACATGGCACGTGATACGGAGACCACGGAGCACCTCGCAGCGGCCGGCTGGGAGGTACTGCGCTTCTGGGAGCATGAACCACCGGGTGACGTGGCTCTCCGTATCGCGGCAACGGTGGAGCGGCAGAAGTTCCAGCGGGAACGCGGGAGGAATCGTTGAGCGGACTGAGCTTTGTCGACGTGTGCGCGGGGGCGGGCGGGCTCGCCCTGGGACTGGAACGAGCGGGCTTCACGCCGCGGCTCCTCCTGGACAACGAGTCGTCCGCCTGCGACACGCTCCGAGCCAACCGGCCCCATTGGAACGTGGTGGAGGCAGACCTCCTCGACTTCGACCCCGTGGATCACCCCGAGGTGTACGACGTCGATCTGCTGGCCGCTGGTCTGCCGAGGGTGAAGTCGAGCGCGACGGTGACGCGCCAGTCGTCGGACACCGAGTTACGCCTCATCGAGGCGACCGCCTATCTGGTCCACGCCGTCCAGCCGCGTGCGCTGATCATCGAGAACGTGCCCACTCTGGTCGACGAGGACTCCCTGGCGCCGATACGGGACTTCCTCCGCGAGGAGCTGGCGCACCTCGGCTATGCACTGACCTGGTTCATCCTGAACGCTGCCGACTTCGGAGTGCCCCAGGACCGCAGGCAAGGGATCCTCGTGGCCGTCAAGCAGCAGTGGGCGAGTGCCTTCCGGCCGCCCCGACCCAGCGTCTATGAGCACACATCGGTCGGAGAGGCGCTGGCACCGTCGATGCGTTCCTACGGCTGGCCGGATGCCGACCGGTGGGCGGCCCAAGCGACAAGTGTGGCACCTACCTTGGTGGGCGGATCCAAGACGCACGGAGGCCCCGACTTCGGACCGAGCGGCACAAAGGCCAAGTGGGGACGGATGGGGGTCTACACGAAGTCATTCGGAAACGAGCCTCCCGGCCCCGGCTTCACATGGGATCCGTCCCTCGGGGACGACGGACTGGTAAGGATCACGGTGGACCAGACCGCTCTCCTCCAAGGCTTCCCCGCAGTATGGGAGATCTCTGGAGGCAAGACCGCCCGGTACCGCCAGATCGGGCACGCGACCCCGCCGCCGGTCGGAGAGGCGCTGGGACGAGCCGTCGCCGAAGCATTGAACGCGGATCCGGGAACCCCCACGGCCGGCTAGACTTCGGCCACATGACCAGCTCGGCGCACCACCAGCCCATCCTCGACAAGCCCTTTGTCCTGGATCTCTTCGCAGGTCCCGGAGGGCTGGATGTCGCCGGGCACGCACTCGAGATCCCGAGTCTCGGTATCGAGTGGGACAGAAGCGCGTGCCTGACCCGATACGCCGCCGGGTTGGACACCCTCCACGCCGACGTGAGCGCGGTACGCAGGGACGCCTTCGAGACTCTGCCGCCGGAGATCAACGTGCTCGCCGGCGGTCCTCCGTGCCAGACGTACTCGGTGGCAGGGCACGGCGCCGGGCGCCAGGCCCTGGAAAACGTCAAGAAGTACATCGAGCGACTGATGGCGGGTGAGTCCGACCAGGCGATCGACGAGAAGCTGACGACTCTCCCCGATCCGCGCACCGCGATGGTCCTCGAACCTCTCCGTTACGCGATCCAAGCGACGCGGAGCCCGCGTCGAGAGCACCGCCCGTACGACGTCATCGTCCTGGAACAGGTTCCCGCAGTGGCCCCGCTCTGGGAGCACTACGCCAAGGTGCTGGAGGAGACAGGGCTACCCGACGGGACCAAGTACAAGGTCGTCGTCGATGTCCTCGACACCGAGACCTACGGGGTTCCGCAGACGCGATCCCGCGCGGTGCTGATCGCTCGACGTGAAGGACTTGGCGAGCCCTCCGTCCCCGCCCCGACCCACCGTGCGTATGAAGCGAAGGAATGGAATCGGAAGAACGGCACGAGCGAACCCGATCAGGCTGCGGACCAGGTCCATCAGCCGACTCTCGACGAGGACACCACCGTGTCGAAGAGCGACGCGGACCTGCTGCCCTGGAGATCGATGCAGGATGCCATCGCGAAACCGGTGGGGTCGCATCCCGGGCGTCGTATTCCCTTCCTGGTCCGCTCGAACTACGGGAGTTCTGGGAACCCGGGGAGGCGTGGAGTGCGGTCCGACCAGCAGCCCGCCACCACCGTCACCGGCCGCATCTCCCGCTTCGTGGTCTTCGAGCACCTCGACGAGAAAATCGTCTACGAGGGCCAACGGTTCAGCATGAACGAGGCGGGAATGCTGCAGAGCTTCCCACCGGACTATCCATGGTCCGGTACGGCGCAGGCCCAGCAGGTGGGCAACGCCGTACCGCCCCTGTTCGGCGCATACCTGCTGAGCGCCGCTCTGGGGCTCCCCAAGCCGGACCCGGAGGAGTTGAAGAAGCCGTGGCAGCCAGCCACGAAGGAACAGCGGGCAAAGCTGCGCAGCAACGGCTGCGGGGCAGCTGACGCCTGCACCGACAGGTGCCCGCACCCTAAGGACCAGGTGCCGCCCCCTTCCTCCGTGCGCCCTCGCAAGAGCAAGGACAGGAAGGCATCGGCGAAGTAGCCCGAGCACGGCCCAGGTCAATCCGCGCTCTTCCTGCCCCTGACCGGCGCGGTCTCGAACAGCTCCGCGAAGTAGCTGGCGAGCGCAGCCACGGATTCCTCCGGGACAGGGTCCTCGTCGGGCCCGTTCGGGAGTTCGTACCGCTCCACCGGTGGCGCCGATTCAGCTTCCGCGATCCACTTCCGCAGTGGAGCGGGGTCGCGGGGCTGGTCCGGCGCGAGGATGTCGTAGATCAAGGTCGCTCCCGCCGCATTGATCGCGACGCTGAGTCCGTTGATCTCTCGCCCGCCGGAGATCTGGCCGCTCTTCAGAAGACGGACCAATGCCTGAGCGGTGGGACGGTGATCGATCAACTCGCTCCGTAGAACGGTGTGGATGAGGTCCTGATTTCCGCATGCGGTCTCGACGGGCTCGTAGTCCGACCCGTTCCTGAAGAGTTCGGCCGCCCACCACAGGCGGGAGAAACACTGACGGTCCGCCGGGCCACGGAACCGCTCGGCAGCGATGCGCCTTTCCGGCCTGTTCGCCGTCGGCTCCGACAAGTGCCGCCAGGCGACGTAGTCGGGGGCCACCGCCAAGGCCAGGTGGTTCCACAGGCGCTTGTCCGCCGCTTCGCGCCGCGTCAGGCGCAGCGTGGCATGGAGCCGTGGCGCGAGCCACGCGTCGGCTCGAGTGCGGTCCTCCCGGAACTCGAACACGGCGTCCTCGACCAGGCTCCGGATCGGCTCGACCCACCACCTGGCGTCGTCCTCGGGGAGCGGCTCGACAACCTTGGCGAGATCGATGCCGCCATGAACCTGCTCGCTTCTGAGCAGTTCATCAGTGAGGAACGGATCGACGGCCGAAGTGGCGAGCAGCCCCAGTCGTTCCGGTACGTGGTTCGGTTGGGTGATCACGTGTCACTCTCGCGATTCATCTGTTCCAGACTGCGGATGGCATAGGCGAGCGCCTTCGTGGCGTCGGCGCGGCGGACCGCCGCGTAGTGGATATGCGTCTGGAGCTCCACCCAGCCCGAGTCGCCGGTACGTCGGCGATGGACCTGTCGGAGGGCCTCCTCGACATGGACGCCGGGAACGACGTCCGGGAGCATCTCCCGGAGAACTTCGCCCTGCCAGTCGGTCGGGAAGACCGGGCCGCCGCCGGGTTCCACCTCGAGATCACCGATGGCACCGTGGAACACCGCGGTCCAGACATCGGTGGCCATCTGCGCGACCAGGAGGTCCCGCACCTTGCTCTCCACACCCGAACCGTTGCTGTCCAACAGACCGATGACACCCTCGACATCGGTATTCACGAACACGGTGGGAACTCTGGCCGAGGTGTCCACGATCCAGGGCGCGTCGGCGTAGACCTGGAGCCATTCACGGGAGCTTCTCTTGAACGATGCTGTCTGGACGTCCAGTTGGAGTCCACGGACCGGCTCGTCGGACACCGTATCGATGATCCAGCTCCGGTCGGTCTCGGCGATCGACCGTCCGTGCACTCCGTCCACGGTCCCGACCGCGTACACGGCGAGGGAGGCTCGCCCCAGGTGGTCATCGCGAAGCACTTCCACGGAGCCCGACCAGTCCCTGCCGTCCGCCGCGTCACGTGTGAGCTCGGCGGAGGTGTGGACATTGGTCTCGCCGTCCGTCAGCACGGCGAGGACGCGCAGATCGGACCAGGCCGCGTCCGGCGCGTTCGCGCCGGGTGGCAACGTCGCAGAGACGCCGATCGTGGCGCTGACCCAGTCGATGTGGCCCGCGATGCCTAGGGCGACGGTCTGCTGTTGGGTCGAGTACGCGGTGGTCTCCAGCTGGTCGCGGGTGCCGTCGGAGAGCTTGAGGGAGACCGAGGTCACCCTGAGGGAGACCGGCCGGTTGAGCCGCTTGTAGGGGTAGATCTTCACGCGTCACTCCCCCTTGCCGGCACGGAGTTCGACGACGAGGCGGGTGAACATCGTCAACACCGGGTGGCTGGTGACGTCGGTGGAGCCTCGGAACTTCGCCCGACGCGTGCCCGGCGGGAAGCGCAGGCTCCCGTCCTCCACCTCGCAGCCCTCGACCGCCACGAGCTCCGCCCAGTCCAGTTTCGGACGGCCTCCGGAACGCACGTCCAGTTGCGCGACCGGCACCATCGGGACGATCTCGTCGCCACGCGGAATGCTCACTTCGGCGGTGATCCGCCACTCCCCGTCCTCGCCCACCGTCGCTTCGAGAGTGTCCAGCACCGGAACCACCGGACCGGCGGGCGCCTTGGCCTTGGGCTTGGTCTTCACGGTCAACGCCTTGCGTACGGCCTCACCGCCTTCGCGGCTGGTGCGCTTCGGCCGAGCGACAAGTTCTCTGACCGCGCTGTTGACCTCGGCGGTCAGTTCGTTGATCCGCCGGTACGCGGACGGCGACCAGCGTAGGGTCAGCTCCTCGGTCTGTCCCCAACGGTCATGCTCCGGCGGTTCCGCCGCACGCAGGAAGTCCTCGGCCTCTTTCGCAAAGGGGGCTGCCTCCCCGGCTGCCTCGCCCACCAACAGAACGGCCTGGAAGGAATTGGTTCCGATCGGCAGCCTCTGAACCCCGGCCCTCTTGACGGTCATGCGGTTGCCGCGCAACGAATGCACTTGGTTCTTCCCACCGTCCCCGTCCCTGTCTCCCTCGGCCTCTGTGACCAGCAGGACCGCCTGGTGCGTACCGAACGTCCCACGAGCGCCGCCGGACAGCGGCAGCTTCAGCGGAACGCTCCGCGCCGCCACCTGCCCGGCCTCGGTGACGCGATCGACTGTGGTTCCCTCGTAGTGCGCCCTCAGGGCACGATTCCGGGCGGGCTGCTCGACAGACGGGTCCACCTGCTTCTCCGGCACTACCTCCTTGCCGTTCTGCAAGGCACGGACAGAGACCTCCAGGAGCGGGAGCCTGCTGCCTCCGCCGGTCATCGCGGCCCAGAAGTCACGTCCCAGCGCCTCGACCAGACGGCCGTGCATCTTGCGGATGTCACGTGTGTCCTCGTCGTCGCCCTCCTCGTTACCGACGAACTCGTCCTCGACGTCGGACTTCCCCTCAAGGCTGGCCACGTCGTGCGCACCGACGATGAGGAAGGACGTACCGGGCTCCTCGCTCTCCCTGCTCAGTTGCAGGCGGGCTACGGTCTCCTCGTCCGCCCACCAGGAACGGGCGACCATGGCACCGGGCGAATCGGGATCGGGGCGCCCGAGCCACGAGGGGCCCGCGTACGACTCACCGTCCACCTCGCGCCAAGGCAGTTCCAACCGACCGATGACCCGCCGCTCGGTACGCCCCTCGTGGGGCACGGACAGAGTGGAGTTGATGAGCACCAGCCCGAGCGCGCTGGTGGCCCACAGCGTCGCCTTGCCCAGGCCGTACGAACCACCCGCGCCGGGACCGGACTTGAGGCTTTCCAGTTGACGCCTGACCACGGCCGCGAACTTGCCGTCCGCGTAGTCGTCGCCGATCAGCCCGGAAGCGTTGTAGTCGTCCACACGCAGCAGGACCAACCGACCCTTCTCGTACATGTCGCGTACCCCGGCGTCCACGACCCGTCCGACTTTCTGGTTACCGGCGATCTCCGAGACAGCGGAGTAGTGCGGGAAGAGATCGTTCCAGAGGATCGCCTCGCGAAAGGCGTCCAGAGCCTCGCCGGTGAGCTCGTGGAGGGTGTAACGGACCCGGACCGGGCGGCCGTTCTCCGTCAAGCGCTCGTCGAGGCTGTTCTGACAGGTCTCTCGCGCGAGGACCTGCACGTCGGCGTCGAAGGCGAAGGCTGCGGCATTGCCCAGATCGCGGCCTCCGTCAGGGTAGCCGGGGCGGTGGTACCAGGTGACCGGGAGGCCGGCCTGGGTGTCGGTGGTACGGGTGTGGACCGTACCCACATCCGTGCCGAGCGCTTTGGCGATGTCCCCCATGACGGTCGGACGAGGAGTCGACCTGCCGGTGATCCACGCCGACACGGCCGCCCGGGTCAGCTTCAGCTCGTCGGCCAGTTCGGCCTGCGTCTTCCCCGCGAGCTTGAGCTGTCGGGCCAACCAGGGCCCGAACTCCTCACCTGTCTCCACGCGTTGCCTGCTCTTCCTAGGAGTCCATACAGCTCGTCTGCCGCCACGAGGCTAATTTGACACAACAGAACGCGTCAACCAACAGTTGATCGATCCCGAAGATGCGGACCTCTTCAATCTCTTGTCCAACTTACACTTGATGTCCAACTATCGTCCGGTATAGCCGACTTCCACGAGTGGAGCGAACAACTCCCCCTGAGCAGACGGGAGTTGGCCTTGCGCGTTCCCAGTGACCACCGGTACCGTTATTGACGATGGGGATCCCATCTCGCCTCGAAACCCGAAATTGGGAGGGCTGGGCGGCCGGGGGAGAGTTGTACCCAAATTCAGACCCGCGCAACAGGAAACGAGGCACACACCAAGTCGCCTCCACCGCCAGGGAACTATTTCGATGAAAGGACTGGCGACACGGGATCAGAGCCCGCTAGCGTGTTCAGTCGAAAAGAGTCCCGGTGGGGGATCCGCTACCGATTTCATCTACTTTCGCGGGGGGATGTGTGCCCATTTTACCCCTGTGCCGCCTGAATAGGGGTGCACGAATAATGATCGAACAGGGTTACAACGAATACTTGATGTCGTCTCGGGAGATGAGCGCATTCGAACTGGACATCCTAGCGGCAAAGACCGAGGCCGAAGTAACGAAGGTCCTTGAGTATTACGGCCTCGACGAGAAGGATTTTCCCGACGGCAGGGTTCCCGGCCTGCCGTCGGATGAGCCTCCTACCAGCTGAAGGAGAGCAAAAAGCCAGGTCAGGACCTTTGCACCTCCCCTCTCGACACCGACTCACCCCCTACCGACCCGACGCCTTCCCGCGCGCTCGGAAGGCAACTGCGCCGCCGATAGAAAGCCAGGAGTACCACGCAGGCACGCGCCGGCTCACTCGTAGCCGGCGCGGCCGCCTCCTTCTCGCACTTTTCGCTCGAACTTTCACAAACCAGGAGTGCAGAGCAGTGTCGTCTTCGTCCTCTTCGGTGATTGAAACCGTTCTCGAACAATCCTCTCGCGTCCTGCAGACTTACACGGTGGACGCCGGTCTCGTAGCAGAGCACGCCAACGGCGAGCGCCGCATCACCCAGGGCGGATACGGCGACCGCCAGCTCTTCGAACTTGTCCAGAACGCAGCGGATGAAATAACGGGTGAATCGGGCGGACGAATTCAGGTCGTCCTCACGGACGTTTACTTGTACTGCGCGAACGAGGGCAATCCGATGACTCCGGAAGGCGCGGAGACAATTCTCCGGATGAGCATGTCGAAGAAGCGTGGCGGCCAGATCGGGCGTTTCGGGGTGGGCGTCAAATCGGTTCTCGTGGTGACCGACGCACCGGAATTCTTCAGCAGCACCGGAAGCTTCGGGTTCGACCGCGCCTGGTCGTACGAGCAGATCAGGGCCGTGCCCGGCGTGACATCGCGCTACGGCCCCGAGTTCGACGCCCCCGTGCTGAGGATGGCTCGGCCTCTGGACGTGAAGGCCGAGCGCGCTTCCGATCACGTCCTGAACGAGCTGTTGAACTGGGCCACCACCGTCGTTCGTCTGCCCCTGCTCCGGAAGGCGGATGACCGGCTGGGTCGGGACATGCACGGCGGACGTGCCAAGGACCACGGCGAGCCCCGCGAAGAGTTCCCGGTCGGCTTCCAACTCTTCTCGCCGCACGTCGCGAAGGTCGTGCTGGAGGACCGCCGGCCACGGCCCATGGCCCGTAGGACGCTGACCGCCCAGCAGGCCGGCGACCTGCACACCGTGGTCGAGGAGCGGACCGGGAAAGCCGTCGCTACCGAAAGGTGGCGCGTCTTCACCACCACCCACGAACCCGGTCCGGCGGCCCGTAACGACGCCGGAGAGCTGCACGATCGGCTCTCGCTCGACCTTGCCTGGGGCGTCCCGACCCTGGAGAAGGATCAGGAGAGCGGTCTGTATGTCAGCCCGCGATCGCGCGGACGCGGCAAGTTCTGGTCCTTCTTCCCGACCAAGTACGAGATGTCGCTGAGCGGCATCCTCAACGGCGCCTGGAAGACGAACGAGGACCGGCAGAATCTCCTCGACTCCTCCCCCTTCAACCAGGAGATGATCCGAGCGGCGGCACAACTGGTCGTCGACTCGCTCCCGGCCCTGGCGCCCGTGGAGGACCCGGCCGCCTACCTCCCGCTGCTGCCCGGCCGTGTGAAGGAGGCGATCAGTTGGGCGGACGAATTCCTGACCGAAGAGATCTGGACGCGTACCGCGGTGAATGCATCGCTTCCTGACCAGAACGGTGTGCTGCGCGTACCGTCCGAACTGCGGGTGCACCCTCGCCCCAAGGACCCGAAGAAGGAATCGAAGCCCCTCCTCCGCTGGCTGCGGTGGTGGCACGAATGCTCGGACCGTCCGTCGAACTGGCTGCATCCGAGCGTCGAAGTGGATTCTCTGCGCTCCGGCAAGGTCGAACACATTCTTGGTGCGGCCAAGCACGAACGAGCCGATGTGCGCGACTGGCTGGAGGCCCTCGTCGAGAGCGGCAGTGCCGAGGCGTCCGCGACGGCAGTCCGCATCCTCGCCGACATGATTGAGGTCGGTTCCCCGCTCGTCGAGGAGGCCCGCAAAGCCCACATCGTCCTCACCGAGGAGCATGGACTCGTCCCCCCTGTGCAGGGCAAGGTGTACCGCCGCGCCGAACAGGGCGGACTGCGCGAGTCACTGGTGTACGTGGTGGACGAGCTCGCCCAGGATCCTTCGCTGGCGCACGCGCTCGACGTCCTGGGTATTCGGGAGGCCGATGTCGAGGGCCGGTTCGACAGCGTTCTCGATCAGGGCTTCGATCATTACAGCGAATCGGACTGGGAGCGATTCTGGGAGCTGTTCCGCCAGTCCGGGGTCCGTCGCCTGACCCACAAGGTCTTGGAGCGGGTGCCTACCCCGCGCTCAACGCTTCGTGTACGGACCGCCGACGGTCGATTCCGGCCGGTCGAGGACTGCATGCTGCCGGGTGTCGTGGTCGACGCGCAGCGGGACCCGAGCATCGCCGTCGACATGGCGTTCCACTCCGATGACACCCCCTTCTTCTCCCAGGTCGGCCTGCGGGAACGACCGTCCAGTGGGGTCCGGCCCCAAGAGGGCGAGGCGTGGTTCGAGGAGTATCGCGAAGCCCTCCACACCGCCTACCTGCGCCGCCTGGACAGTAGCGCCCCCCGACCCGCGCTGAACCGGATGAAGGTCGAGGGTGCCCCGATCGGCGGTCCGCTCCACCTCTTCCGTGCGCTCTCCGAGGAATCCCGCGCAGCCTTCTTGAAGGTGCTGCCCGACGACGCCGTGGTGGACAACTGGACACGCCAGATCGGTGCGCAGACCAACACCCGACAGGCTGTGCTCTCGCCGATCCGGTGGATGCTGAAGAATTTCGGCACGATCGCCACCTCCCAAGGGATCAAGCCGCTGAGGGAAGCTGTCGGCCCCCAGCTCGCCGGCTACCGAGACGTGCTGCCGGTCGCCGACATCTCCCCCGAGAAGGCTCGCAGACTGCGCCTCCCGACCACCGTCGACGAGGTCCCCTCTGATCGTTGGGACGCGCTCCTCGACGAGGTGACGCGTAGCGAGGACGACATCTTCGTGGGCACCACTTACGTGATGCTGACCCGATTCGGCGCGGACTTCCCCGAGGACTCCCTGACCCGTTGCAGGATCGGCGACGCCTGGGGAACTCGGCCCGACGGTGAGATCACCGTCGCTGTCGGAGCCACTCAGTACCACGCACTGCGCGCCGAACAGCTCCCGACGCTGCTGGTACCGACCGCCGCCGACGCTGAGCTGATGATCGAGAAGTGGGGCATGCTCCGCTACGCCGACGTGATCAGCCTGGAGACCCGGGAAGTACCGCAGGGCGACCCCGTGCCACTGGTCGAGCTGTTCCCTGCCCTGCGGCAACGCCTGAACAGCGGGAACCGGAACAGCGCGGTGCAACTGTGCAGCGAACTGGAAGAGGTCACCCGCACGCCTAACGGCACGCACGCCTCCCCCCTGGACGCCGTGCGCCAAGACAGCATCGTCAAGGTCCGAGTCCCTCTGGAACCTGAGGCGATGCTGCGACTGATCGACCGCGAACTGGCCCTGGGCCTCGGCGCAGCCGGTTGCCGTGCGGTGCTGGAGCACCAGGACCGTATGGCTCGGGACAGCGAAATGAAGGCGGCACAGAAGGCGGTGCGCGAAGCCGCGGACGTGGTGGCCAAGATCGAGCTGCTGATCGGTGCCGACATGCTCCGGATCGGCCTCCCCGAGGGACTGATGGAGGCCGAACTGCAAGCGACCGACGGGGTGGAGCCGTCCGGGCGCCGGATCGCGCAGATGGCGTTCAACGCGCACGGCGACGGAGTGCTCCAACAGCATGCCAGGGACATCCAGGCACGCTTCCCAAACGCCCCGGTGGGGTACGGAGGTTCGTCGGCGGCCATCGCGTTCGTCTCGGAAATGAAGCTGCCTGTCGCCTTCGCCGGTTCGAGGACCCCGTCTCCGCCTCCGTTCGAGACCGTCGAGGGCCCTCGAGACTTCCCGAGCCTCCACGATTACCAGGAGGACCTGGTACGGAACATCTCCACCATGCTCGACCGACTGGCGCCCCAGCGCGGCATGCTCTCGCTGCCGACCGGAGCCGGCAAGACCCGGGTCACCGCCGAGGCCGTGATCCGCTGGGTGAAACGCGTCGGTGACCTCAAGGGTCCACTCCTGTGGATCGCCCAGACCGAGGAGTTGTGCGAACAGGCCGTCGAGAGCTGGAAATTCGTCTGGAGCAAGGTCGGCGCCGAACGGCCATTGACGATCAGTCGGCTATGGAGCACCAACGAAGTCGGGAACGTCGTCGACCACCCTCACCTGGTGGTCGCCACCGACGCGAAGTTGGAACGGTGCCTGGGCACGGACCAGTACGCCTGGCTGCGCCAGGCAGCACTGGTGATCGTGGACGAGGCGCACACGGCCATCTCCAAGCGCTACACCGAAATCCTCGGCCGGTTGGGACTCACCCAGTACGAGACCGGCCGGCATCTGCTCGGCCTGACCGCCACTCCGTTCAGGAACACCAACGAAGAGGAGACCCGCCGCCTGGTCAGCCGCTTCGGAAATCGGCGGCTTGACGAAGGAGTCTTCCCGTCGGGCGACCCGTATCGCGACCTCCAGGACTGGGGGATGCTCGCTCAAGTCGAGCACCGCACCCTCGAAGGCGGTCATATCGAACTCACGCGGGACGAGAAGACACACGCCGATCGCATGGCCGTGCTCTCCCGCTCCGCCGAGCAGCGACTTGCCGACGACCACGCGCGCAGTCGACGCATTGTCGACTCGGTGGCGGAACTGCCGGGCCACTGGCCGACGTTGCTCTTTGCCACCTCCGTCGACCACGCCAAATACCTGGCCGCCATGCTCAACGACGAGGGTGTCCTGTCCGCCGCCGTGGACTCGACGACCAGCGCGCAGGACCGTCGCAGTCGCATCGAGAAGTTCCGAAGCGGACAAATCCGAGTCCTCACCAACTACGGTGTGCTCACCCAGGGATTCGACGCTCCAGCCACTCGTGTCGTGGTCGTGGCTCGGCCGGTCTACAGCACCAACGTGTACCAGCAGATGATCGGTCGCGGACTACGCGGACGACGGAACGGTGGCAAGGACAGCTGCCTGATCCTCAACGTCAGCGACAACATCGCCAACTTCGACACGCACCTCGCCTTCACTCAGTTCGAGCACCTCTGGAGCCGGAAGTGACCGACGTCTACCAGGACAGTCCCTCGCTCACCGAAGAGCAACTAGCCGTGGTCGAGCAGCCCTGGGACGCTCGTGTCCTGGTCACGGCGGGTGCCGGCGCCGGAAAGACTCACACCTTGGTGCGCCGACTCGACGCCCTGTGCGGCCACAAGGATCCCGAACAGGCGCTGGAGGCCGCCGAGATCCTGGTGCTCACCTTCTCCCGGGCCGCCGCCCGGGAGCTGCGCGAGCGGATCTCCCGGCACGGCGAACGAGCCCACCGGGTTCGCGCCCGTACCTTCGACGCGTGGGCCTACGAGGTACTCCTCCAGGCACACCCGGACGGCGAGTGGGGAGCGGTCGGCTTCGACGAGCGGATCGCCGCCGCGACGCGCGCGATCGAGAAGGGCGCGCTGGAGGTCGGCGATGCGGTCCCGCCGGCCCATGTCGTGATCGACGAGGTGCAGGATCTGCTGGGTGGGCGCCGCGGACTGGTGGAGGCGCTTCTCGACCGGTACCAGGACAGCTGCGGCTTCACTGTCGTCGGCGACGCGGCCCAGTCCGTGTACGGCTTCCAGATCGAGAGTCTGGTCGAACGCGCCGACGAGACCGGGCGGTTCTTCGACTGGCTGCGTTGCTCCTACCCCGACGACCTGGTGGAACTGCACCTCACTCGGAACTTCCGGGCCACCACCGCCGAAGCCGGAGTCGCACTGCCGCTCGGCCCCCGGCTCCAGCGGCTCGACGATGCGGACGAGGCAGGAACGCTCTACGACGAACTGCGCGATCTCCTCCTGGATCCGGTGAACGACATGGGCGGACTGGACGACGAGTTCGCCTTGGACGGCGTACGGGACCTCTCCGACACATGCGCCGTCCTCACCCGTGACAACCAGCAGGCCCTTGTGGTCTCCGAACTGCTGCACGCGCACGGCATCGACCACCGACTGCGTCGCCCGTTGGAGGAGCGCCCCGTGCCGTACTGGGTGGCGGAGTTGCTGCGCCGGACAGAGGCCAACGCCCTCACCGAGGACCGGTTCCGTACTCTCCTCGCGGAGATCCCTCTCCCGTACGAACCCGACGCCGACGCCCTTTGGCCGGTGTTGCGTCGGGTGGCGCGCGGAGCGGGGCGCGGGGCGCTCGATCTGGACCGGTTGCGCCGCGCAGTCGCTGACGGCAGGTTCCCCGACGAGGCGGCCGACCCGGAGACGGCCCGCATAGTCGTCTCGACGGTGCACCGGGCCAAAGGCCTGGAGTTCGACCGGGTGATCGTCCTGGCTCCCCCGACCCTCGCCGAACTCCAGAAGCGGCACCGGGACGAGCTGGACCTGCCCTCCGAGGCCCGCGCGCTCTACGTGGCGATGACTCGTGCCCGCCAGGACCTGTACCACGTGAACCCTCCCGAACTGCCGCTCTTCAGAAGGGCGGGGAGTCGACGCAACGGCCGGCGCTACCTCGGATCATGGCGCCGGTCGTACGACAGGTACGGGATCGTTACCGAGCCGGGCGACGTGAGCCGGGACGACCCGCCCGGCCGGGAGTCGGACGCCATCGCCACGCAGGCGTATCTCCTGGAGCAGGTCCGTGCCGGCCAGGAGGTATTGCTGCGCCGGCGCCACGACCTGCCGATGGGCGAGGCGGAGAGCCCGCCGTACGCCCTGGTGCACGCCGGTCGGGAGATCGGCGAGGCGTCGCGGAGCTTTCGCGAGGAGTTGTTCCGGGTGCAGAAGGTGAATCGCACCTGGGACCCTTGGTGGCCCGACGAGATCCACGGCTTGCGGATCGACACCCTGGAGACCGTGACGGGGAGCACCGCCGCCGGCGCCAACGCCGGTCTCGGGGAGCGGGGCGTATGGATCGTCCCTCGAATCACCGGCATCGGCAGGTACCGGAGAGCCGACGACCACGAGGAGCAGCACGCATGACGCAGGTGGCAGGCCGACACTCCGAGCACTACCGGGTCCGGGACGAGGAACTCCTCGTAGGACTCCGCCGTGAGCTCCTCGGCCCCGCCGAGGACGCCGTGCCGGACGATCGGGGCGAGGTGCTCACCCAGGACGCCCCGATCGACCGGTACCTGACCGGCGTGCTGTATCCGCGTGCCGCGGACAGGGTCGCGAAGGAGAAGCAGAACGACGAGGCCGACGAACAGCAAGCCCTGGATGCCACCCCTGTGATCGCCCGCGAGGACGTCGAGGAGTCCGGCACCGCGCAGGAGGTCGGCGCCTCGGGAGACAGGCGTCCCTCTTCGATGGGTCTCACCTTCGCGGTCCACCCAGCCATAAGCGGTTCGATCGTGGTCTCGGCACGTGCGGCCGTCTACGAGCCCACTGACGCCGAGGGCAAGCGCGTCCCGGCCCGCCGTGCCGAGGCCCGTACCACTGCCGACCAGCGGGAGCGGTGGAGGCGCAAGGAACTCGCCCTCCCTGACCAGACCATCGACGTGACCCGGCCGGATGCTCGGATGAGGATCGAGCTGGGCCCGGAAGCCGCGTTGCATGTCAACGTCCGGCGTCTTGACCGGGTCAACCGCACGGTCACGATCACGGTCACGTTGATCAACACGCAGAACGTCGGGGAGTGGGATCTCCAGGATGCCTTCTCCCTGTTCCAATGTGGTCTGACGGTCCGGGCTGCCAATGGCTCCACGGCGTTCGTCCAGCGTCCCGCCCCGGCCGCCGACCACGACCCGGAGATCGCCACGAGTCGATTGCTGCACCGCCACGCCCCGACCTTCGCGGTCGGCCACGGCTGCGCTGCCGAGTGGGACTGGACTCCGTCGCCGATCGGCGTGAAGGAATCCGAAGTGCCCGCCGTCCCCGAGGTGCGGACCCAGTTCGTGCCCTCCGTGGAGGTGCTGCTCACCGACTCCAACCCCGAGATCGACGGCTCGGCGCTGTCCATGCTCGGGCTGGCCGAGCGGTCAGGTGCCGAGGTCCTGGCCGCTCTGGAAGGACTCGCCTCGGGTTACGAGCACTGGATCGACAGTAGGTCTGCCGAGGCAGAAGCTCTGGCGGACAGCCCTCATGGGAAGCCCGCGCGGGAGCAGGTGAGGGCTTGCGGCGAGGCGCTCGGCCGCATCCGTGAGGGCATCGAACTGCTGCGGACCAAGCCAGATCTGATGAGGGCCTTCCGACTCGCCAATCGGGCCATGGCCGACCAACGCGCCCGCAGCGCCTGGGTGAAGGGCGGACGCGTCGGCGCCCCCGACCCGGCCGCTGGTCGCTGGCGCCCGTTCCAGATCGCGTTCGTACTCCTGTGCCTGGCGGGCATCGACGACCGCACACATCGCGACCGGGAAGTCTCCGACCTTCTGTGGTTCCCGACCGGTGGTGGCAAGACGGAGGCCTACCTCGGGCTGATCGCCCTCACATCGTTCCTGCGCCGCATCCGCAAGGGCGCACACGGCGGCGGGGTCACCGTCCTCATGCGGTACACGCTGCGGCTGCTCACCCTCCAGCAGTTCGAGCGCGCGGCGATCCTGCTCTGTGCCATGGAGCACATGCGGCGCAGAACACCCGAGTTGGGCCGTGAGGAGTTCTCCGTCGGTATGTGGGTGGGGCGTTCGGCCACCCCCAACATGCTGGCCGTGGCAGGCATGAAGCTCGATGAGCTGCGGAGGGACCTCGACAAGCGCCTCGCCACGGAGAATCCCGTTCAACTGCACGCCTGCCCCTGGTGCGGGACCCGCCTCGACGCACGGAACTACGAGGTCGACGAGGACGCCAAGCGGATGCGTGTCCGCTGCCCCGGCACGGGCTGCGACTTCGCCGACGGTCTGCCCGTTCACCTGGTCGACGAGGCGGTGTACGACGCGCGGCCCACCCTGGTGATCGCCACGGTCGACAAGTTCGCGTCGATGCCCTGGCGTCCCGCGACCTCCGCTCTCTTCAACCGCGACGACGACCCGGACGGCGGCACCCCGCCCCCGGAGCTGATCGTCCAGGACGAACTCCATCTGATCTCCGGTCCGTTGGGAACTCTCACCGGCCTCTACGAGACGGCGGTGGACGCCCTCGCCGACCAGCCCAAGGTGATCGCCTCCACGGCGACCATCCGTCGCGCCGCCGACCAGGGGCGCCACCTCTTTGCTCGCGACGTCCGGCAGTTCCCGCCCGCCGGTCTGGACGCCCGCGACTCGTGGTTCGCCGTGGAGACACCGCGCGAGGAGAAGGCGAGCCGCCGCTACGTCGGCCTCCTGGCCCCGGGCACCAGCCAGTCCACCCTGCTGATCCGCACGTACGCCACGCTGCTGCACCGGGTCAAGCAGGCGAGGACCGAGGAGGAGGTGCGCGACGCGTACTGGAGCCTCGTCGGCTACTTCAACAGCCTCCGAGTGCTGTCGGCGGCCGAACTCCAAGTCCATGACGACGTGGTGGCCTATCTGGAGTTGCTGGCCGAGCGAGAGGGGGTGGAGGTCCGCTCGGTCGCCAACTACTCCGAGCTGACGAGCCGTATCGACGCCAGTGAGATCCCCACCCGCCTCAAGGGCATCGAGAAGCGGCGGCCCGACGACGACACAGTGGACGTTCTCCTGGCCACCAACATGATCGCGGTCGGTGTGGACGTGGAACGCCTCGGTCTCATGGCCGTGATGGGCCAGCCGCAGACGACCGCTGAGTACATCCAGGCCACGAGCCGGGTCGGCCGCGCGCACCCCGGCCTGGTTGCCGTGATGCTCAACTCGACACGATCCAGGGACCGTTCCCACTACGAGAGCTTCCAGCATTTCCACTCGGCCCTCTATCGCGAGGTCGAGTCCACCTCCGTGACCCCGTTCTCCGCCCGGGCCCGCGAGCGGGGCCTGCACGCAGTGATCGTCGCCCTCGCCCGCATCATGATCCCCGCCGCCCGCCCCAACGAGGGCGCCGGCCAGGTCGAGTCCTACGAAGACGTACTCCGGGGTCGTATCAAGTCGATCCTCCTGAAACGCGTCGAGGCGGTCGCCGAGGAGGAGACGGACGCAGCGTCCAGGGCCTTCGACGAGTTCGTCGACTGGTGGTGCGACGAGGCCGAGATCGACAACAACCTGCTGTTCGAGCCGCGGCGGGGCAGTCGCGCCCCCTCGATCCTGAGGGCGTACGACGACGAGTCCCAGGACACCGAGGCATATTCCACGTTGTGGAGCCTGCGCGACGTCGACGCCGAGACCGTGCTCTTCATGGAGGGAACTCGATGACCCCGCCCCCTGCCCGCCGTCGCCGAGCCGGCGCGAACGGCTCCGCCCCCGCCCACAACTTTCCGCGGCGTGGTGCGGTCCGTCGCGCCCAGGCGATCACCACGTACGGCGTCGGGTCTCTCATCGCCGTCGACCAGGAGTCCTTCATCGTCTCGGGACTCGACGACGCCGAGCAGAGCTGGAGCCGTGACGAGTCTCCGCGAATCTATGAACGGCGCCTGGCCCGCGTACTCGAAGTCGACTACTTCCGGTTGCCGCCTGCATCCGACGACACCAGCAAGGACGGCCTCCGGGTCCGACGATTCCCCTTGATGCACTCCTGCCCGGAGTGCAACGACCTGCAACGGCACCGCGACTTCAATCCGCCCACCGGGCGGAGCGTCTGTGGGACGTGCGAGGTTGACCTGGTCCCCTCCCGTTTCGTCGTCGCCTGTGAGGCCGGGCATCTAGGCGAGTTCCCGTACTGGCAGTGGGTGCATCGCTCCTCGGACCGCGGTGTCTCGACGGTGGGACAGTGCGGGGGAAAGCTCAAGGTGCGCACGACCGGGCGCACCTCAGCGCTCCGCTCCATCCTCGTCTCCTGCACCTGCGGGCAGGCTCCCGAGGTCTCGATGGAGGGCTCCTTCCGTAGGCAGGCGCTCAAGGACCTGGGCCTGAAGTGCCAAGGCACCCTCCCCTGGCTCGGTTCGTCCACCCCGTCTCCGGGGTGCGGACTTCCTCTGCGCACCTTGCAGCGCGGTTCGTCAGCGGTGTGGCAACCGGTGCTGAAGTCGGCGCTGTCCATTCCCCCGTGGAGCAACCGCCGCGAGGATCCGCTCGCCGAGCACTGGGATGCTCTCCGTGAGTACGACAAGCGCGAGCACGTCGAGCTCTATCTCAGAGGTGCTTTCAAGGGAAAGCCGAGTCCGGTGCCGCTGGACGAGGTGATGGCACTCCTCGCCGCGGAGAGCGAGGAGGACCCCGACAGCGAGTCCGCACCGACCTCCGACCACCGCTACCGCGTCCTGCGCAACATGGAGTACGAGCGTCTTCGCTCGGGCAACGAGGAGAGTGAGCACTCTCGCGACGAGCAATTCGTCTGCGAAACCCCACTGGGGAACCAGAGCGTGCTCGACCCTCTCGGCGTCACCGGCCCAATGCTGGTCAAGAAGCTTCGTGAGGTGCGCGCCCTGAAGGCGTTCACCCGGCTCGTCGACGCCGAGTCGACGACCGAGTCCAGGGAGATGCCATTGTCGGTACGTCCCCTGCGCTGGCTCCCGGCCATGGAGGTGCGGGGCGAGGGAGTCTTCCTCCGAATGGACGAGCACCGGCTCGATGCCTGGGAAAAGAGCGTGGCAGTCGCCGCCCGGGTCGAGCGGATGCGTACCGCCCACCAGCGGGTGCTCGAGCAGCGGGCCGATGACCCGAGCAGGGTCGCAACCTCCCCCGCAACCCCTCGCATGGTGCTGCTGCACACGCTGGCCCACGTCCTCATCAACGAGTGGAGTCTTGAGGCGGGCTACCCGGCCGCAGCTCTGCGCGAGCGCCTGTACGCCGGCGACGACATGGCTGGGGTACTCGTGTACACGGCGACGAGCGACTCGGCGGGCAGCCTGGGTGGTCTGGTCGCCCAAGGCGAACCGGAGACTCTCGATCGTACGGTCCGTTCGGCCGTCCGCCGTGCCGAGTGGTGTTCCTCGGATCCGCTCTGTATGGAGACCGAGGCGTCCGGCGTCGGCGGAATCAACCTGGCGGCCTGCCACGCCTGCGTGATGCTGCCGGAGACGAGTTGCGAGCACAACAACATCCTGCTCGACCGCGCTCTGCTCGTCGGCACCCCCGACGACCCTCGGCTCGGTTACTTCGAGGGGGTCCTGGGGCAGTGACGTCGAAGTACGCTCTGCGTCCCTCCCGCAGCGCAGCCGGGTCCGGTCGAGGACCTCGTCCGCGTCAAGGCCGTGCACTCGGAGCCGATGAACGGGTCAGCGATGGCCTCGACCGCGGCGGGCCGATCTTCGGCCGTCCGGAACTCCGGGCGCTCGATTCCCTGGGCGATGCGTTCCCCACGCGGCGGGTACTGCCACTGGTCGATGCCCCGCAAGCCGAAGGGCGTGGACATGGTGACGATCATGGAGATTCTGCGGCACACGCAGATCAGCCAGACGCGCCGGTACGTCAAGGGGCGGTCGCACCTCAGCAAGGCCGCCATGCACCGGATGGGAGACACGTTCCTCCCCCAGCCCACACCCTCAACTGAGACTAGAACTGAGACTACGGGCAGCAAATCGGCCCGCGCTCAGCGTCGACGCCGCATCCGATAAAGCAAAAGGCCCAGGTCACGGCGAGTGAGTCCTGGGCCTTTCACGGAGCCGCCTTCGGGATTCGAACCCGAGACCTACGCATTACGAGGGCCGCTTGGGGCGTGCTGGTGGGTGGTGGCGGGTGACGGGATTTCCGAAACCCGCAGGTCAGCGGGCTTCCCGTTGCCACGTGGTCCGGCGGTGAATGCCGAATGCCGACACGTCCGCTCACGCATCGCTCACGCATTTGGGAGGCGCTGCGCCTGCGTTCACCAGCAGGTTCGGGGCACGTGCCTGACGTGCAGCAGCCGTGGGAGGGTACTTGCCATGAGCAGCCCCGCGGAGGACGAGGCGGCGGCACGAGAGTTCCTCGCAACGCTTCAAATCCTGGACGTCTGTGCCGGAACAATGAACTAGGTCACGTGACGCCACGAGGTGTGCGTGATCCTCGACGGATTCCCCGGTCGCCCGCTGGGAACCATGAACACGTCGGCTTCCACCATGGCTGGGTGACGCACGAGCTGTACACCGCGGACGCATGGGCCGCTCGGGCCGCGAGCATAACGTCGATTTCGTCGCGGCCGCCGGCGGCCTGGCCGGAAGCATCCGCTGCACCGCAGTGGCACTCGACTCGGAACACAGTAAATGCAGCAGTGCGACAGCGACTGGGAGAACGCATGGGGCGTGAAGATCGCCACGCTCGACAATCCCGGCTGGACCATCGAGATCGGATTGGAGGAGACGAACCTGGAAGGACACGAGTACAACCTCGATGAGATCAACCGCAGCACGCAGGACTGGCTCCGCGCCTGGATCGCAGGGCAGACCTTCCACGCCGCATGCGGCCCCGGAAACCTCACCGAGGCCCTCACCCTGTTCCGAACCCGGGCAACAACGATCGCCAGCTGAGCGGGTGCGCGTGGTGGTCGGCAGTACGGTGGTCAGGGTGGCTGTGGTGCGCAGGGTCGAGCCCGTCAGGGATCGGAATGGTTGGGCGCCGGGCCACCACCAGCGTCAACAAGGTCGGTCAGCGCCGGAGGAGACCGGCCAGCACGCTCAACACGAAGAGCAGTTGGCCGAACATCAGCTCCAGGACCCGCGTGGCCGCTTGTCGACGATAACTCTGGCGTGACCACACGGCAGGCAGGACAACGCCCAGATAGAGCAGCACGAAGACGACCAGGACGACGACGCCTGGGGATGAGAGCACGGCCGCATCGGTCCGTACGGCTTCGGCGAGTGGCACGAGAGGATCCCTTCGTGAAGAACGGGGCGATCGGGACTCTCGCTGTCCGGCAGATCCGTACGGAACCCGGATTCTCCTTTTGTACAGTCGAAGCCGAGAGCGGGAGGTCACCGGCGTACGCCGAGGGGCCGTCCAAGGCCAGGCGAACCAGATCGGACAGGGGGTAGTGTGCCGGGCACCGCTGATGAACGGTTCCGATCGGACCTGCGGACTCTGGGGGAATGGCGCCTCAGCAGGCTCAGGCCCGTACCAGGTCTGCGCAGGCTCGCGCGCAGTGCCGGTGTGGGGTCACCTTCGACGGTTGGCGGGTGGCTCCTCGGACGGAACCTGCCGGCGTCCATGGAGCACCTGATCGGACTGGTGCGCGCGATCGGTACCGAGGCGAAGCACCAAGGAGCGGAGCCGCTGCCCGACGAGCGACACCTCTTCGACCTCGCCCGCTGGCGCCGTCGCTATGGTGACGCGGTGGCCGAACGGAGCGGCGGGCAGGCCGGCGGGACTGGGCAACGATCGGCACTCTCCGACGGAGAGCCCAGCGTCGTCCTCCTCGACATGCCACGTCCGCTGGCCAGTTGGCAGCCCCAGCGGCTCGGCGTGCATGCGGCTATCGCCGATCCGCTGCGAACTGCCACGACTGGCTTCGTGCTCCCGACGTACATCCTCCGCCGCCACGACCATGAGCTGCGTAACCTCTTAAAGGATGCAGCGTCCGGAGACGACCCCGTGCTGCTCGTGCTGAGCGGGTACAGTTGCACGGGGAAGACTCGCACCGCATACGAGGCGGTTGTGACCTGCCTCGCCGACTGGTCGCTGGCTTATCCGAAAGACGCCAACAGCCTGTACCAGTTGGTCGCGGCCGACGTCCTCGGCCCACGCACCGTGCTGTGGCTCAACGAGGCCCAGGAACTACTCGGCGGCAACGACGGTGAGGTCGCTGCGGCCGCCCTGCGCCGAAGGCTAGAGCAGCCCGGACCGTTAGTGGTCATCGCCACCCTATGGCCGAGCCACCGACATGAATTGATTTATCGGCCGACCGACATCCCAGACCGCCACTCCCAGGCCAGAGCGCTGCTCGCGGCAGCGCGCGTGATCTCCATTCCTGCTGTCTTCGACGGCTCGGCGTTGCAGCGGCTGCACGCGACAGAGGACGGTTCCCTGGCCGTCGCCGCGCGAACCGCTCCGGATGGTTCCATCACCCAGACCCTCGCAGGCGGCCCAGCTCTGGTCCAATGGTATGAGCAGGCGGACGGAGCTCAGGACTGCTACGGCAAGGCCGTTGTCACAGCCGCGATGGACGCGCGTCGACTTGGCCACGCCTCCCCGCTCCCGCTGGTGCTACTGAAAGTGGCCGCACCTGGCTACCTGACGGATGCTCAGCGCGCGGCAGCGCCGGCGGACTGGTTCGAGACCGCGTTGGCCTTCGCACGGATCAGAATCAAAGATGTGGCGGCGGCACTCGCCGACGTTGCCCGCGACCACGGCATGGGGGCCAGGTCGGGAGTGAGCCGCTTGGCGGACTATCTCGACCACTACGCCCGGACGTCTCGGCGCGAGTGCTTCCCGCCGGCCGCGTTCTGGCACGCAGTTGAACACCACGCGGCGACCGCCGCCGACCTGTACGAACTGGCCAGCTCCGCAGAGCGCCGGGGGCGGCTGCGCCTGGCGACCTCTCTGCTGCGTCGCGCGGCGGATGGGGGGCACGTTCAGGCTTGGGAGTCAATCGTCACGATGATGGCGTACCGGGGCCTGATCGACGAGGCTGAGACTCTCGCGCGATCAGTCCTCCAGAGCGGAGACCCAGAGCCGATGCTGGCCCTGGCCTGGACACTCAGCGAGGTCGGCGACCCTGATGAGAGCGAGCGGCTGATTAGGGAAGCGGCCACCACCGGGCGGGCCTCTGCGCTGACCTCGCTAGCGGTGGTGCTGTCCCCCGACCCCGAGGCGCAAACGGCGTTGACGGAGGCTGTGGCCCTCGAAGACCCGACCGCACCCTTCCTACTGGCTGAACTGAGCAGAGAAGCGGGCGATCTCCCGGAGTGCGAACGGCTCCTGCGGTTGGGGGCATCGGCGGGTGATCGGGACGCCATGGGCGAATTGGTGATGCTCAAGTGCCGCGCTCATGAGTGGGAAGAAGCCGAGCGCTTGGCACGATCGTTCGCGGAAACCGGCGATGGGCTGGAACTGGCAATGATGGCGATGGAACGGTACCGGGACGGTGATCGGATCGAGGCCGAGCGGCTGGCCTGGACAGTAGTTGAATTGGCTGATCGGGACGTGCTCGGCGCGGCGGAGAAGCACTGGCCGGGCGGAACGTTCGCGGCGGTCATCTTACTGATGGGCCTGTACGGCGACGACGAGCGCGATGCAGAGTCTATCCTGCGCCGACTGGCTGAGTTTCGGAACCCGCAGACCTGGGCGGTGGCGGGCTGGCACCAGCAGACCCGTGACCCGAGCCAGGCCGAGGCTCTGTATCGGCGCGCGGCAGAGCGAGGAGACACCTATGCGCAGGAGCGGCTGGCCATGATGGAGCGGCACCGGAACGCGGCCGACGCCGAGCGCACGCACCGCGCGGTGGCCGATGCTGGCGGTGGCACTAGCCCGCTTGCTGCTCTCTGGCAAGACGAAGGGAGAGTTGAGGAGGCCGTGCAGGCCCGCCGCTATGGCCTGGAGATCGATGGTTCGATCGCCGATCCCTGGTTGTTCTAGTGCCGTCGAGGTGCGACATCAGTGAGCGGGACTGCGAGGCACGCCCGGCGGGCGGCGCCGTTGGTGCGACTGTGCTCACCCAGCATTGAAGGCGTCCAGGAGGGCGGTGAGGCGGTGGCACTGTCCGTTCTCTGGCTGCGCGGGAGAGTGACGAAGTCGGTGTGGGTACTGGCGCGATCGGCGGCTACAGCACGGCGCCGGCGTCGTGCGAGCCCGTCCAGCTACGCTGGCCAGAGAGCTTACTCCGGGTCCCGCGCCTCCCCAGCGGTGGACCTCGTGCACCGCCGCATCGCAATTCATCCAGCGAACCCCTGCATGGTTGTGCGTCGGTGAACGACTTAACCATTGCGCGCAGCAGATCCGGAGCCGCCGGGGCGAGGTTGTGCTCGGTGAGGGCGTGCAGGCGCAGACTGTCTGATGAGGTCATCGTGCCGATCTCCTTCGAGGCTAGACGCTTAGAAGATAAGCCGGCGGCCGTCCGTCTATGCGGGCACCAATCCGGACGCCAGAGCAAGCGCTCAGATCAGGGCCAACTCACCACACCACTTCGACGGACGCGGCCTGCGACCGGGAGGTGTAGGCGAAGATGGGCACATGAGACGTGAGTCACGGACGGGTGAAGTAACGGCTTCCAAAGCGGTACCGGAGGACTCCGGCACGTGGGCCCCCGTTCCTGCACGCTTGCAGACCCTCATCATCCAGCAGGACGTCGAACCACCTGTCGAGACCAGGGAGCAGCTCCTGCCTTTCGAGAGGTTGGCCTGGGAGAACTTCGAGAGGCTTAATCTTCGGCTGGCCCGCGCGAGGGGCCAGGTGCGGCACGCGGTTGACCATGTCCCCGCAGATTCGCCGCGTAGGACGATGAGTCAGCACCAGGCCGTTGCTGCTGGCCTCTACGGAACGCGCGGGCAGGACCAGGAGGGCATCGACCTCTATGTGCGGCTGCCCCAGGAAGAGTGGTCGCCGGACGGGACGCGCTGCTACTTGAGTCTGCAGTCGCGGCGCATCGCCAAGCTCACCGGCGCCAAACTTCTCAAGGCCGTGACGGACTTCCTCGAAGGCGACTGGGCGGTCGTTACCCGGGTGTTCGTGTACGCGGTGAGCCTGTCCGGAGTGGATCGAGACTTCGCTGACGAGGTTCGCACTCAACGAGAGCGGCTGACCGCCCTGGGCATCGGGTTCGAGGTGTGGGACGCGGAGGAGCTGTCAGCTCAGCTGAAGGATCAGCCACGCGTAGTCGACGACTTCTTTGGCCGCAACTGGGTGGACAGATTCTGTGTCCCACATGCGAACAACACGCTAGGGGAGCGCCTGGATGCCGGACAGGTTGCCGCATTGCGGACACGGCTCAGGGAGTTCTATACAGCGTTCTTCGAGGTCACCGACTCGGGGATGACAGCATTGCAGCGCTCTGACGCCCCCCGGGTGCCGTTCACCGAACGCTTCGTCGTACCTGATGTGCTGGCCCCCGTCGCCGCGACTACTGACGTGCCAGTTGCCGTCGCATCAGCACCCATCGTGGCGCCTCGACACTGGCACGAGCAGTCTCAGCTACTCGAGACGATCGGCACCAGCACTGAGCCGTGGGAGCGGAGCCCGAGCCCGCCCCTTCCTGCCCAGCGGGTAGTCGGCAGTTCCACAGGGTGGAGCGCTGCATTGGCGGCTGACTTTACAGCGCGCACTGATGTCGATGCGTGGCTGGCTTCTGCAGAAAGGCACCTCCTGGTCGGCGGTCCAGGCAGCGGGAAAAGTACGTTCCTACGCTTCGCGCTGCTGGATCTGCTGTCCGACCGGCCGATCCTGGATGGCTGGACCACGCGGTTCGGTGGACGGCTGCCTGTCTGGCTTCCGTTCCACTTCTTCACCCGACGCCGCGCCTACGGCGACCACCGAGCCTCCGTGTCGTCAACTCTGAAGGCGTGGCTTGAGCATAACGATGCCGCAGATCTCTGGGATCTGGTCAGCAAGGCGCTTGAGGACCAGCGACTTCTGCTGATCGTCGACGGGCTGGACGAATGGGAGTCCGAGGCCTCAGCACGCAGTGCAGTTATCGCACTGGAGACGTTTCTGGACCAGCGTGGTCTGCCGGCGTTGGTGTCCACCCGTCCCTACGGACTGGCACGGGTCGGCCTGTCAGGGGTTTGGAACAAGGCGGAGTTGGCGCCGCTGTCTCTTGAGCAGCAGCACATGCTGGCGGGAATTTGGTTTGGCGCCGCCCATGCATCTGATGGCGAGCAGATGGCTTTGGGAGAGAACTATCCATCGGTAGCAGGGCGGCACAGCGTCCCTGTGGTCGATCAAGTAGTGGAAGAGTTCACCCGTGATGTTCAAGGGGGCGCCGAACTCCGCGAGCTCGCACAGGTGCCCCTGTTCCTGCTCCTGCTGATCGGACTACGGCTGTCCGGCATCCGACTGCCGCACCGGAGATTCGATGTCTACGACCGCGTTGTTGAACAACTGCTGCGCGACCACCCCGCCCAACGGGCATCAGCAGCCTCGCAAGCACAGGAGCGGAACGGACTTTCATCTGCGGAAGTGCGGGCAGTCCTCGCACAGGTTGCCTTCACTCACCAGAGCCGCGGCGACTTCGGCCCCATCCCACAGCAGCGCGTTCGCCAAGACGTCATCGAGGCGCTGCGCAATCCACTGTACTGCGCAAAGGATGCTAGTACCGCCGCAGCCGCCAGCGAACAATTCATCGAGATCGCCGAGGGAGAGCTGGGAGTTCTAGTCCGCCAAGGACACCAGGAACTGGGCTTCTTTCACCGGGCACTGATGGAGCAGCTGGCAGCCGAGTACGTGGTGGACTACGCGGGCTCCGACCAGGTTCCAGGCCTGATTGCCGAACGAGCTGGCGATCCGCGCTGGAGCGAAGTTCTGCTCACCATGGCTTGGCGGCTGCGGCCCCACGAGATCAGCCGTGCAGTGCTGGCGCTGGCGCAGACGGCGGTTCCCGAATCGCCTGCAGGTATGGTCGCTGCGGAACTACTGGCCGAGATCGCGTTCGGTGATTTCCGGCTTCCCGTACCTACCGCCCGTGCCCACGCCCAGGACATCCTGGAAATCATTGATAGCCATCCCTATATTCCCCTGCGGCAGCGACTGCTAAAAATTGCCCTGGCCGGCTTGGAGCAGCCAGCCGTGGCTGATCTTCTCCACGACCGACTCGAACGCTGGACAGTGTGTTACCAGCCCTTGCCCCCTGCGGTTTTTGCCCAGCTCGGCCATGCGGATGGTGACCACAGCCCGGATGGCCGGCTGTGGCCCGTACTGGCTGCAGCCCTACGCGACGAGGACCCGCAAGCAGTACACGCGGCAGCTCGGGCTCTAGTAGACCGCCATGCGATGGGACCGCATCGGGACGAAGCGCGTGACCTTCTGTTGGCAGCCGCTGCCAAAGCCCCGACCGCCCAGCATGGCGCCGTGGTCCTGAGGCACCTGGCCCTGGGGTGGCCGCACGACGACCGTGTTGTCGCATCCATCGCGCACGCGCGCGGCCAGCGGCCATCTGAACCGAAGCTGGTAGGTATCGGCGCCGCTCTGGGCGTGCTGTGCGGAGGGGCCACCACCAATCAGCCGCTGCAGGCCCGGCTCGTCGGTTTGTCAGCCCTGACAGCACAGGAAAGGCAGTGGCTGGTTGGCCAGCTCGATACCGGCGACGCCAGCAACGATCTATGGAGAGACCTGCTCACCGACGCCCTCCTGGCTGCCATCGCAGAGGACGAGCAGGCGCGGGCATCCGTCCAACGCTCTTGTCTGGACATCCTTCGGATGGGCGGTCCCAGAATGGGGGACCGCTACTTGGCTTGGCAGGTCCTGCTGTGCGGGTTCGGCCACGACCAACTGACAGTGGACTACATGTGCACCATGCTCCGCACCGAGCACTACGCGCCCAGCATGTGGGGGGAGCGACTATTCGGGCAAATCTACGCTGGTCACGAACAGGTGGCTGAGGCCGTGGAGGGAATGCTCACCGCACGGGACAGGCCGCCACTGGACCAGTGGCTGCCCTCCTTGGCTGCCATCGACCAAGGCCCCGTCATGAGACGCACGCTGTTGAAGCAGTTGACCACCAGTAGCACGCCCCAGTGGGCCGTCGCCGCCCTGTGTGCACACTGGCTCCACGACGTCGAGGTCACCGACACGCTGCGGACCTCACTCGGCACAGCCACCTCTACCGCTTCCTGGGTCGCCCGAGCCGCGGTGCCCGTATTGGGGCCAAGAGAAGCGCTTGAACTGCTCCTGCCCCTTCTTGATCCACCCGCTGACGGGCGCGACCACCGCCCCGACATCGTGACCATCGCGATCATGGATGCTTGCGACGAACTGGCCATCACGCGAGGTCCAGAAGCGGACCGTATCGCCGCCGCATGCCTGGGGGCATTGGACCGTTTCAAACACCCGTGGCTGTCGGAGGGGGCTGACCAGGAAGTCATCGTCCGCCTGCCAGCTAGCGTACCTGCTCGGCAACGGACCACGGACCTGCTGAAGACGCCCCAGCCGCCTCTAACCGCGATCCTCTACAGCTACCGACACGACCCCGCCGTAATCGAAGCCGTCCTCGACACCCTCCACGCCGTCCACCCCGCCCTCCCTACCCCCGCCCGCATCACCCTCACCGCACTTCTGCGGGACGCCGCCACAAGCAGCGCCACCATTCGGGGCCTCACGCGACACTGGGTGCTGGAAAGCAACGACCTAGCCCGCTCCTCGGCATCCGCAGCCCACCACACACACCTTGCCCGCGATCATCAACGCGGCACGCTTCCCGAGAGCGAATGGTGTACAGCTCTGGACTCCCTGCGCCTCCATGCTGCCACCACCGGATTTATGAACTGGGGCCGCCAACGCGCCGCATGGATCGGTGTCCTCCTGACCGAACAACTCCATATCCTGGACAATCTGACCGACTTCCGGGGCGATCCTCTTAAGGTCACGCTCGGGAGCTTCGGACATAAAGCAGACCTTCAGCTGCTCAACGAAATTGCCCGCCAATGGGAACCGTTGCGCGCGCGGTTCGGGGGTTCACCGGTCAGCAGGCTCACTGTCGACATGGAATCCGACATCAGCAACGTGTGGGCCTATCTCGCCTTGGTTGCAGACCGCGCGCCAGCCTTGGCCTCCGACCTCGCTCAGGCCGTCACTGCAGACCCCTCACTCCTGAACCGGGGTACGGTTCTTGCCTGGCATGCCAGTGCCCACTACGGCCAGGCGGGACTGTTGGATACTCTCTGCCAAGTCACAGACGCCGATCACACCTCTTGGCGCCCTATGGCCGACCTCCTTCTGGCGGACTACTGGGCCCTCGGCCTGGACCCGCAAGCCGTCCGCGAGCGCCTGCACGCACGCCTTCCCCAACCGCCGTGGCACGACAGCCTTCCGAGCCAGTCCAGTGCGCTGGAAGCCCTCGCCGATGCCTTCCCCGAGGACGACGAGGTGCGCCGCTACTGGGCGATGCTGGCCGATATGCGTTCGCGGGGCGAGCCGCTCGACATGGCGCCGGCCACCTACTTCTCGCTTGTATACGCCGCAGCCCCAGTAGCCGACCTCCTCAGCCACATTGCACACGACGGCGTCTTCCTCGAGAAGCTTCGAGGAAATTTCGACCGGCAATTCACAAGAGCCGTCATGCGCAGACTGCGCCGCGACGAACAGGCCCGAGACAGCCTCGCTGCCCACATTGAGGCAGCCACGACCAGCGATACTGAAGCCGCTCAGTTGGCTTCGCTCCTGGCAGGTGCTACGCCCCTCAATGAGACCACCGCAGAATCTCTCGCCAGCCGGCTTCGCAGACAAGCGCATCTTCCTGACGCAACCCACGACTACGTCAGCGGCGAAACACTTCCCGTTCCCCTCCTAATGCTGGGCATCCTCGACGCCTCGCAACAAAGGAAGTAACAGCAACGGCGCGCCTCCGCACTCACTGCAGGGCCCCGTTCAAGTCGACGACGAGGTAGAAGTCGTCACCACCGACATTGACCGGGCACGGCAGAGGGTCGCGCTGCCCTGGCCACAGACCGCCTCCGGCCCACCGTGATACACAGCGCGTCGCCATCATGACGGAGTTCGGCCGCACTGATCCCCGGCCCAAGCGAACGAAGTACCTCAAACGCTCGCAGGGAAGCATCAGGACCAGCCGACTGGGCGAGATTTTGAGCCCACGCCCTCTTCGCCCGAATGCGGTCGAAGCGAGATCGCTAGCTGGGTGTTTAGCGTTGTTGCTGGTCAGATGGTTGGTATGGACAAGTCTGGTGTGGCCTCGCAGGGGCTCGGGGAGCGCATCGGCTCCCACACGGCTCCCAGATCTCTGGGTCCACATCAAGTCGGCAGATCGTCGCTGCACCTACGCCTGACGGGACAGGTCGTCCACCAATTGGTCGAGGGTGGCTTCCTCGTGGAGCGCGACGCCGAGGGCGGTCATGGCGGGGGCGAGATCCAGGTCCCAGTCCGCATTGACCGGATCGCCATCGAGGGCCAGTTGAGGGATGCCCTCGGCTTGACTGCGAGCGGCCAGGTGTTCGTAATCCGCGGTGCTCATGCGCCATGGCAGGGCTTTGTAGCGGCGGATGACCCGGTTGGCCAGTGCGATCCCTGGCCAGTCGAAGTCGCCGTGGTAGGCGAAGCGGCAGCCTGTGGCGGCGAGGGTGTCGAGAAGCGTGAAGACGACCGTGGCGGCGCTGCCGGACGTGCACACGAGGGGCTGGATGCAGGCCGCGTCTGCCGCGGCTTCCACCACGCGCGGGTTCTCACAGATGTGGATCATTGTTCCGGCGGGGAGATGCAGTTGAAGATCATGCAGGTCGCGTGGTGTGAGGTGGGTTTCGGCGTGATGGTCGGCCCGCTCCCGTAGGGCGCGTTCCCGCCAGCCCTCGCCGTCGGGCCGCAGCCCGTACGCCAGTACGGTGCTGGAGACCTCGTCCGGTGTGACGGACACCAGCCGCCACAGGGCGCGCCGGCCGGCTGCGTCGCCGGGGAACTCGGTGCCGTGGGCGAGGGAGACGCCGCGTTGGACGAGGCGTGCGAGCCAGGTGCCGTCGTCCAGGCCGTGCGCGGAGCCGGTCGCCATGGCGGCGAGTTCTCCTCGGCCGAGTGCGCCGCTCCGCTCAGGTCCGAGGAGAGTGGTGAGGACTCGGACCGCTTGCTGGAGTGTCCGCACCGCCGCTTCGGGCGTCACTCCTTTCGGAACGCCGGTACGACGCAGCAGGTCGTACCACTGCCGGGGCCATTCCTGGTCGGCGAGCGGGGAAGTGTCCAGTGACGAAGCGAGGGACGACCACACCTGTTCCCGCCGCGCCGCCACGTCCGCACGGGCGGCACGGCGGTCGGAGAGTGGCGGGCCGATTTCCTCCAGGGTCTGTCTGAGGCCGAGTCCGGCGGCCGAGGCGCGTAGCCGTGCGTCGAGCACGTCGAGCCGTACGGTCACGGCGGCACCTGTGAGGGGCTTGCCCAGAAGGAGAGACAGGTCGTTGCGTTCCCGGGCGTTCACCACGGTCAGTCGGAGCGAACCCGTGGCCTGCACGCCGTTGCTCTCCAGGCGTTTACGTACCCCCTCCCAGAGCCGGGTGAGTCCAGGTCCCGTCAGCCAGTCGCGCGTTGCGGAGGGGAGCCCGCTCATACGGACACCAGGCGCCGGTGCCGACCGTTCCAGGTGTAGTGCAGTGTGGCGACCCCGCGCACATGGGGGTCACGGAGGCATTCGTAGATGTGCAGGGACGGGACCTCGGGCCAGTTGCCCATCAGCCGCTCGCTGGTGAGGACGAAGTCGAGATCGAGGTCGACGAGGATACGGCCCAGACGGCCGTGGGTAGGTTCGTCGACCTTGGCGAAGGCATCGTCCAGGAGGATCAGCCGCGGCGCGTGCGGTGCCGACTCGGCGAGGCTGGTGAAGTGGGCGGCAGCCGCAGCGAAAAGCACGAGGTAGGAGAGCACCCGCTGCTCGCCCTGGCTGAGACCGGTCCGCCCGGTCAGTTTCCGACGGCGGCCCGGGGCCGCGTCCTCGACCACGAAGGTGTGGAAACGGAACCAGTCGCGGTAGTCCAGCGCGGTCCGCAGATGCGCGGCGTAACCGGCTGACGGGTCGGCACGACGGGCGTCTTCGATCCGCCGTTGCAGTACCTCGCGGAGTTGCTCGGTCTGTTCGCGCGTCCTGAGGCCCGACGGACTGCGCAGCAGCTCGACGGCCGCGCGCACGTCCGCGTCCACGTCCTCGTCCAGCTTCCACAGCAGCTCGACACCGAGACCGTGGGATGTGCGTACGGTCCGCAGGGTGTCGTTGAGAGCCGCGACCAGGTTTGCCGCGGTGATGACCTGTGCCGAGAGGTGGTCGCCGAGCTCACCGGTCAGGAACCGCTGGAACACCTCACGCTCGCGCTCGGTGAGCCGTCCCCGGGCCTCCGCGGCCTGGACCGCGATCCGCTCGCCCACGCTTGCGACGTCATGCGACCCGTGGTCGTCGACCAGGCGGCACACCTTGATCCCGTCGCGTTCCTCCAGCTGCGCGTCGAAGCCCCCTGCCAGTTGGTCGCGCAGCTCCGTGTGGCGGTTGAGGAGGGTGCTGTCCGACACCTCGCCCTTCGGGCGCCCGAGGGCCTGTTCCACAGCGTCGGCGAGCGCCCGCAGTGCGCGCAGACGGGTGCGGCCGTCCGCGCCGGGATCGTCCGACACGTACTCGGGCAGCGAGGACCGGTCCAGCCCGGCGCCGCGTACCACCTCGGGTCGGCCGAGAGCGCCGCGAAGAGCGCTGCCGGTGTCGATGACCGCCGTCTCCTGGTCCGCCAGGTTCCCGCGCAGGCGTTTCTCGTCCTCTTCCGCGCGCACGCGCAGGTCGTGGAATTCGTCGCGGGCTCGTTGTGTCGCGGGGAGGGCGTGCACGGCGTTCGCGATGCGCTGCTTGGTCTCTTGCTCTCGGGCGAGGATCTCGTCCTCGGACGACCCGATGGCCTCCTCGCGGGTGCGTAGGTCCTGCTCTGCGGTGCGCAGCCCGGTGAGGTGGAGCCGGTAGCTCTCGTCCGCAGTCAGGCGGTCCTCGCGGGCACGTCCGTACCGGTCGGCATCGGCGTGGCTCGTCCCCAGCCGCTCGCCGGTGCCGCCGACGGCCCTGCGTAGATGCCCGATACCGCTGAGCAGGGCGGCAAGCGCGGTGCGTACGCGGTCCAGGGCGGCGGGGTCGCCGGGCAGGTCGTGGGCGGTCGCGGTGGCATCCGCCTTGGCATGCGCTGCTACTGCGAGCGCGCGGGCCTCCTCGGCCAGCCGTGCCGCCCGGGTCGCCTTGGCGGTCAGGTCGCGCAGCGTCCTCTCCGCTGATTCGGTCCTGCTCCATGCGTCCGCGAGATTCCGTGCCCTGGGGAAGCCCCGCTCCGCGAGCGTGAGGGCCCGTCGTATGGCATCGGCTACGGCGAGCTCCTCGCGGACATCGGCCAGCTGCTGTTCCGTCTGCGCGATCCGCTCCTCCAGTTCGGCGAGGATGCGCCGCCGGGTCTCGGCGCGTACGGCGGCTCCCACGTACTCGGTGTCGCCCTTGTCGTGACGGCCGCTGAGTACGCCCAGACGCCAACTTCCGTCGTAGAAAACCGCGTTATGAACGGAGGGCTCCTGTGGTGATGCGAGTGCGATGGTGGCCAGGAGACCCTCCACCTGCTCGGGCGTGACGCCGCAACCTGGTTCAGGGGCTGGGCGCAGGGCTGAGGCGAGAGTCGGCCTGTCGGACATCACAGGACCTGGCTGGAGAAGAGTGTCCCGGGTGCGCGGATCGAGAAGGACGCCGTCCGCGCTCACCCACGCGTCCAGGATTCCGCTCGCCTCCAGTGCCCCTTCCAGACCGGCTCGGTGGGCCGGGGCCAGGTCATCCGCGAAGTCCACGAGCCGGTAGAAGGGTGCTCCGCTGCCCGGCGTCCTCGCCGCGGCGCGATGGTGCGGGGCGGGCGGCTCGGGGTCGGTACGTTGCTCCCAGTCCCGTTTCTGCTTCGCCAGGCGGTCGAGTTCCTCGCCGAGCTGGCTGACGCCGAGTGCCAAGCCGTCCCTGCGTCCGATGAGTTCCTCGCCGTACGGCTCCAACGCGGCCTGAGCGGTCCGCCACGCCTGGCTATCGATGTCAGGAGGCAGCGTGCGGTCAGCGAACGGCACGTCCGCGGAGGTCTCGCAGCCGACCGACATGTGGACGGCATCCAGCGGCGGGCAGTCGGGACCCAGCGCAGTCCCCGTTTGCGCCGCCCACTCGGCGACTCGGCGGGCGTAGGCGCCGCTTTCCTCGGCGACCTTCTGGCGGCTAACGTCGAGATGGCCGGCGGCCTCTTCCGCCTCGCTCTCCAGCCGTTCCCGCTCAGCATCGGCCTGAGCTGCCCCGGCCCGAGCCTCGTCCGCGCGTGAGACGAGGCGGCCCACCTCCGTAACCATCCGGGCCCGGTTTCTCGCGACCGCCTCGGCGTCCTCCAACTGGTTCTGCCAGGACCGCAGCCCTTCCTGCGTAGTGACCGTGTCCACGCGGGCCACCGACCGGTGCCGTACGGTGCGCGTCTCCCCGTCCGGAGTCGTCAGTTCAGTCTCGGTGGCCTGGGTCAGAACCGTGCGCGGCAGAGCCACCGCCTCGCCGAGATGGCCGGTGGGAAGCCCGGCCTTCTCCGCCTGCGTCAGCAGCTCCCGGTGTTCGGTTCCCAACTCGGCCAGCCGGCTTCCGAGGTGTTCGACACCCTCGGCCAGTCGCTCCGCCGAGTTCTCCTCCGCGTCGTGGGCGTTCCGCAGAGTGGTGAACGCGGCCATGGCGGCGGTGTGCAGCGCCTCCACCGTGCCGCGGCGTTCCGACAGTTCACGCAGGCTGCGGTAGGCGTGACTGGCGTGCAGGGCGGCCAAGTCGGTCCGGGCGACCTGTTCCTCCTCGCGCAGGGTCTCCAGTCGGCCCGCCGACTCCTCCTCCTGCGTCCTCAGGTCGCTCGTCCGCTGTGCGGCGTCTCCGGCCGCCCGGCGCCGCTGCGTGAGGACGCCCAGCTCGTGGCTCACTTTCTGGGCGGAGGTGCGCAGGACGCCGGACAGGTAGCCGCGGTAAGCGGTGAGGAACGTGCGCAAAGCAGCGTCGGTGCGTTCCAGGCGGCCAAGTTCGTCCCGTACTGCGTCGAGGTCGTGGAGGTTGCGCGCCACCTTCTCGACGACATCCTCGTCGAGCCCCGGCAGGGTCTCGCTGAGCAGGGAGGCCAGGCCCCCGTGTTCGATGCGGTCCCCGACCGTCGGGCGCCGCAGCCGATGGAGGAGCTGGGTGAGGTTGCGGTAGCGCGTTGCGTCAGTGATACCGAACAGTTCCCTTGCCACGCGGGCACGATGCAGGACCCCACGCTCGGTCGCGTTGTCGGAGCCGATGATCTCCTTGAGTCGGTCGACCGGCAGCGGCCTGCCGGCCTCGACCAGGTGCAGGTCCTCACCGACCCGCAGCGGGGTGACGAAGAACGTCGGCAGCACCTTCTGCGTCGACTTCGAGGCGCGGATGGCGGCACCGAGCGTCAGGTGGCGCTGACCGCCGTCGTCGGCCGTGCCCTGGAACTCCACCCACAGGTACCCGAGACGGTTGGTCTGCTCGAATCCGTCCAGCATCAGCCAGGCGAGGGTGGTGCGGCCGGTGCCTGTCGCGTCCAGTGCCCGGGAGTCGCCGTCCAGAAGATACGGGAGCAGCATCTCCAGGGCCTTGGACTTGCCCGCGCCGTTCTTGCCGCGCAGCAGCAGCCGTCCGTCGCCGAAGGAGAACTCCTGCTCGTCGTACTGCCAGACGTTCTGGATGCCCGCGCGGTGCAGCCGGAATCGGGGGCTGGTGATCGTCGCAGGGCCGGAGCGCGGCAGCGGAACATGGCCACGCGCGTCGGTGGTCATAGCGGCAACTCCTCTTGGACGTCCGTGCCTTTGCTGGCTTCGGTGGCCGGGCGCACGGTGACGTGGGTGGCGTAGCGGGCCGCCGCGGCCAGGAGCACCCAGCCGTAGCCGCCGGGCCGTGCGCCATGGACATCGGTCACCGTGCGTCCTTCCGGCGCCTCTTCGACGTATCCCTCCGGCAGCCCTTCTCCCTCGGCGCGCAGCCGCCCGGCGTGCGCCATCAGCCGCATGCGGACCAGCAGGTCCAGCGCGGCCTCTCGCAGGGAGGGAAGGTCCTCGATGTAGCCGCGTTGCCAGTTGCTGCGCTGCCCGTACCCGGCGATCAGCCCGGCCAGCACCTCGTCCACCAAGCCGTCCGGGACAGCCACCCCGATCACGAGCGTCCCGCCGGTCGCCGGATGCCCCGGCTCCTGCGGCCGAAGCTGTTCCACGAGCCGTTCCGCCAGCAGCAGGGCGGCCTGTGCGACGGTCCCAGTGCCCGGCAGGTGCAGATCCGTCAGCTCCTCCTCGGGGTCCACCAGCGCCACGCCCTCGGCGCGAATCTCCATCTCCAGGCCCAGGAGTTCGGAGAAAGCTTGGGCTTCCCGGCGCTGCCGGGTGCGCAGCCAGTCACGCTCAGCGTCGGTCAGCTCGTCGAGGTGGACGACGGGTGTCTCGACGAGCATCCGGCGCACGTAGGTGCGTGGTCCGCCGAAGCCCGGGTCCGCTGCCCGCCGGACCAGGTCGGCGCTGTCCCGTGCTTGGGAGAGCGGGCCGGCGACGACCACGCGTGCCAGCTCCCGATCTATTGTGATCAGGGCTTCTCCGCCAGCCTCCTGCGCAAGCGCAGCCACATGGCCCTCGGTCTCGATGAGCACGCCCCAATCGACGAGCTGGCGCAGAGCCGCGACCAGGGTCCGCTTCCCGGCCGCCCGGCCCGTTTCCTCCAGCTCGATCCCGGCGTCGGCTGCGGCGGCCCTGATATCGGCGACCAGGTGTGACAGCAGCATTTGCTCGGGCGCGGTCACCAGCACGGACAGCGCCAGCGCGAGGCAGGCGTACGTGTGTGGGGTGAAGGGCGTGCCGGTGGAGCGTTCCAGCCGGTGACCCGAGCCCGCACCCAGCCCCGCCTTGAACAGCCGGGCGTAGGAGCTGTCGACCAGCAGGCGGTAGCCAAGCACCTGCTGGAACCGTTTGCCCAGCCAGTCGGCGTGCCTGCGGATCAGCGGGAAGAGATCGGCGTGGGGGCCATTCGACGCGACGAGGGGGTAGGCGAGCAGCAGCCGGGCGGCGGTTCGGCGCTCGGCGGCCAGGGCCACGTCGTGGGTCGAGGGGAGGGTCATGACACGCTCGCCTCCGCTTCGCCGTCGACCGCGGCGGAGGTGCGATTGACGTCGAGCTCCAGGTCGTCCAGCAGCAGGTCGCCATCGGCCGAGTGCAGCACTGTCTGGGTGCCCGTCGTCCGGCGCACGATGAGCCGGATGCGCAGTTCGGCGTCTTCACTGCTGGCCGAGTCGAGATCGAACCCCACCGTCCTCTCCCCGTCTGCGTTGACGCGCCTGCTGAGCTGTGCGTTTCCAAGTGCCGTGGCCAGCAGCTCCAGGAGCAGGCCGAGCGCCGCTGACGTGAGGCGTACCTCGGCGAACCGGCCGGACGCGCTGCGTAGCTCGTCCGCCGCTGCTGCCCTGGCCACCGCCCGTTGACGGGCGACCTCTCGCAGTCGCTGTTTCTGCGCGGAGTGGTCCTCTACCGCCGACGTCCGGCCCCGCTGGGCGCGGCTGCCTCTTTCACGCAAGGCCACGGGCACCTCGACCACCGGCCCGGTCCACCAGCTCGTGTAGGCGGGCACCACCTCGTCGGTGGCCGGAGGTATGCCCAGATGGCGGGCGCCGTACAGCCCGAAGGCGGCGACGGCCATGTCGTGTGCGTCCTGCGGCGCCGCTTCGTCGAACCAGCGGGCAAGCCGCAGCAGATCCTTGCGCCGGGACATCTCCCCGGTAGCCGACCGCAACATCCGCTTGGCGTTGGCGAGCAGCGACTGCAACGCGCGCAGGGTGGCGTCCCGCAGCTGGTCTACCTGGCTGCCTTGACCGTCGGTATCGCTGAACCAGCCGCGCAGGCCCTCCCAATCCGCGAGCTCGCGGCCCCGGCTGCGCTGGATCCGCACCCCCAAGCGGCTTTCGCCCTGCGCTGAGAGTCCGGTGAGCCCCTGGGCGTGGGCGTCCAGCCGCTCCAGCAGAGCCGGGATGTGCGGCCACAGGGTGTCCAGAGCCGCCGAGATCCGGGGCGCGCGGAACGCCACGTCCTCCGTGATCGCCTCGACGTAGTCCAGGAGCAACTCCTTGAAGCCCTGGTACTCGGTGCTGTCCAGGTCGTAGCGGGACAGCACCTGGCCGAGGTAGGCGTAGAAGTCGCGTATGGAGTCCGCGAACTCGGTGAACTGCACAAACAGTGTGCTGATCCGCTCCAGTCCGTCCTGCGGCTCGATGCCACCCGGTGCGGTCACGAGGCCGGCCAGCTCCCGCAGCCCGCGCTCGACGAGTGCCAGCAGTTCGTTGCTCACTTCGCGGGCGGCGTCGGCCTCGGCCAGGACTCCGTCGGCGTCCCGCTGGATGCGCTCACCCAGTTTCGACAGCTGGTAGCGCGAGCGGGAACGCTGGTACTCGCTGATGCTGGACGCGTTCACCGTGTGGCTGCTGCGCAGCAGGTTTCCCCACTGGACCAGCTGTTCCAGCCGAACCGTGAGGGTGTCGGCGTCGAGTCCTGCGGCGGAAGCACCGGCCTGGCGCAGTTTGGCCATGATGTCCGGGACGGCAAGATCCGCCAGCAGTGTTCCGCAAAAGACCCGCATGATCGCGACGTGCTCCAGCCGCTCTGGCGCGCTGAGGTACGTGTATGCGTTGAGCCGCCGACGCGCCTCCTCGTCGGCGTCCTGAGCTGCGCCGGATGCGGATGCCCCCATGCCCGCGAGGTTACGCGGCGCGCACGGGCGCCGCCGGTGAGTGGCCGAAAATGCCACGGACGTGTGCCAGCCTGTGGCGATTCCCGAGGCAGCGGCGTGTGAGGCAAGTGAGCGGGCCAGGCCCACCCTGTGTGGGCCCTTTGGGCTCTGTACCGAGTGGCTTCCGGGAGAATGGGGTACGTTCAGGCCGGTATCGATGGGGGCGGAAGGAGGCACGCGGTGTCGTACGAACCCAAACTCGCTGCGGCTCTTTCCGGCGCCACGCTGCGTCAGCTGTCCCATTGGCGCCGAGCCGCGGGGCCGAAGGGCGCCGTGCTCGTGCCCGAGATCTCCAGCGAGAGGCCGATCCTCTACTCGTTCCGTGACGTTGTCGCACTCCGCATCTGTGTGCAGCTGCGCGAAGAGGCTTCGTTGCAGAAGATCCGCCGTGCGCTGAACACGCTTCGGGAAGACCTCGGTGAGTGGGAGCACCTCTCCTCATACAAACTCGTCGCGGGCCCGGACACCATCTATCTGGCCGAACCCGACCACGCCGTGGATCTCATCAAGGGGGGCAACGTGGTCATCCACCAGATGGTGGATGTTCTCGCTCCCTTCTATAAGGACGGCCGCAGCATTCCCGCTCTGCTCACCCCCCGTGAGCACGTTGCGGTCGACGAGTCAGTCCGCGGCGGAGAACCGGTCATCCAAGGCACCAGGATCCCCGCGTCAGACGTCGCTGCCCTCGTGAGGGACGGCGTCTCGCCAGACCAGATCGGTGAGTTCTACCCAGGCGTGACGGCTGAGGCCGCCCGTGACGCCGCCGACTTCAGCGAGTACGTCGACAGCTACGGCACCAGCGAGCCCCGGCAGGCCGTCGCTTGAAACTGCTGCTCGACGAGAATGTGCCCCGGCCGATGGCCGAGATCGTGCGGATCCTACTGAAGGCGCATGACGTCGTCCACGTCCACGACCTCAAGGGCTGGACGGGCACGAAGGACATCGAGCTGTACGCCAAGGCCAAGGCCGACGGCTTCGAGGTCGTCATCACCAACGACACCAAGCAGCTCAGCCGGCCACTCGAAGTGGCGGCCCTCGCACAGTCGGGCTTGCACCGCATCGAGTACCGCCAGAACAACAAGCACGGCGGCCTGGTGGGCCTGGGAACGGCGATTGCCACCGTGTGCGCGGCTCTTCCCCATGCCCTGTCCGAACTCGAAGCGGCTGACGGCCAGCGTCTCGTGTCTCTGACGTCGATCGACCCGACCCGGCAGAAGCGCCTCCAGATTACTGACCCTGCCGTCGCCCCACCGAAGCATTGGCCGGGGCGTGATTCGGCCGCTGAGTCCTGACACCTCGACCCACGGGGGCTCCCGGCCAGCACCCCATGGGAAGCGATGCTGGGAGATGACGCGGCGCCCGCCGACCTCGTACGCACCGCTGACCGCAGCGCTGACCGAGGCCGTGGCCCGGGGCGTCACAGTGGACATCGTTGTGGAGACGCTGGAAGGCGCGGGCGGGCTACTCTCCGGGCGTGAGCCGGCCGATGCCTTCTCCCGTATACCGGGCCTGCGGCTCTGGCACTGGCCGACGGGTCAACGCCCCACTCCCGGAAGCCGGTTGCACGCGAAACTGGCGGTGGCCGACGACCGGATCCTCTTCCTCTCCAGCGCCAACCTCACGGCGGCGGGCGCCGAGCGCAACATCGAAGCGGGCGTCGTGCTGAACGGCGGTCCCATGCCGGGACGGATAGCGGACCACATAAGGGAGCTGCAGCGCCGCGGGGTTCTCGCGCGGTGGCCAGGCGTCTGATGAGGTCCCGTCACCATCGAATCATCGCCATTCACCTGACCGATTGACGGTCCCTGCGCTCCGATGGCCGGAACCTGGCCAACAATTGAGCCTCCAGTTTCACACGATACAGGGGGTCACAGATGGTAACGGTCGCTCTGGGTGCACAGCACCGCGCTGATGACGGAGCGGCTCCCCGAGAAGCCTCCGGCATGGCTGACCCGCGGTGAGCGGACCTTCGCGTACCCGTACAAGGACTGGAGAAAGCCGCGTGTGTGGTGTCTCGCCTTCTTCACGGACCGTCACACCCGCTATGAGCAGCGCAGGATCATCGGGGTGGGCGGCGTCTTCCCGGGCAGGCGGTCGGGTACCTACGAACGCTCCTTGCTCGCCCGCGACTTCACCACGCTCCAAGTTCCGCTGCCGCTCGTCGACCTTGAGGGCGCAATGGGGGCCAGCCGCCGATTCCTCAAGGACGACGGTCGTTTGTCTCCCGCGGCCGGCGACAACCTGCTCGCCGCCATCCGGCATCTGCGGCCGGAACTGAACGAGACGCTGGACGACCTGGAGAACAGCCTGGGGGCCAATCCTCCGACAGGTCGGGAGGGAGAACAGCGGAGCCTTGAGAAGGACGCCGTGGGCACCGTCATGGAGACGTTCGGCGCGGACCGCGATCCGCTCGAGGCGTGGCAACAACCACTCAGCGGGGATGATCCCCGCTCCCGGTCCGTCCCCTTCATCGAAGGGCTGCCCGCTCTCCGGCAGATCGAGGACCAGCAGATCGCCCACGACTACCTGCGCTTCCCTGGCATGGAGGGCGAGGACGCCGTGCAGGTCGGCTGGCGGATCTACCGTCGTAACTCCGAATCCCGCCATCGGTTGTTCGTGTACAACGCCAACCGCACGAACGCCGAGACCGTCATGGGCGTCGACATGATCTACGTGAACGAGTACGCCCGCAGCGTGGCCATGGTCCAGTACAAGCGGATGCGTCAGAGCGGGCCCGGCTGGGTGTACTGGCACGACGCCACCGGCGAGAGGGAGTTGAAGCGGATGGAGACCGTCGACGAAGAGTGCAAGGCCGAGGACGAGTGGGCTCGGACCAGACAGGAGGGGCCGACGACGCTGGGAGATCCACGCCTGGTCCCCACGCCCAGCATGGTCAAACTGTGCCGAACCACTCCCTTCATGATGAACTCCGCCGCCCTCATCCCCGGCATGTATCTGACGCGGGAGCACTTCCAGGAACTGCTTCAACGCCCCGAGGCCGAGGGGCCGTCTGGCGGGACACGCATCGTCGAGGGGTCGGTTCCCCGGTACCTGAACAACACCACCTTCACCACGCTGCTCAGGGACGGATGGATCGGCACGCGCGGCACCGGGTGGGACTACGTCATCGACCTGATACGCGTGAGCCTGTCCGCCAGCGGGCCGGGCTCCGTCGTCGTGGGGATGCACCGGAGCGAGGTTCCGCCCGGCAACCGCCGAGTCAACTGACCCACGCCGCAGTCGGACGGCGATCGAGGCGATCCAGCTCGCGAAGGGGAGCCGGTCAGTAACGTGATCGAAGTCTTCTGGAGGGGCGCGGATGGCGACGCTGGGGATGCACCGGGACTTCCTGCTGGAGTTCGCGGCGTTGGAGAAACCAGTCCAGAAGCGGGTCTTCGAGGGGCTTTGGGGCTCCACCCCAGTTCGTCCAAGCACGCGGAAAGCCGCGGGTTCGGTCCTTCTGGTCGTCGGCTCATTCAGCGGTTCACCCCCGCGTCGCTGCGCGCCTCCGCCCATCCCATGCTGCCCCTTCGTGAAGGTCGAAGACGAGCTCCGCAACGAAGTTGACCGAGTTGACCGCTTGATGGGCTCCTGGCTCCGCACGTTATCCGGTGTGCTGATGAGGCAACAGAGGGCAACCAGACCGGCGGCTGGCACTTGTCCCCCCGTCCGGTGTCAGCCGCCACCCCGATGCCGAGAAGCGGCTCCGCATGAACCACCAGCAGCTCCCGGCTCCGGGCGAGTTCCACGGTCTGCTCGGAGCGTGCTGGCGGGTGATGGCGGGTGACGGGATTTCCGAAACCCGCAGGTCAGCGGGTTTCCCGTTGCCACGTGGTCCGGCGGTGAATGCCGAATGCTGGCACGTCCGCTTACGCATCGCTCACGCATTTGGGAGGCGCTGCGCCTGCGCTCACCTGCACTGCCCTGGCATCTGCCGGACGCGCAGCAGCCGTGGGAAGCTGATCGCCATGAACGGATCCGCGGACGATGAGGCGGCGGCAAGGGAGTTCCTCTCAACGCTCGGCGTCGGGGACATCTGCAGCGGGACGGTGAGCGACTTCACGCGACGGCACGAGGTGTCCGTGATCCTCGACGGATTCCCCGCTCGCGCGCTCGGCAGGATCTTCTCCTCCGACCGGTCCTGGGGGCGGTCATCGGCAGTCGCACCCCCGGAGGCCGGGCAGCGGATCACCGCCGAAGTGATCAGCATCGACCTGGAGGCGTGCCGCGCGCGACTGGCGATGACGGCCACCGAGAACCCCGAACTCTGGGCCTTCTTGAAGGGACGGCGGCAGGGTGAGACCTTGACGGGAACCATCGCGTCAATCGAGCGGTTCGGCGTGTTCGTGGCGCTCGACGAGGCCCCCGATCACCCGATCTTCCCCGGCGTCGGCTTCATCTCATACGCGGAGTTGTCCTGGGCGCACTTCGACACGGCGACGGACGTCGTCCAAGTCGGCCAGCACGTCGCATGCGAATTCCTCCAGTTCGACACGTGGAACGGCGAGGCCCGCCTCTCCCTGAAAGCCATGCAACCCGACCCCCTCATGGCGTTCGCCGAAGCCACCGCCGTAGGCCAAGGACTCCGGGGAAGGGTCACCAGGCTCGTCCCGTTCGGCATCTTCGTGGAGGTGGCCCACGGGATCGAGGGACTGCTCCACCAGCGCGAGGACCCCGACGGCGCGCCACCGCACTCCCCGGACGGCCCGGTCCAGGTCGGCGACGAGGTCGAGGTCATCGTCAGCGACATCGATCGGCCGCGGCGGAGAGTCGCACTGTCCTGGCCACAGGCCGCCGCCGGTCCACCGTGACCCACAGCGCCTCGCCATCACGACGGAGTTCCACCCCGCTGATGCCCGGCCCAAGCGTACGAAGTACCTCAAACGCTCGCAGGGAACGCATCAGGACCGGCCGACCTGGGTGAGATTTTGAACCCACGGCCTCTTCGTCCCTAATGAGGCGGAGCCTGTCCGCTGACCTGCGGAGATCGGGAAACTGCAGGTCAGGGGGTGGGTGGGGGTTGGTCTGAGTGGGCCTCGGGAGGCGGTTTTTACATGATTGTCTCCCAATTTTCTCCCAGTGAACTGAAGTTTGGCAATCTGATCGTGTGGGGCAGCGACGCGCCCACGATTCCTGCCGCATCCCCGGGTTCGAGGCGGCGGCCGGTTTCAAGCGATGCGAAGGCTCTGGTCGGGGGCGTCTCGGCGCAGGGGGTCGGGGGCCTCGTTGATGCGCATCAGCCAGTCGTAGGTGCGTACCTCGATGTGTGAGCGCCGGGTCTGGAGTTCCCGGATGTCAGCGGCCGCGTCGTTGGCGTCCTCCCGGGCCATGATGATCAAGCCGGGGACCTCGGCAGTGATACCCGGCAGGCCCAGTCCGTCGGCGCCGCGTGCGGAGCGGGCGTAGTGCAGGTTGTTGGAAAGCCACCTGCGCCAGTCCTCGATTTGGTCGACCGCGTGCCGCAGGGTGGCCGTCGGCCGCCTGTTGCCGGGGTTGGTCAGGCGACTGACCGGGCTCTCCAGCTCGACCAGGGTCCACCGAAGTCCTAGGGAAGTCTGACCGGCAATCATGAAGTCAGCCATGTAGTGGTTTCCGAGCTGGACCTGAGGCCGGACCCAGGTGTCGTGGGTGCCCACTACGGTGCCGGCCAGTAGCGCCGGGTGCTTCTCCAGGAGTCGCTGCATCGCGGCTTCGTCGTCGGCTGTCTCTAGTGCGTTCCGCAGGGCCTCGATTGCCGCAGGGGTCGCTGGGAAGTTGATTCGCCAGCGGGCCAGCTGCGCCTCCTCGGCTCGGGTGATCCGGGCCGGGTTGCTCTGGACCGCAGCGGCGTATTCCCTGGCCATGCGGAGCCGGTCGAGATAGCCGTCCTCGCCGGGGCGGGTGATGCGGGTGACCCGGTGTGGGGCGGTCCCGAGCCCGTGGCCGCCCCGAAAATGCAGACGGCCGTTGGCTCCGATTGATGAAATCTCGCCGTACAGATCCGGCCCCCTGCGCCGATCGTGCGCGGCAACAACGTCCTCGACCGCGGGCTCCAGCCTGCGCAGGGCAGTCGCGGACTCGCGGTCACGGGCGACGCGCAGCCAGGCGTTGAGCACCTCTCGGCACTCGAGCTCGTCCATGCGGGGAACCTCGAAGTCGGTGCGGGCCGCCAATTCGAGGAGGACTTCGTACTCTTCGTCGCCGAAATCCCTTGCGAGCGCGAGCTCCAAAGGGATGCGCAGCAGGACACGCAGCTCGGCGGCGGCGACCGGCGCGGGAGTGGTACGCCCCAGGTCGATACCCAGCCCACGGGCGACGCTGATCTGCTCGCTCGTCGGCGTCGCACACTTGCGTTCGAGGCCCTCGGCCACGACCTGCCACCTGAGCCCCGGCACTTTCCCCTCCTTGTAAACGACGCGCTAACCGTAGCCGCGATCGCCGACGGGGCGATGGCATTTCGAATGCGCTGGTGTGACTTGGGTGCCATTCGATCTAAACAGGTCAGATGCGATCAAGCGGTGGCCGGTGTCGCCCAGGTTCGGCAGTATGCGCTCAGAGTTGGATCTGTCGGACTATGCCGAGTTCGGAGGGGCGCATGGCGATCAACGTGCTGCCAGTGACAGGGGAGCAGCCGGAACTACTCGCTGCAGCCATCGCCCTTGGTGACCGCTACACGAAACGGCTCGGCCTGCTCACGCCACCCGCCTACCAAAAGTACGCAGATGACGGCGGGTTGCTGGTGGCACTGGACGAGGACGAGATCGTCGGGTACGCGCTCTTCGGCTTACCCAAGCGCAACCAGTACGTGCGTCTCGCGCACCTCTGTGTAGCGGAGGAACGTCGGGGCAACGGGATCGCGGCTCTTCTGATTGCGGAGCTGCGCCGTCGGCAATCGCACCGTCTCGGTATCCGGGCGAGATGTCGACGGGACTACGGGCTGAGTCCCATGTGGAGCAGCCTCGGCTTCGTTCCGAAGGGCGAGGGGCTGGGGCGCGGTGGCGACAAGGAAACCCTCGACACGTGGTGGCTCGATCTCGGCCACGACGACCTGTTCACCGAAGCGCAAAGCGACGCGTTGCTGGTGGTGGCAGTCGACCACAGCGTCTTCTCCGGGCTTCAGGGCGCGGGTACCGAGCAGGACGTCGAAGAATCACGGGCTCTGGAGGCCGGTTGGCTCGCGGACCTGATCGAACTCGCCTACACGCCTCAACTGCTGTTAGACATCAGGGAGATCGAGGACCGGGAGGCGCGGACCCATCAGCGAGCCGGTCTGTCCCGACTCCGCTCTGCGTCTCCGGACAAGACTTCGGTCTCCGCTCGCCAGCAAGAGCTGGTCGCGGCGGTGAGCGAGCGGCTGGCGGATGTGCCGATCGACGTGGAACTGCGCCGCCGGTTGCGATACGTGGCCGAGACGGCGTGCGCGGGGTTGCAGGTCCTGGCCACGCGTGATCCCGAGCTGGAGCGACTGACCGACCTCGTCTGGGATGTCGCCGGAGTCCGGGTGGTCTCCCCGGCTTTGGTGACACTGCATGTTGATGAACTCCGCCAAGCCCAGGTCTACCGCCCGGCGGATCTCCTGGGCACCGCGTTCTCGGTTGAGGAGGTCGCCTCCGGCGGTGAAGGAGAGTTGGTCGCCTTCTTCCAGCAGGCCGACGGCGACAGTGGTACCGCGTTCGCCGCGCGGTTAGCGGCCCTCGACTCCGACGGGGTGCTGTGGCACAGGGAGTTGCTGCGGGATGACAGCGGACACCCAGTGGCGCTGTACGCCTGGGCCATGGACGGGCGCACGCTGCACGTCGCCTTCTTACGGACGGCGGCACACCGGCTGGAGGAGACGCTCGCCCGGCAGCTGCTCTTCATGCTCAAGCGGTTGGGGCGGGAGCGGGGCGCTCAAGTGGTCCGTATCGCCGATCCTCACCTCTCGCCGGCTGCAAGGTCTGCTGCGGGCGCCGACGGATTCGTCGACGACGGGAACGGCTTCACGGCACTCGTCGTCGACATGTGCGGACCGGCCGAAGTAGTTTCCGAAACGGCAGGACGGATCGCGGCACGAACTGGGCGCACAACACCGCGTCTGGATGCCCGGGCATCCCCCGAGATCGTGAGCGTGGCGGAACGAGTGTGGTGGCCCGCGAAACTCATCGACACGGCCCTGCCTTCCTTCATCGCGCCGGTAAAGCCCCGCTACTCCGCGGAGCTCTTCAACGTGCCCGCCATGCTCCTGCCGCGAGATGACGTGCTCGGGATCAGCCGTGAGCACGTCTACTACCGGTCCGCCGGCCACCGCGGAGAGTCGGTCCCCGGTCGGATCCTCTGGTACGTCAGTGAGGGGAACGCCGGGCAGCAGGGCAAGATGGTGATCGGCTGCTCCCGGCTGGACGACGTGGTTGTCGGTGATCCCGACGCCCTCTTCTCGCGATTCGAACACTTGGGCGTATATGGTCTTGCCGAGGTACGGGCCCAGGCCCAGCCGACCAACAAGGTCATGGCGTTGAGGTTTTCGGACACGGAGATCTTTCCGGCACAGGTGACGCATGCGCGTTTGGCCGCGCTCGCCGAGGGGCTACGGCTACCGTTGTCGCTGATCACGCTGTCGAAGATCAGCAACGCGCTGTTCCAGGCTGTGTACGAAGAGGGGCACCGAAAGACGTGAGCGATCCGGAGCGCGTGATGTTGTTGTCCGTCCACCCACGGTTCGCCACGGCGATCCTCGCCGGCACCAAGAGGGTCGAGGTGCGCCGGCAACGTGTCGCTGCTCCGCCGGGAACTCCGGTGCTCCTCTACGCGACAGCGCCCACGATGGCCATCGTGGGCATTGCACGGATCGCCTCCGTGCAGGTGGCGTCCCCGGGCGAGGTGTGGTCGGCCAGCCGTACGAGCGCAGGGATCAGCCGGCGCGAGTACGACGAGTACATGAGCGGAGCGACCAGGGCCAGCGGCCTATGTCTCGAAGAGCCCATCGCCTTCGACTCCCCGGTGCCGTTGGCCGCGCTCCGGACCGCCGGTGCTTTCCACCCCCCGCAGAGCTACCGCTACCTGACGGGCGAGGATCTCCGGAAGGTCGCTGCGGCCGCACCAGGAATCGGGGAGGCGCTACCTGGCGTTCGAGTAGGAAGCGTGATGCCTTGGAACCACTGAGAGACGCCGATCCGACGGCGATCGGAGGCTATGCGCTGGTATGCAGGATCGGCGACGGCGGAATGGGCCAAGTGTTTCTCGGCGAGTCGCCGGCCGGGCACCAAGCCGCGGTGAAGGTCATCAAGCCCTCAATCCTCGACGAGGACACCCGTCTGCGCTTCCGGAGCGAAGTGGAGAGCCTGCGCACCGTCTACGGACCGTTCGTGGCGGCCTTCGTCGGGGCGGATGCGGACGCTGACCCGCCGTGGCTCGCCGTGGAGTACGTCAACGGGCCGGACCTGCGCAGCTTCGTCGCCGACTACGGCCCGCTGCCGCTCGTCGAGACCGCGAGCCTCGGCGCGTTGCTGGCGGAGGGGCTCGGCACGATCCACGACGCGGGGCTCCTGCACCGTGATCTGAAGCCGCAGAACATCCTTCTGGCCGCGTACGGCCCGAAAGTGATCGACTTCGGCCTCGCCGTGCTCGCGGAACGCCGGACAGCCCTGACGGCGACCGGCTTCGTCGTCGGGAGCGTGCTGTGCATGCCGCCGGAGCAGGCCCGGGGCGGGCACAGGCTGGACAGGTCCGCCGACGTCTACGGCCTGGGCGCGGTGCTGCTGTTCGCCGCAACCGGCCATTACCCATACGAGGGACGGACCTGGCAGGCCGTCGCGCTCAACATCGAGGATCCGACGGTGCCGCCCGACCTCACCGGCCTGCCACCCGAACTCCGACCGCTGGTCACGGAGATGCTCGCCGCGGACCCCGGGGCGCGGCCGACGCTGCCCGAGGTCACCGAGCGGCTCGTCCGGGTCATCCGCGGCCAGGGCCTGACCGCCTTCCAGGCCAAGCGGCGGCTTACCGACCGGACACCCGAGATTGCTCTGCCCCAGCTGCCCGCGGAGCTCTCGGCTGGAACGGACACCGTCGCTCCGTACACCCCGGCAGTGCTCGACGTCGCGGCGGAAGAGGACGACGAGCAGGCCCCCGCGTCGCAGCCCGAGCCCGACGAGCCCACGCCCGACGCGAGCCGCGGCGTCGGCAGGCCCACCGGCGTACGCCCCACCGCGCCGCTGCAGATTGCCGAGCGCATCCGCGCCGGATACGCCCGCGGGGCACGTTTCTGAGCTGCGCGCTCGCCCACGCTGAAGCGCGCTCGACGCCCCGGCCGCCGTGACAGACTTGGCGGTCGTGGACACACGGGGCGAACGGGGCAGCAGAAGGAGCCGCAGGTGAGCGATCAGGGGGTGGCGCAGGACGGGACCCGCTTCCCACCGGGGGCGCAGATCCTCGTACGGGACGAGGAGTGGCTGGTCCGGAACACCACCACGACCGACTACGACGGGGAGCGGATCGAAGCGGTCGGCGTCTCCGAGTTCGTCCGGGACGAGGAGGCGGTCTTCTTCAGCAAGATCGACTCCGTGGAATTGCTCGACCCGGAGAAGACCGAACTGGTCGCCGACACCTCGTCGTACTTCCGGCGCAGCCGCCTCTTCCTCGAAGCGGTCCTGCGCAAGACCCCGCTCCCCCAGTCGGAGCGCGGCCTCGCGCTCACCGACCGCTTCCTGCTCGACCCGCTCGGTTATCAGCAGCGTCCCGCCGGGCTAGCGCTGTCCATGCGCAACCTCCGCCCTCGGGTGCTCATCGCCGACGTCGTGGGGCTCGGCAAGACACTGGAGATCGGCCTGACCCTCGCGGAGCTCATCCGCCGCGGGCGCGGCGAGCGCATCCTGGTCGTGACCCCGCAGAGCATCCTGGAGCAGTTCCAGCACGAGTTGTGGACCCGCTTCTCGATCCCGCTCGTACGGCTCGACTCGCTCGGTATCCAGCGCATCCAGCGCGAGATCCCGGCTGGCCGGAACCCGTTCACGCACTACAAGCGGGTGATCATCTCGGTCGACACCCTCAAGAACATCGGCCAGTACCGGCACCACCTGGAGCGCATCCGCTGGGACGCCGTCGTCATCGACGAATCCCACAACCTGATCAACCCCGGCAGCCAGCGCCGCGCCCTCGCTGAGACCCTCGCGCCGCGCACGGACGCCCTGCTGCTCGCCAGCGCGACCCCGCACAACGGTGACAAGCGCTCCTTCGCCGACCTGATCTCGCTGCTCGACCCGGCTGCCATCGCCGACCGCGAGCACTACGACCCAGCAGAAGACCTGGGCCACCTCTATATCAGGCGGACCAAGATCAGCCCGGAGGTGCGGGACGAGATGGGCACGGAGTGGCCTGACCGCGGCCCCACCGTGTCCCTGCACTGCGCGGCCACCGAGGCGGAGGAACGGGTCTTCGCCGAGCTGACGGAGCACTGGTTGCCCGTGCCCGCGGGTGCGGATTTCGGCACAGCCGACCAGGACCGGAGTTCCGTTGCCAGCGAGCAGATCTTCGCCTACAACCTACTCAAGACGTTCCTCTCTTCTCACACCGCCCTCCGGGAAACCGTCGATAACCGCATCGCCAGGCTGGGCGAGCGGGTCCGCAAGGCGGAGGAGAAGGGCCTCGCGGCCGGCTCGGCCATCACTCATGAGCAGGCAGCGCTCAGCCGGCTGCGGGAGATCATCGCCGGTATGGGCGACGGCACCGCCCCCGGCGACTCCGCCAAACTCGACGCGCTGGTCGCCCAGTTGACGCAGATCGGGGTGGGCCCCGGATCCACCGTCCGTGCCGTGGTCTTCTCCGAGCGGGTCCGTACCCTCACATGGCTCGCCAAGGTCGTGCCTGCTCGGCTGGGCTTCCCCGTCGGCGCCGACGGGGAGGCGAAGGCCGTGGCCGTGATGCACGGCGGCCTCAGCGACGACGAGCAGGCGAAAGTACTGGAGTCGTTCGGCCTCGCCGACACCCCGGTCCGGCTGCTGTTCACCGGGGACGTCGCTTCTGAAGGCGTCAACCTGCACCGGCAATGCCACCACCTCATCCACTACGACATTCCGTGGTCGCTGATCCGAATCGAGCAGCGCAACGGCCGCATCGACCGCTATGGGCAGAAACACCAGCCGCAGTTCCGTGCCCTGATCCTTACCTCGGCCGTCCCCGGCGCCAAGGACGACCGCACCGTCGCCGAAAAGCTGCTGCGCCGCGAGGAGGAGGCGCACAAGTTGGACGGTACAGCCGAGGCGGTGACCGGCTGCTACCGGGCCGAGGAGGAGGAGCGCCGGCTGATCATGGAGCTGGTCGCGGGCGGCACCGTCGAGGACTTCCTGGCTGAAGGGCAGGACGACGACACTACCCTCGCCGACCTGTTCGGTCAGGTCGACACCATCACCGAGACGGAACTGCCCGCCCGCGCCGAACTGATTTCCCTCTTCGAAGGCGATACAGCCGCGTTCGTCGCCACGGCGCTCGACGAGGTCTACAAGGAGCGGGCTGAGGACCTGATCGGCCTGGCGACCGGCACCGACGCCAAGGGCGGCACGTACTTCTCGCTCTCCCCGGCCAAGGCCCCCGACCTGCTGCACCGCCTCAAGGCCCTGCCGCCTGGCTACCTCAAGGAGCAGCGCGTCGGCGAGCGGATGCTGGTCACCTTCGACCGGGCCCTCGCCCAGCGGAAGCTCACCGAGGCCAGGGAGAGCAGCACCACCATTTGGCCGGAGGTCTCCTTCCTCACCGACATCCACCCGGTGGTGGAGTGGCTGACGGACAAGGTCCTCGTGGCGTTCGACGCGCAGCAGGCCCCGGTCATCACCACCCCGCACGTGGACGGGCCGGTGTTCCTCGTGCAGGGCATCCACTCAAACGCGCTGGGCCGTCCCACCGTGGTGCGCTGGATGGCCGTGAGCGGGCTCGACGCCGGGTCGCCCGAGGTGCGGTCCATGGCCGACGCGTTGCGGGACGCGAAGGTCGGCCCGCGGCTCGCCCGCACCGGAGGGCCGCGCGACCTCGACGGACTCCAGGCCCTCGTCCCGGCCGCCGTCGCGGCAGCCCGCGGCCACCTGGACGCGGGAAGGGCCCAGTGGGAAGAGCGGATCAGCGAACCGCTCGCCGCCTACCGCGCCAGGGTCGCGCAGTGGCGTACCGACTCCCTTCTGCCCGGCATCAGCGGTCGGCGGGAACGCCTCGTCGAGGAGACTGCCGACGAACTGGCCCGGCTGTTGGATCAGCTGAGGACAACCGGTCGCCCGCTGCTGCGCGTCCTGGCCGTCCTGGACCGTCCCGCGGCCGCCCCGGCGACCACCCCCGACGCCCAGCGGGAGAACTGACGTGACGTACGACTCGCTGGTCAACTATGGCGACTACCTCTCCGCCCACTACCTCGCCGAGATCCTCCCCAAGGACCTCAAGGCCAAGGACGGCCTCCTCGCCCGCTGGGCCGCTCTCGAGGAAGCGGAGCGCCGCCGGTACGCCGACGCCGTCGCCGAGGCGAAGCGGCAGGGGCTCGGCGCGGACACCGTGCCCCCCCGTGCCCGTACCCCCCGCGAGGGCCTGCGCGCCCTGAGCGGCCCCTACTTCGCCGGCCGCGCCACCCTCGCTCAGGACGCCGAACGGCTCGCCCAACCCGGTGCGAGTGCCCCCGCCGGGTGGCGCAAGCGTGTCACCGAACTCCACCTCGACACCCTGCACGCCCTCGGCTACACCGCCGCCCACGAGCAGAGCGTCACCCTCCACCGCGCCGACCGCGCGTACACAGTCCAGGTCGCCCACGCGGAGCCCGGTCTGTACGCCGTCTCCTGCGGCTGGACCACCGGGCCCGACGCTGCCCTCGACCCGGACGACGCCGGCCGACTGCTGCACCCCGTGAGCCTGGAGGCGTCGGCGCCCCTGGAAGACGCCAAGGCCCTTACCGACTTCCTCTTCGCCTGCGACACCCCGCCGCGTTACGTCCTCCTCCTCGTCGGCGGCGTCATCGTCCTCGCAGACCGCCTCGCCTGGCCCGAAGGCCGCTACCTCGCCGCCGCACTCGACGCCGCCCTCAACCGGCGCGACGACCGGCACGGCGGCGAACTCGACACGCTGGCAGCGCTGTTCGGCGCCGACGCGCTGCGCGTCCCCGCCGAAGGCGGTACGGCCCCACTCGCCGGATTCGTCGACAAGTCCGGCAAGCACGCCGTCGGCGTCTCCACCGAGCTGCGTGAGGGCCTGCGGCTGAGCGTCGAGTGGATCGCCAACGCAGTCCTGGAGCGCCTACGCGACCCGGAGAACGGCATCGCGCCCGCCGACCTCGACGACCCCGCCCGTCTCGCCAAGGAACTCAGCCGCGAGGCGCTGCGCTACCTCTACCGCATCCTCTTCCTGCTGTACGCGGAGGCCAGCCCCGCCTTGGGGATCCTCCCCGCCGACTACCCCGAGTACCAGCAGGGCTACGGCCTCCAGCGGCTCGGCGACCTCGTCCTGCGCGACCTCGTCGGCGAGCGCTCTCGGCGCGGCTTCCACCTCTACGAATCGCTCGACCTGCTCTTCGAGAAGGTCGAGAAGGGCCACCGCCGCTACGGCACGGAACCCGAGGACCTTGCCGCCGAAGCCGCCGCCCGCGCCGCCGCCGCGGCCGAACACGAGGCCGCGGAGTTGCTCGCCGCCGGCACCATCACGCAGGCTGAGTACACCGAGCGCATCCGTGAGGCCGACCGCGCCCGCCGCGCCGCCGCCCGCAGCACCAGCGAGGGACTGCGCTTCGAGGCACTGCGCTCCGAGCTCTTCACCAAGGAAACCGTCCGCCTCATCTCGGACGACCAGATCGAGAACCCAGCGTACGAAGGCGGCGAGGGCGAGCGGCGCCTCCCCTACCTCGACACCCGGCTGCGCAACGAGACCCTGCACAAGGTGCTGCGCCGACTGATGCTCACCCAGGCACGCGGCCGCGAGCGCGGCGGATTCATCTCGTACGCCCAACTCGGCATTAACCAGCTCGGCGCGGTGTACGAGGGCCTGATGTCCTACACCGGCTCCCTCGCCAAGGAGGACCTCTACGAGGTCGCCAAGGGCGGTGACCCCTCTGGCGGCAGCTGGACCATCCCCGCCTCCCGTGTCCAGGACTACCCGGACGAGGTCTTCGTCCAGCGGACCGACCCGGAGACCGGCCGCCGCGAACGGGTCGTCCACCCCGAGGGCACCTTCGTCTACCGACTGGCTGGCCGCGACCGGCAGACGTCGGCGTCCTACTACACCCCGAAGTCCCTCACCGAGGTCACCGTAGAACTCGCCCTCAAGCACCGGCTCGACCAGGACGGCACCGGCACCGCCGCTAGGGAGCTCCTGGAGTGGAAGATCTGCGAACCCGCCCTCGGCTCCGGCGCGTTCCTCAACGAGGCCATCGACCAGGTCGCCGCCGAGTACCTACGGCGCCGTGAACGCGAACTGGGCCGCCGGGTGGACCCCGAACTGCGACAGGTCGAGCTACAGAAGGCCAAGGCGTACATCGCCCTGCACAACGCGTACGGCGTCGACCTCAATGCCACCGCGGTGGAGCTGGCGGAGGTATCTCTCTGGCTCAACTCCATGCACCCCGGCATGCGCGCCCCCTGGTTCGGCCTCCACCTGCGCCGCGGCAACTCCCTCATTGGCGCCGCCCGCAAGGTCTACCGCGCCGACGCCCTGACCGGCGGCGGATGGCTGGCGAGGACGAACACCCTGCCGCCGACTGACCTCCCCTTCCGCGCCGGCCCGCTCCCCGAGGGCGCCGTGCACCAGTTCCTGCTGCCCGCGATCGGCTGGGGCGCGGTCGCCGGCGAACCGGAGGCGAAGAAGCTCGCACCAGACATGGCCAAGGCCCTCGGCGCGTGGCGCAAGCGCGTCCAGAAGCCGCCGACGGGCCCGAAGCCGTTCCAGGAGCGCGGCGACGAGCAGGCGGAGGCGCGGCAGAAGCGTTACGACCGGTGGCACCGGTCCGCCGCCAAGACGGAGCTGCACCGCCTGCAGGGCGTGGCCAGGCGGGTGGAGTTCCTGTGGTCCCTCGTTGCCACCCGCCTCGAACTCTCCGAGCAGGTGGTCGCCCGCCGCATTGACGTATGGGGCGCGGACTGGCTGGAGCAGTCCGAAGAGGCCGAGGACAGGCAGGAGGTGCTCGACCGCCTGACCCGCCTCGGCACGCCGTACTGGCGCCTCAAAACGGTGATGGACGCGTGGTGCGCGCTGTGGTTCTGGCCGCTGGACAAAGTGGCCGAACTCGACGGCACGGCCCCGGCGTACGAGGCGGGCTCCGTGGCCATCGCTGACGTGCCGCCGCCCCCGCCCGCCCCCGCTGTGGGCGACCAGCGGTGGCGGGTCGCCGGCCTCTTCGACGACCCGGACGGCGAGCAGCAGGAGCTGGACACGCCCGACGAGCCGGAGGCCGGGCGCCGTCGACCCTCGTCGCGCCCGCTGGAGCGGAGGACGATCCCGCTCCAGAGCTTCGGCGACTGGCTGGACTTCCTGGAAGCCGTCCTGGGCAAGGTGGACATGCCCGCGGACTCCCTGCTCTCCGGCATCGACAACCTTCCCCCGGAGGAAGCGCTTGACCTGCTGGCCGACGTGGAGGACCGATTGGAGGGCTTCCTCGGCATGCAGCCGGCCGCACTGCTGCCGTTCCGTCACCCGTGGCTGGACACGGTGGAGGCGATCGCCGGCTCGACGGAGCGGGACATAAAGGCGGAAGATGGCCACGGCTTCTTCCACTGGGAGCTGCACTTCGCGCACGTCTTCCGCAGCCGGTCGGGCGGCTTCGACCTCCAGGTGGGGAACCCGCCGTGGGTGCGGCCGGACTGGAACGAGAGCGTGGCGTTGGCGGAGTTCGACCCGTGGTTCCAGCTGGAGGAAAAGCCGCAAGCCACCGCGCGGAAGGAACGCAAAGGCGCGATTGTGGCGAACGCTGTCGACCGCACGCAGTATCTGCGCGACATGACGACGACGACTTGCGTGGCTGAGATTCTGGGCAGCTCTGCGACGTATCCGCTGATCTCGGGGACACGCCCGGACCTCTACCGCGCGTTCATGTGCCGGACCTGGGAGCACATGGCCGAGCACGGCACGATCGGCCTGGTCCACCCAGACACACACTTCAGTGGCGACAAGGAAGGGCGGCTACGCGAGGCCGCGTACGCTCGACTGCGCATCCACGGCGACTTCGTGAACTCAGGCAACAGGTTCTTCCCGCCCCCTGTCGGCAGGTCCAGCCACTTCGGTGTGCACGTCTACGGTCAGCCTGGCGAGATCGGCTTCGACCATCTGTCCTGGCTCTTCTCGGTGGACGCCTTGCGCCTGTCGGAGGACGACGACGGAACGGCCCCCGACCCGGGCGTCCGCTACGGCGACAGTTGGGACGAGCGACCGCACCACAAGCGGATCGTGCGTGTGGACGAGGCGACGCTGTCCCGGTGGCAGAAGCTCACGGGCGACGAGACACAGCCCGTACGCCAGGCCCGGTTGCTGTCCCCAGTGAGTACGGCCGAGGCGCAGGCGATCGAGGCGCTTGCAGAGTACCCGCTACGGCTCGGGGTGTATGAGCCACAGATCAGCAGCGGGTACAACGAGAAGACCGCGAAGGATGACGACCTCATCGGCTACAACAAGCCGGACGACATGGGCGTGACCTGGAGGCCCGCCGACTGGTCGGAGGTGATCCTCAAGGGCCCGCAGATCGGCCTGGCCAACCCGATGTTCAAACAGCCCAGCCAAGGCGCTGGCGAGGTCCTGGGACTCAACCCAATGACGCTGGCAGACGACGCAGTGCCGGAGTCCGAGTACGTGTACGTCGCGGAGCCCAACGTTTACCGGGCCGAGCAGGACAAGTGGAGCGACGGCAGGACGCTGGGCCAGCTCAAGGCGTCGGAGCGCGAGGTGGCGCGAGCGCGAACAGTTGCCGCTGGACGGTTCGGCCTGACGCCCGCCCACGTCACAGAAGAGCAGGTGGAGGCGGAGTTGCTGCGGCGGCTACGGCGACCGTTCACGGAGTTCTACCGGGTGGCGTGGCGCAAGATGATCGCACCCGATACGGAAAGGGCGCTCTACACAGCCTTGTTGCCCCCTGGGGCCGCGCACGTCGATGCGCTGCGCAGCGCAGCTTTGCCCAACAATCGCAGTACAGCGCTGCTGGCTGGGTTCTGGGCGTCCCTCCCAGTGGACTATTTGCTTCGCACAGTCCGCGTGAGAAATCTCGATGTGACCCCCGCCAAGCGTCTGCCCGCGCCCACGGTCGACAACCCGCTTGCCTCGGCCCTCCTTCTGCGCACGTTGCGGCTCAACTGCTTGACCTCCGCCTACGCCGAGCTGTGGGAAGAGCTATACGAGCCCACGTGGGCAGGCTACGAACCGTGGGCGGTGGAATGGCCGGACCTGCGGCCTCTCCACGAGGTCGGGCCCACATGGGACCGGGCAACCCCGCTGCGGACCGAGCGAGCGCGACGAGCCGCCCTCGTGGAAATCGACTCCTTGGTCGCCGTCTGGCTCGGTGTGAGCGCGGACGCCCTCGTCGCCATGTACAAGTCCCGCTTCCCGATCATGCAGGACTTCGACGCCGTGACGTGGTTCGACGCGAGCGAACGCAAGATCGCCGGCGATCGCTACACGTACGGTTTCGGCCAGACCAAAGACCACTACGAACACCTCCTCGCCTACCAGAGCAAGCAGCGCACTGACCCCCCCGAGGGCTACATCGCCCCCTTCTTCAAGGCCGACCGTGAGAAGGAGATGCGCGAGGCCCACGCCTACTTCTCCGCGCGCCTCCAAGACGCCTCAGCCAAGGAGCGGTGAACGCCACCAGCCCGGGCGCCGCCTCCCTGACAGGGTGCGACCCCCTCTATACGCTGGTGGGGCAGAGCATCGGGCGGCGACGGAGGGCGACGGGCGACATGGCGGATGCGGAGAGCGGCAGCCCGGGTGCCGGGCGGCGCGAACCGCCGGGGGCCCGGGGGTACGCCACGCCGGAGGACGTCGGGGAGGAGCACGATCCGTTCTCGCTGGGGGTGCCGCTGGAGATCGGCCCCGACGGCCGGCCGACCGGCGTGGAGTTGGAGTTGCCCTCCGACGACGAGGATGATCAGGGAGACCCCCCCGACGACGTCGATGGCGCTCCGTTCCGGCCCGAGGAGATCAGGATCCACACGGAGACCACCACCGTGGACCTGCTGCTCTCCCGGTTGCGGGAGGAAATGATCGACCTGAAGCCGGACTTCCAGCGCCGGGTGGGGGTCTGGGATGATGTCAGGCAGAGTCGGCTCATCGAGTCGCTGCTGCTGCGTATCCCGATCTCCAACTTCCACATGGCCCAGATGGACGACGACAGGTGGGCAGTGGTGGACGGTGTGCAGCGGCTCACCGCCATCGCCCGCTTCATGGAGCCCGGCCTCACCGGCCTCGGTCCGCTGGCCCTCCGGGGTCTGGACTACCTGTGGGGGTCCAACGGCAGCACCTACCAGGACCTGGCCGGACGGATGAAGATCAGGCTGCGGGAGTCTCAGCTCACGGTCCACATCATCGAGCAGGGCACCCCGGAGAGCGTCAAGTACAACGTGTTCTCCCGGATCAACACCGGCGGTGTACCGCTAACGGCGCAGGAGCTGCGGCACGCGCTGGTGGCCGGGCCGGTCCGAGCGTTCCTCGCAGACTTGGCCGAAGACCCGTCTTTCGGCCTGGCTACCCAATGGAGTGTGTCCAGCGAGCGGATGGCCGATCGGGAGCTCGTGCTGCGCTTCCTCGCCTTCCGGCTGACCAACCCGACCGAGTACGCAGAGAAGGACTTTGCCAGCTTCCTCACCGCAGCGATGTACCGGGTTAACGCGCTCGACGAGGAGCAGCGGAAGCAGCTGATCCATGAGTTCCGGCTGGCCATGGGCTGCGCGAGCTTCCTCTTCGGTAAGCAAGCCTTCCGGAAGCGGCGTGATGGGCCGGGCCGTTCTCCCATCAACAAGGCGCTGTTCGAGACGATCGCCGTCAATCTCGCGCTACTTGACCCCGAGGAGATTGGCAGGCTGATAGCGTCTCAGGACATCTTGCTTGACCGGTTCGGTGAACTGCAGCAGGACTGGGACTTCGACCGGTCGATCTCTATCGGCACGGGCGACCCAGCGAAGGTCCGTACGCGATTCCAGTACATGGCACGGTTGTTCCGGGGGGTAGCAGAGCAGTGATCGACCGTCTGACGCTGCGCAACTTCAAGGCGTTCCGCGAAGCGTCTTTACCGCTAGGCCCGCTTACCCTCCTCACCGGACTCAACTCGTCCGGCAAGAGCAGCGTGCTCCAGGCCCTTGCGCTGCTGCGGCAGTCGTATGAGGCGGGGGATCTCGAAGTCTCGGACTATTTGTCTAGGGCGCGACAGTCTGGGGTGATCCGCGTTCCCGACCAGGGTTTCCTACTCAACGGCGAACTCGTCGGCTTGGGAACGGGAGAGGACGTCCTGCATGAGGACTTCGCCGAGGACGAGCCGCAGATCGGCCTCGCCATTGACGAGGGACCGTACCACTACCGCTGGAACGTGAGGTACGAGGCCGAGCAGAACTTGCTGCCGTTGATGACCGTGGACCTGCCGTTCTCCTCGGAGGGCAGTCACCGACCAGCTGGACCTGAATCCTTGGCCCCGTCCTTCCTCACCGATCCCCAGCACTTCCAGTACTTGCACGCGGACCGCATCTCGCCCGCCGAGTTCTACCCGCGTGACCACCAGGCGGCTATCGGCCGGGGCTTCCTCGGTGTGCGCGGAGAGCATACCGTCAACTTCCTCCGACATCACGCCGAAAGAGGCACGACGATCCCCGCGGGCCCGATGCGTCATCCGCGTGCCTCGTCCGATCTCCTGCTCGACCAGACCGCTGCCTGGATGGGCGATCTGTGCCCTGGAGTGGACATCGAGGCAGTGGCGATCGAGGGCACCGACGCCGTACGCCTCTCGTACGGCTTCCAGGGCACTCTCGGCGCCACCCGGCGCCGCCGCCCCAGTCACGTCGGCTTCGGTCTCACCTACGTTCTACCGGTCGTCGTGGCCTGCCTGACAGCCCGCCCCGGCTCCCTTGTCCTGCTTGAGAACCCGGAGGCGCACCTGCATCCGCAAGGCCAGACGCAGATGGCCGCGCTGGCCGCGGCTGCTGCCGCGCAGGGCGCCCAGGTCATCATGGAGACGCACAGCGACCACGTGATCAACGGCGTTCGGCTCGCAGTGAAGCAGGGGCGCCTCACTCCCGAGCAAGCGGTGTTCCACTACTTCCGCGGCGACGGCACCGGGACGGAAGTCGTCACGCCGCGGATCGACGCGGACGGCATGCTCGACCAGTGGCCTTCCGGGTTCTTCGACGAGCTGGAAAACACGCTCGACCAGCTCATCGGCTGACATTACCGGCCTGCCTGGGGAGGCAGGGCGAGGCGCACACCATCGCGGAGGGGGAGACGTGCCGCAGCTGTTCCTGAACGAGAAGTCCTGCGAGACGAGCGCCGATCCGGAGCGGGTCAACCGTGCCATGACCGAGCTCGCCAGGGCCGTCGTCGCCGTCGCGAGGGTGGACCGGTCCGGCACCGTGCTCGTGGCTCAGGAGCCCATCACCGCGTTACATCTGGCCCAGGGCCACCCCATCGGCAGGTGGATCGGCACCCCGGCGGCCAGGGACCTGTGGAAGCGGCTACTGGTCATGCAGACCAAGTACCCGCACGCGGCCGTCTACCCCGACGGCGAGACCTACTCCGAGGTCGACTACCGCCACGAGGGCGACTCCGTGGTCGGGCTGGGCGCCGCGCACCTGATGGGCGGCATTGGCGTCTCCCTGCCACTGAAGCCGTGCTGGGACCTGGACCGGCTGGCCCTCGAACGGGAGGAGTTGCTGGAGGACCCGGAGGGTGCTTCCGCATGCACCGCGGTCGAGGTCATGCACGCCGCCACCCGCGAGCACGTCGATACGCACCTGCCGTGGATCAGACGTGGTACGGACGCCGGCCGGCAGCAAGCCGTAGAGCGTCTGCGATCCGGCGCTGAGCTGTGGAGCCTACGCGCGAACCTCTTCCCGCTGCTACAGTTCACGCGGCTGTCCGAAGAGCACTTCACCGCACTGCCCGAGGTGTGGGTGCGCCCAGTGGGCGAACGGCTCGGCGAGTTGCAGGACGCGGTCAGCGACTGGGACCCGGAGTTGCGACCCATCGCACCCCTGTGGCGTTCCTACGTGCGGACCGAGTTCGAGTCCCGTAGGCGCGACTGCTGGTTCGAGGACGACGACGGTGAGAGCCGTTTGTTCGACTGGCACTGCGAGTTCCTGCCGAAACCGGGCCGTATGCACTTCCGGCTGATCCACGAGGAGCGCACCCTGCGCATCGCCTACGTCGGACGCAAGCGCGGCGTGTGATCCGGACCGGAGCAGCCCCGCCGTCACCGCTACCGTAGGCGGTGAACGGGCGCCCCGACCTGCCCGGCTCCCGCCAGGAGCACTAGCACCTAGGAGGTCCCGCGCGTGCGTCCCACTCTCGCCGCAGAGCAGGTACGGGCCAGCCTGAGCCAGTACCTCGCGACGACGTACGCGCTGGCTGACGAGAGCACGCGGCGGGCGCTGGAGAACTTCCTCGGGGACGCCGACGACGGGATCTTCCGCGGGCCCTACCTGCGTATTCGTACCCCCTTCCCCAGGGCCGTCGGGGCGGACTGGAAGCGGCACCTGAGCTGGCACCCACACCTGACGCCATACCGGCACCAGGAGCTGGCTTGGGAGCGGCTGTCCACACTGCACGGGCCGGCGCGACCCACGCTCGTCACCACGGGAACCGGGTCGGGCAAGACAGAGGCCTTCTTGATTCCGCTGCTCGACCACTGCCTGCGGGAGCGCCTGGCAGGACGGGAGGGCGTCAAAGCGGTGCTGCTCTACCCGATGAACGCGCTCGCCACCGACCAGGCGCAGCGCATCGGCAAGCGACTCAGCGACCCGAAGGACACCCGGCTGCGGGACGCGGGCGTGCGGGCGGCGCTCTACATCGGCGACACGCCGTCGCAGGAGTTCAAGCGGGCCAACCCGGCGGTCGCCCTGGATCGGGAGGAGATCCGGCGTACTCGGCCGGACATCCTGATCACCAACTACAAGATGCTCGACCTGCTGCTGCAGCGACCCGAGGACCAGCCGCTGTGGCAGGACCCGGCCCTCGCGTTCGTGGTCCTGGACGAATTCCACACCTACGACGGGGCCCAGGGCACGGACGTGGCCATGCTGCTGCGGCGGCTCGGGTCAGTGACCAGGCTTGCCGAGCCCGGCCGGCCGCTCGGGCCGATCTGCCCGGTCGCCACGTCGGCCACCCTCGGGGCCAGCGGCGCCGATGACGAGGCGGGGATGCGTGAGGTCGCCGAGCAGGTCTTCGGCGTGCCCTTCCCGGCGGACTCGGTCGTCGGCGAGGACAGACGCTCCGCCAAGGACTTCACCGGCGAGAGCGACTTCACCCTGCCCTTCCCCTCCCCGCAGGAGGTCCTGGCGCTGGGCGACCCCACCCGGGACCGAGACGCCATGGACGCCCTCGTCACCGCCTTCACCAAGCTGAGCGGGCCGACACCCGAGGAGCTGGGAGGCGTACTGCGCCGGCACCGGCTCACCGCCGCCGTGCTGGAGATCCTCGACGGCGCCCCCAAGACCCTCGCCGAGATCACCGAGGTGCTGCCGCGGTATGCCTACCACTGGGGCGCGGACGTGCAGCAGCGGCCGCGGGTGGCCGCGCTGGCACTCGCCCGGTACATCGCGCTGCTGTCGTACGCCCGCAACCGCGACGACCCCGGGCAGCCGCTGCTGTCCATCGAGGTCCACCACTGGGTGCGGTCGGTCACCCGCGTGCTGCGCGGGGTCAGCGCGGCCCGCGCCGAATTCCGCTGGGACGACGAACGGGTGCCAGCCGGCGGCCGGTTGAGCGACCGTGAACTCGCCGCCCGGCCCTTCCCGTACGACGGCGAGGGCCCCGCCGTACCCCTGGACGCCGCCGAGCAGCCCCCCGTACCAGCCGACGACAGCGCCACGCCGCCCGCGGACGTCTTCCTGCCCGCCGTGTTCTGCCGCGAATGCGGGCGCTCCGGCTGGGCTGCGTACTCTCCGGAGATCGACCCGGCCGACCTCGACCTGACCGCGACGAGGATTCGCCGCGCCTCCGTGAGTCGCGACAAGCGCAGGGTGCGCAACATGATCGCCGCCACCCCGCATGAAGCGCACGAGGCGGCCTTGGGCCCCGGGGCGGAACGCCGTCGCGGAGGGCCGGTCGTCATGGTCCTTGAGGGCAGCCGCGGGCGGCTGCGGCCCTTGTCGCCGGAGAACGACTTTGGCGGCGGGCCCGGTCGGCCGGGCCCTGGCCACGACGCCGCCTTCGTGCACGTCGACCTCGACGGCGACCGCGCCGCGGAACGCGACCAGTGCCCCGCCTGCCGCACCTTCAACTCCATCCGCTACCTCGGCACCGGTCTGGCCGCGCTCGCCGCCGCCTCCATCACCCAGCTCTTCACCGGCGGCGAGCTGGACAAGACGCTGCACGAGAACAAGACCCTGCTCTTCAACGACTCCGTCCAGGACGCCGCCCACCGCGCTGGATACGTCGCCAGCCGCTCGTACACCTTCTCGCTGCGCGCACTGCTCGCCAGCCGCATCGACGAGGACGAGCCGACCACCCTCAACGACCTGGCCGCCGACCTGATCGCGGACGTCGTCGACAGCACGGAGGTGCAGGCCGCCGTCATCCCGCCGGACCTGCACATGGTCCGCGGCGTTGACACCCTACTGTCCGGCCGCAGCCGCGGGTCCCGGGCCACCTGGGAGCTGATCGCGCAACGCCTGGCGTTCGCCACCGTCATGGAGTTCGGGCTGCGGTCCCGGCAGGGACGCACCCTGGAGTTCACCCGTACCGTCGCCGCCGACGTGCCCATCGAGGACCCGGACGCCGTTGCGGACCTCGTACGGGAACTGCTGCTCACCACGCCGGGGGAGATCGCCCTGCCCGACGGGTCCGCGCCGGGGCCCGACGAGTACCTCGGCTTCGTGAAGGGCCTGCTGGAGCGGCTGCGCACCCGGGGCGCCGTCCGGCACGCCTGGCTGGACCCCTGGCTCGACCAGGCGGGGGTGCGGCGGTGGGCGATCTGGGGCGGGCGGGCGACCGGCATGCCGGCCTTCCCGCGCGGGCTGTCCGCACCCGCCTTCCTCCTCGGCTCGCCCAAGCAGGGCAGCGAGGACTTCGACGTGCTCAGTGGCCGGCTCGGCTGGTACCAGGACTGGGTGGTACGCGCCCTCGGCCTGCCCCCGGAGGCCGCGGGCGGTTTCCTCGCCCGCCTGCTGCCCGCGCTCGCCGACATGGGCGCCCTCTCCGTACGCACCGCGCTGGATGGCGCCACCCGCGTCTACGGGCTGCAACCCGGCCACATCCAGGTCCGCAAGCTCGCCGACGAGGTTCTGCCCCACGCCACCGCGCACTGCCCGCGCTGCTTTTGGGAGCAGACCGTCCACCCCGACCTCGCCGACCTGTGGTATAGACAGCCCTGCCCCCGCTACCGGTGCGCCGGCAGGCTCCGCACCGGCCGCGACCTGGACAGCGGCCTGAGGCAACGGGATTTCACCGACGACTTCTACCGGCGCATGTACCGAGACGCGGGCGTTTTCACCATCAACACGGCCGAGCACACCGGCGCACTCAGCCGCGCCAAGCGGGAAGCCGTCGAGAAGGCCTTCCGCGACGGCGTCGACGTCCACTACGCCAACCCGCAGGTGCTGTCCTGCACTCCCACTCTCGAACTCGGGATCGACATCGGCGACCTGTCAGCCGTCGTACTCGCCTCGCTACCGAAGGGGCCGGCCAACTACATCCAGCGCGTGGGCCGGGCCGGCCGCAGCACCGGCAACGCGTACCTGCTCACTATGGTCGACCGGGGCCCGCGCGACCGCTACTACCTCGAAGACCCCCGACTGATGATCGCCGGGGACGTGCTGCCGCCCGGCTGCTACCTGTCGGCGGCCGAGATCCTGCGCCGCCAGTACCTGGCCCACCTTCTCGACCTCGCCGCCGCCGGGCGGCTGACCGCGCCCGACGGTACGTCGCTGCGCCCGCTGCCCAGCCGGGCCACCGATTTGTTCGGGACGGCGGCCTGGCAGGCGGAGTTCGCCGAGGCCGCGCACGCCGCCGGGGAACGCCTTGTCCAGAATTTCCTCGACCTCTTCCCCCCGTACGACGAAACCCGCGGTAGCGGCGTAAGTCCGCAGGCCCGCGCCGCCCTCGTCACGTACGCGACCGATCCTGGCCCGAAAGGTCTCGGCGGCGTCCTGGACGCCGCTCGCACGCGCTGGGAGGAGCGCCGGGCCGAACTCCAGCGGCGTACCGAGGCCATCGACCAGGCCCACGGGCTGCTCGTTGCCGGCGACCCTGACCACGAGCGGCAAGGGCGCGAGCTCCGGGCCGAACGCCGGGACGTGGCGCGCCTGTCCCGCGAGATCAGCCGCACCACCGCGCACGGGGCCCTTGTCGACCTCGGTCTGCTGCCCAACTACAGCCTGATCGACACGAGCACGGAGCTGGAAGCCACCCTCACCTGGACCGAGAAGCGCGACGACGACACTCGCGAGGGCCGCCGCAGGGGCGGCGAGGACCGCATCGACGACCGGAAGGACCAGAGCAAGGCCCTCCGGCACAGCCGCCCGGCACGCTTGGCCCTCACCGAGTTCGCCCCCGGCAACCACTACTACGTCCAGGGCTACAAGCACCGTGTCACCGGCCTCGACGTCGGCAGCCCCGGCCGCCCTGCCTGGCTGTGGTGGAGGGTCTGCCCCGACTGCGGGCACATTCGCACCCACCGCGCCGAGCAGGACGCCTCGGCCTGCCCCCGCTGCTGCTCCGCCGCCATCGGCGACGTTGGCTGCCTGCACAAGGTCCTCGTACCGCACCGGGTCACCTCCCGGGACAAGCGCGACGACGTGCGCGTACGCGACGACACCGATGAGCGGGAGCGGCGGCACTACACTGTCGTCCCCGCAGTGGACATCGACGCGCGCGACGTCGAGGAGGCCTGGCAGCACTCGCACGCGACCTTCGGCTGGGAGTTCACCCGGCAGGCGAAGATCCGGCACATCAACGTCGGGGCCGTCCGGGTCGACGGCGGCACCGACACCTCCTTCGCCGGGCAGGAGGTCCGGCTCAACCCCTTCTGGGTCTGCGACGCGTGCGGCTTCGCCGACCCGGACGGCGGCCCTGCCGCCCACGACACCGGCGACCCGGCCGGGTACGGCAGGTACCACCGCCCCTGGTGCCCCAGGCGACGCGCCGGAGCCGATGCAGCCCGGCGCGGCGAGCGGCTGCTACTCGCCCACGAACTGGACACCGACGCGCTGCGCATCCTCATCCCCGCCGTCACCGCCCACACCCGGGAAAGACTCGTCTCGTTCAAGGCGCTGCTGCTCGCCGGCATCGCCCGCAGCTACGGCGGTGACCCCGACCACCTGGCCGTCCTTACCGACTCCATGCCGGAGGAAGGCGGCGAGAGCGCCCACCGCCGTCACTACCTCGTGCTGTACGACACCCTCCCCGGCGGCACTGGCTACCTGCACCGCTTCGCCGGCCAGGACGGCCTCAGGAACGTCCTCGCCGCGGCCCGTGAAGCGATCGAGACTTGCGTGTGCGTCGGGCAGGGCCGATCCGCCTGCCACCGGTGCCTGTTGCGACACGTCAGCGACAGCGAGTACGAACTGGTCTCCCGCGAGCAAGCGCTGGACATGCTCGGCGACCTGTTCGGCCGCACCGAGGACCGGTGGGAGGTCCGACCGGTCGCCACCACCCGGGACATCACCCTGGTCCACCAGGTGGAGAGCGAACTGGAGGCGCTCTTCCGGCGAGGCCTGCTGGAATGGGCCGAGCGGACCGACGAGGTCAGCGTCCGCACCGAGCTCGTGGCGGACGGCACCCGGGACACCACCTTGCGCTTCAAAGCCGCCGACGGCACCGTCCGCGGCTGGCAGATGGAGACCCAGACCCCGCTCGGCTTCACCCGGCCGGACGTGGTCTTCCGTAGCACCGGCGGTGACCGCCGGGTGGCCGTCTACCTCGACGGGTACCGCTACCACGCCAGCCCCGAGCACCCTTGCGCCGAGCAGGACGCGGCCAAGCGCACTCGGCTGCGTACGGAAGGCTGGCAGGTCTTCCAGCTCACCTGGGACGACGTGCAGGCCTGGACCGGGCAGACCGGCCCGCAGGCCGCCCCCCCGTGGCGTCCGTACCCGAATACCGCGCAGAAGACGGCCATGGACGTGCACCGGCGCATGCATGCCGGGGACACCCGTGACCTGACGCGCCTGGTGTGGGCGAATCCGGTCGAGACGCTGATCGGCTACCTCACTGACCCGGATCCTGACGTATGGCGTCGGCGCACCCAGAGCGCGCTCGCCGGCTTCGCCGCCGTCTCCGCCACAAGCAGGGCGCTGGCCGACGGGGCGGACATCGGGCGCAGGATCAGCGAATCGCTGCGCGGCCAGCGGCTGGCCGGTGGGCACGGTGCCGTCCAGGTCATGGCCACTCGTGATGCGTCAGGATGCCCGCTGACCATCGTGCTCGACCCGCGCGGGGGGCCGACCCGAGCGGTGTGGACTGCGCTGACCGTACTGGACGACCGGGCGGAGTCGGTGCGGGACGACGAGGCTGGGCACCGCAGGCGCTGGCGGGCGTGGCTGTACTGGAGCAATCTGCTCCAGTTCCTCGACGCGGGCGAGGGCGATGGGGTGCAGCTCACGACCGGCATGCTGGCCGACTTCCAGCCCCGTGAGCTGGGGGTCACCGGCGGCGTCGGATGGCTCGCATCCCAGCGGGGGGTACCGCAGCCCGCGGCGGGTGTACGGGATCCTGCCTGGGACGACACAATCGAGCTGCTGGTCGACGAGCCCGGGTTGCTCGCGCTCGCCCAGGCGCTCGCGAACCGGGACGTGCCAGTGCCGGAAGCTGGTTACGAGCTGGGGGCCGAAGCCTGGCCCGCGGAACTCGCCTGGCCCGACCGGCGCGTCGGCGTCGTACTCGCGCACCGGCCGGACCCGGGTTCGGGGCGGGACGTCGACGCGGCGGAGCGGGACAATGCGTACCGGGTGGCGGGCTGGCAGGTGCGTACCGCGACGGAATGGGACGCCGGCGAACTCGGCGAGCTGGCGGGCGGCCCCTCTGGCGGGGAGGATGGCCCCTCCCGCGCGGGGGGCGGCGGGGCGGCGAACGACCATGAGGAGTACCAGCGATGAGCGTCACGGGCGCGCCGCGGACGGGCGTCACCCTGCGCCTACTCGACAAGGCCGACAAGGAGATCATCAAGCTGGACCGTGCGGTCCTCGGGGCGTTCTACACGTTCCAGCACGACTTCCGGCGCAACCCCGAATCAGGTCGTCTCCACCTCAAGCGGCTGGAGGGACACGAACGGCTCTGGTCGGCGCGCGTCAACCGCGAGTGGCGGGCCCTGATGATCCGCCTTGGCCGCGACGACTGGCTCCTCGTCGCCGTTCAGCACCGCAGCCACGTCTACGAGAACCTCGACCGCCTCAACTACGGCATCAACTACGTCACCGGCGCCATCGAGTACGTCGACCTCCACGTCGTCGAGCAGAAGGTGCTGCGCAGTGAACCCAAGCCGCCGGCCGCCCCCGCGTCTGTACCCGCGCCGGAACCGGCCCCGGCTGCGGCTGCGGCTCCGGAAGAGCGGCTCTTCGCTGCGTACACCGATCAGCAGCTCGCCGACCTGGGCGTCGCCGCGCCCCTCATGCCGATCGTCCGCAAGCTCACCACGGACGACGAGTTGCTCGGCCTCGCCGAGTACGCTCCCCGCCACACAGGGGAGGTGCTCCTCCGGCTGCGCGACGGGGTCCCGTACGACGAGGTGATGGAGCAGGTCACCGCACCCGTCGCCGTGCCAGAGCCGGAGAAGAACCTCGACACCGACGACTGGCAGGCGGCCGTCGACCGCTCCCAGACCGTCGTCATCACCGACGACGAGTCGCTGCAGAGCATCCTGGAAGAGGGCGACTTCGGGCGTTGGAAGAACTTTCTCCACCCGACGCAGGAGAAACTGGTCCACCGGCGTTACAACGGCCCCGCACGCGTCGGGGGCGGGCCGGGGACCGGCAAGACGATCGTCGCCCTCCATCGCGTGCGCCACCTGGTGCGCAACCTCCCGCCCGGCCGCGACAAGCCCGTCCTCTTCACCACGTTCAACCGGAACCTCGCGGCGGACCTGCGGACCCGGATCCTCTCGCTCGGCGGCCCCGAGGTACTTGCCCGTGTCGACATCACCCACGTCGACCAGTTGGCCACCCGCATCGTCAACGAGGCGGACCCGGGCAACGCGAACCGGCGGATCGACGACACCGCAGCGCTCCGCGAATGGCGCGAACTTCTGGTGGAGGTGGGTGACACCCGTTGGAACGCCGAGTTCCTCAGCGACGAGTGGAACCAGGTCATCCTCGGCCAGGCCGTCACGTCCCGGAACGACTACTTCGTCGTCCGTCGGGCCGGACGGGGAGTCAGCCTCAGCCGCGCCGAGCGGGCCAAGGTGTGGCAGCTCGCCGAGCGCTTCGTCCAGCGGCTGGAGACCAAGGGACTGGAGACCCACCGCCAGGTCGCCGAGCGGGCTGCTCGGCTGGAGACCGTCCGCCGGGACAAGACCGAGAAGCGTGCCGGGGAACGTCAGGACCGCGGCGGCCTCGACAACCTCGACGTCGAGGCCGGGTCGGGCGCTTGGCTGCGCTACCGCTACCGGCACATCGTGGTCGACGAGGCCCAGGATCTCAGCGCCGCCCACTGGAAGATGCTGCGTGCCATGGTGCCGTCAGCCCCCGACGACATCTTCCTCGTCGGCGACACTCACCAGCGGATCTACGACAACCAGGTCACCCTCGGTAGCCTCGGCGTCCACATCCGCGGCCGGTCATCGCGACTAACACTCAGCTACCGTACGACCCGGGAGATCCTCCGCGAAGCCATCCGCGTCCTGGACGGCGCTGACTACGACGACCTCGACGGCGACACGGACACCCTCGCCGGGTACCGCTCCGTCCTCCACGGCCCATCCCCCTCGCTGCGCGGGGCGCGCAGCTGGGACGAGGAGATGGACCTGGTGGTGGAACAGCTGAGGGCCTGGCACGACGTACCCCGCGAATCCACGGCCATCTGCGTCCCGACAAACGACATGGTCACCCAACTCGCCGATCGCCTCGCCCGTCGCGGCATCACGGCCACGGAGATCACGCAGAACGGCCCGCGCAGCGAGCAGGGCGTCCACATCGGAACGATGTATCGCTTCAAGGGCCTGGAGTACCGCTGCCTGATTATCGCCGGAGCCTCCGAGGGACTCGTCCCGCGCGCCTCCGTCGACGCGTGGGCCCACACCGACGCGAGCCGCTACCAGCGCGAACTCCACCGCGCCCGCTCTCTGCTCTTCGTGGCGGCCACCCGCGCCCGCGACGCCCTGGCCATCACCTGGCACGGCGAGCCGAGCCGCTTCTTGGCGCCGCTGCTTCCGGCTAAGTGAGCCTGGCACGGCCTGTCGCCGCTGCTGCACAGCATCCTATGACCGTTTTTCCGTGTGCGAGGGGTGGGGTGATGGCGGTTGGTCGTCTGTGAGCGTGACTGGCTCCCGCTTTCTGTAGACGGAAGCCGATGGAGGTATCTGGGGCTGCGGCAGCGGCGCTAGGTTCCCGGGTATGACTCCTTCGGCATCTTCGACTCGAGCGGTCGACTTGCGCCAAGAACCGGTGGACGAGGTTATGACGCGGGTCGAGCGCGCGCTTCAGACCGGCTTGGACCGGGAGGGCGTGGTACGTAAGCGGCGGACTATCGGGACGCGGTCGGAGGCCGGTACGTGGGTGCGGATCGAGCGGCGGCCGTTCGCGGATCGGGGTGCAGGAGTGGAATGGTGCGGAGTGCGCCGCGCTCCTGGTGGGCGTCGCCCAGCCGACGTGGTGGTCGGCGGTGTCCTGGCGGGATGACGCTGAAGGCGTCATGTGGCGTGCGGACGAGATGGACCTGTTGCCCGACACGCCGGTGAAGTCGGGTGGCGTTCTGACTGAGGCGCCCGAGCTGCCAAGCGATTGGTGGTCGACGCTGAACTCCTCCCTGGACGCTTTGGCCTGCGCGCACACCACGAGGCTGGCGACGCCGGACACGGTCGCGATCACTGCGGCTCACGTCAGCCAGGTCATCCGCGCGGTCTTTCGCGGCGCGCCGGCTGCGGCAGTGGGGCAATGGCGTCCTGCCCATGGAGATATGAACTGGGCGAACGTGACGGGGCCGCGGTTCTGTCTGTTCGACTGAGAGGACTGGGGCACGGCGCCTCGGGGCCTGGATTCGGCGTCGCTGTGGGCGCAGCCCCTCGCGGTACCGGAACTGGCCGAGCGAGTGCGAAGGGAGCGCCACCGTGACCTGGACAGCCGGGACGGTAGGTGATGGCACTGTTCGCGTGCGCGAAGATCGCCGGGCCGTATGCTCATCCGGAGGACCCTCGCCTTCGGCCCGCTCGACTGGCAGCCGAGCGGCCGATGGAGGAGCTTCAATCCGGCTGAGACACCAGGCCGCTGTGGTTCACAGCCTCGTAGCGGCGTTGATCAGGTGGGCGAAGGGCCATTCCTGCTGCAAGGCAACTTCGGGGTTCTGCGAGCAGGTGTCGAGGCACGTCAATGCGCTCAGAAGCACACTGTGGGATACAGCCAACACGTCGCCGTTCCGGCCGCGGTGGACTTCGGCGAGGTAGTCGGCGCAGCGGCCGGCCCGGTCGTACAGCTCGGTGAGGCTCTCGCCGTCCCCGCAGGCCAGCCAGGGCTTGGTGGCGCGTTGTACGCGCCAGGCGCGGTACTCGGGCGGGTACGTGTCGGGGGTGTGGCCGATCACCATGCTGGGGGCGCGCCACTCCGCAAGGAGCGGGGTCGTGTCGACGACCCGGGCGCCGGTGAGATCGGAGAGGAGGCCGGCAGTTTGGCGGGCGCGGTGGAGGGGGCTGGTGACGATGGCGGTGATGCCGTCGGGGAGGGGGAGGGCGCGGTGGATTTGGGTGCGGCCTTCGGCGGAGAGGGGGGCGTCGGGTGGGGCGTGGTGGCCGGGGCGGTGGCCTTCGTAGGCGGCGTGGCGCATGAGCCAGATGTCAGCCAAGGATCCAGCCGCCGTCGACGCGGAGGGTTTGGCCGGTGATGAAGCCGGCGTCGGGGGTGGCGAGGAAGGCGACGGCGGCGGCGATGTCGGTGGGGTGCCCGCGGCGTTGGATGCATTGGCGGGCGAGTTGGCGGGTGGTCATGGCCTCCTGGTCGGGGACCACCGTGGCTTCGGCGGGGACGGCGATCGATCCGGGGGCGACGCAGTTGGCGGTGATGTCGACGGGGCCGAGTTCGCGGGCGAGGGCACGGGTGAGTCCTTCGAGGCCGGCTTTGGCGCTGATGTAGGCGGAGAGGTCGTGGCGGCCGGTGGTGGCGAGGACCGAGCCGATGGCGATGATGCGGCCCCAGCCGCGGGCGGCCATGGCGGGGGTGAGTTCGTGTGCCAGGAGGTAGTGGCTGGTGACGTTGGTGGCCAACATGTCCTCCCAGATCGCGGGAGTGGTGTCGGCCCAGCTTGTGCGGGGGTAGGCGCCGGCGTTGCTGACGAGGATGTCGACGGGGCCGGGGCGGCCGTGGGCCTGGCGGCAGAGGGAGCGGACCGCGTCGGGGTCGCGGAGATCGGCTTCCAACGGACGTGCGGTGCCGCCGTCGGCGGTGATCTTGTCAGCGAGTTCACGGGCGTCGTCCCAGGCGCCGAAGTGGCCCAGGACGACAGCGGCGCCGTCGGCGGCCAGGCGACGGGCGATGGCCCTGCCGAGGCCGCCGGTTGCTCCGGTGACGAGGGCGGTGCGCCCGTTCAAGGGGCCAGGCATGGTGCCTCCTCGGTAGTGAAGAAGGTGACGGGGTCGAAAGTGGGGCCCGTGACCTCGGCAAGCCGCACCAGAAGCAGGAGCCGGTCGACGGGGGCGAGGTCGGCCAGGTTGTAGACGGCGAGGATGCGCATGGCCAGGTAGGGGCGCAGGAGTTCGGCGAGGTTGCCGTCTGGCCAGAGCTTGTCGGCGATCGGCTGGACGAGGAGATTCCAGTAGGCGGCCGCGGCCGCTCTTCGGGGTGCGCAGAGCTGCGGGGTGTAGTCGACGTGGATCGTGCGGGCGCTGTGGTTCACGTACACCCGGTGCAGACGGGGCCAGTTGGCTTCCACGTGGGCGAATGTGGCGGGGTGGTCGGCGAAGGCGGCCCGGTTGTAGGTGGGGACGAGCCAGCCGCCGAGCGCGGTGATGTACCAGAGGAAGTTGGCGAACTCGCCGAGGATGCTGTTGAGCCCGGCGGTGTCGTAGTCGAGCCAAGCCAGTGGGTGGGCGAGATTGACATCGGTGGGGTCACCCTGGGTGAGGGCGGCCCATACGGATTTGGCGCCTTGGAAGTGGGCGCGCAGCCTGCGGAGGGTGGCGGTCCAGCCGAAGACCAGGGGTTGGCCGTTCGCCACGAGGACGTACTCCGCGAGGCGGGTGATCGGCAGGTCGACGATGCCGTCGGCCACGGGGAAGTTCGCGCCGCGGTAGTACGTATCCAGGCGTCCCCCCGCTGCAGCCCGGTCCCAGTACAGCTTGCGGACGACGTCGGTGGGCGGCGCTTCCTGAGCGGTCTCCAGGATGACGTTGCGGTAGGCGGTGGTGAGGTCGTCCATGTACTGCTGGAGTTCCGCGGTGACCGTCTCCGTGTTCAGCAGGTCGAGCAGCAAGCCTCGGTCGGGGGCTGAGGGCAGTCGCTCGTAGGCCAGCAAGTGTCCGCGGGGGACGCGCAGGTGGGCGTGGAGTGCGGGGACGCGGTAGTGGCCGAGAAGTCGGGCGTGGCCGCGGATTTCCTGGCGGGCCTCCTCGCGGTCTCGCGTGTACTTGATCAGCAGGGGATGGCCGTTGGCGTCCAGCGGGAGGAAGAGGTTGCGGGTGGCGCGGCGGATGGCGCCGATGCGCCATCGCCGTCGGTCTGCAGTCATCCGTATGCCCTGCCCAGCAGTTCCATGCAGACGCGGGCCAGCGCGGCGGGGGTGATCGCGTCGAGGTGGACGTCGGCGCCGGGCGCGATGGTGTCGCGTACGGGACAGAGGTCGCCTTGGTGCATGCGTTCGGAGAAGGTTGTGGCTACGGCGTGGTGGTGGGGATGGCCTGTGCGCCACTTGCTGTGTGCGTGCCGGGCGTAGAGACCGAGTACGGGCGGTCCGCCGCCGTCGGGATCGCGGGCCAGGGCAGCGAGGTGGGTCAGGCCGGTGTCGTTGCCGAGGACGAGGTCACAGCGGGGGAAGACGTCGGCGAGCTCGTCCGCGGGCAGGCCGTCGAGGTACAGGGCCCGTACTCCGCGGGCGGAGTCTGCGGCGGCGATGCGGACGCAGCCGTCGTGCTCCCCGCCGATGAGCAGGAGCCGAATCGGGGTCTGCCGGGCCTCGGCTATACGGGCGGCCACCTCGGTGAAGCGCTCAGCGGTGTAGTTCTTGCGCTCGGGCCAACTCGTGGCGGTGATCGCTGCGATCGTCAAGCCGTCGAACCAGCCCGCTGCATGCAGTTGCTGGGTGAGCCGATTCGGGCCGGTGACGAGAGTGGGCGCGAACGTGCTGGTGGCGGGGAGGCGGATTCCGAGGCGGCGTTCGAGTGCGAGGTAGTGGCGGGCGGGCATGTCGGGCTGGGCCTGGCCGTCGGTGGACCAGCACGGGGGCGCGGCCGGGTCGCAGATGATGCTGGCGTGCGCGGCGGGGTGATGGCGACCGACGGATTCGCGGTCACCGATGACGACGAACTTGCCTCGCGCGACGGCTGGTTCGCCCGCGGGGAGTCCGGTACGGGCGATGAGTCTCGCGTACGGGCCCTCGACACGGACGGGCAGTCGCCTGGCCGGTGATCGCAGACTGAACCAGTCACTCAGGGCGCGGACGACGGATAGTGCGAGGAGGGAGTCGCCGAGCTTGCTCTGGAAGGACACCAGGATCTCGTCGCACTCGCCCAGGCGGTCGGCCAGTTCGGCGGATGCGGGCACCGGGAGCGGCGCTCCGATCGCGATGCTCTGGCGGTCGTATCCGAGCGGCGTGGTGTGCACTGCGTCCGCGGGGAAGCACACGGCGCCGGGACAGAAGCGCACTCCGGTCGTGGCCGTGGCCGTCATGACGCGGTCCCCATCACCGTGAGCGTCACCAACGGGACGCCGAGACGGGCGAGCAGAGCCCGACCTCCCTGCGTGGCGTCCTCCACCAGGCAGACGGCGGCCACAGGTTGCGCTCCGGCCTCACGGAGGCGCCGGGCCAGGTCGGCGAGGGTGCGGCCGGTCGTGATCTCGTCATCGACGAGGATCATCCGCTGCCCACGGGCGATCCCGTAGGCGAAGACGTCTGTGCGCATCGCGTGCGGCTCGCTGAAGCGGACGGCGCCGTCGAGCGGCAGGTGCAGCTTCCAGGCGATCTTGTACGGGAGACCCGCGGCGGAGGCGAGGGCGACGGTGGGGAGAATGCCGCCGGCGTCCAGGCCGAGAAGGAAGTCGACGGTGTCGAGAGCGGCGGGTACTGCGGTGACAAGGCGTTCCCACAGGCGGGTTCCGGCTGAGGCGAGCGCGTCGGGGTGGACGGCGTCCTCCAGGCCGTCGAGTGAGTGGATGACCCTCTCGCGTCGGCTGTGGGGTCCCACCCCGAGCCGTTCGACGATGCGGGCCGAGAACGGCGGCACAGCAAGGGTTTCGGGCATGGCGAAGCTCCTCTTGAGAGGTGAAGTGCGGGCAAGGAAGGCGAGCCGCTTCAGGCGGCGAGTTGAGCCGCGTACCAGGCCAGGAGCGCGTCGACGGCAGGGAGGACCAGCGCGAGGGCCTGCGCGCGGTCGCCCTCACGCCACTCGGTCGCCGTTTCGGCGAGCGTCGGCACGCTCACAGCGGGCAGACCCGGGAGGTGGGTCGCGGCGGCAAGGATCTGGTCCGGGCCGGTCTCCCACATCCCGTGCTCGCGCAGCAGCAGGCGGCAGGCGAGGACCAGGTGTTTGTAGAGCTGGCGCAGGCGCTCGGGACCGGCTTCGGCGCGTAGCCGTCGCAGGGTGAGGATCACCTGGGGCAGCTCCTGGACGGCAGCCAGGGAGAGGTCATGTGGCGTGATGTGCGGCAGTTCCAGTAGTGGGTCGGCGTACAGGACAGGTCGGTCCGACTGGAGTTGGTGCAGCGCGAAGGCGACGCGCGGGGTGAGCCGCCGCGCGCGCAGTTCATGGGGCGTGGCGAGCGTGAGCCCGACGGACGCCGCGCCGGCCAGGGACTGGGCGTACTGCTGGAGCGCGTCGCCGACCTGTTCTGCGACCGAGTGATCGGCGATGACCAGGAGGTCGAGGTCCGACCAACCGGTGATCCAACAGCCCTCGCCTGCGCTGCCGGTGAGGGCGGCGAGGCGCACGCCCTGGCTGCATGCCCGCAGGTTGTCGACGAAGTCGGAGGTCGCGGCTGCCACAGGTCCCGGCAGGCCGAGTCCGTACGGTGTGGTGGTACGGGGCTTGGCCGTGATGGACGGTGCGGCGATGCGGCGTAGGCGAGCGCGCAGGTCGATGATGCTGCCGGAGTTGTCGATCACGTGGTCGGCGAGTGCGGCCACCTGGTGCGCGCCCCGGCTCATCTTGATCTCGTCCTTGGCGGCGACCGCGTGGGCGGCCGTGCCGGAGCGCTTCACCCGTACTGCGAAGGACGCATCCAGATACACGATCTGCAGCCGGTCCGCCATGAGGTGCTTCAGCTCGGCTATCGATGCGTCGTCGTGGACGGACTCGATGGTGATCAGCCGGGTGTCGACGTGGGAGTCCGCGAAGCGGTTCAGCTCGTCCAGAAGCAGTTCCGCCTGGCGACGGGGTGAGAGGGCGTACGGATCGGCCAGACCGAGCCGTGCGGCAGCCTGCCGCAGCAGGTAGCCGATCTTGAACCGCTGTGCCGCACAGGTGTGTTGGACGAACGCGGCGCTGGTGCTCTTCCCGCATTCGCTGAGTCCGCCGAAGGCGATGACGCGTACCAGCCGGGGGCTGGGCGTGATCTCCGTGACTGCGGCATCGTCCACGCCGTACAGCTTGAAGCGGGCCGGGATGGGCAGTCGCCGTTCGCCCGTGACGACGTCGGCGGTCAGGGAGTCCAGAGCTGTACACAGTTCGTCGCGCTGCCTGTGGAGAGCCGGGACGCGGCGCCTGGCCAGGTCGTCCCTGTCCGACGATCGCTCGCTGTGCCAGATCCGGAGGGTGAGTACGGACAGGCGATCGAGCACGGAGGCAAGCGTTTCGGTGTGCAGCGGCGCCTCGGCGTGTGCGGCACCGGCGAGCGCACCGAGCACTTCGTCGGCCCGCTCGGCCAAGGCGTTGCGCTCGGCGTTGAGCTGGTCGATCTCCCGCTTGCAGTCCGCCACCCGCTCCGCGGGCAGCCCCGCGGCACGGACCTGGTCCTCGGTCGTCCACAGGCGGGTGTTGACCGCGTGCAGCCTGGTGAGGGCGTCATCGAGGCGGCGGAGATCCTTCTCCACCAGACTCGCGGCGGCGCGCGAGAATCCCGGCGGGAGGATCAGCGGCGGAGGGGTTCCGGTGAAGCGCGTCATCGAAGCTCACCCTCCCCGGATGCCTCGGCCGCCAGCTGGCCACCAATTCCTTCCACGATCCGCTCGTGCACATCGGCGATGCTGAGGTGCTCGCAGTCCACGACCAGGTCGTAGGCTCCCTCCTCCGCTTGGCGGAGGAGGATCTCGTGCAGCACCTTCTGATACCTGGGGTAGATCCCCGTCCAAGGGCGGCCCTCCCGCGCGCTGGTGGTCGCGTAGCTGCGCTCCGGGTCGAGCGACGGCAGGAGGAGGACGGCGGTCTCCGACGGAGCGGGGATCGGCCCGGCGATCTCGCGCACCGTCCACAGCGCCTCGCGCCCCGAAAGCCCCTCCTTGACCACGCAGGTCGCCGCGGCCACCGCCATCAGCATGGGCAGCCCCCGGTCGAGCAGCCCCGTGCGTCCCGGCTTGCGTGCCTCGGCCCGCTTGGCATTGCCGATAGCCAGCAGGCTCGTCAGCTCGACGGTCGTGGACCACTCGAACCACCACCGCGCGTAGTCGTGTACCGCGGCCTTCTTCCACGGTGCGGGGTCGTGCTCGTGGATGGCGCCCAGCACCTGGAATCCGTCCCAGCGTCCGGCCAACTGCCGTAACTGCGTGGTCTTTCCGGTGTTGTCCGGCCCGTTGAGGCTGATGAACTCACACGTTTCCGGCATCGGCGATCACGCCTTCCGGATGGGCGTGTTAAGGACGGAGACGATCGCATCGATGTTGCCCGCCACGAAGTCGGCCAGCTCCGGCGGCATGAGGTCGAGCCGACGAACCGCCTCGGCCGTGAAGGGGACGCGCACGATCTCGTACCCGCCGCGCTCGGGCTTGGAGAACTCGGCGCCCGTCCGCACCGACAGGTCCATGCCTGCCAGCCGGGCGGCGAAGATGTGCTGCACCCCGAAGCCGCCCTCCACCTCGTCCGTGACCAGGTGGACCAACTCGGCTCGATCCAGCGTGCCTCCCAACTCCTCGAACACCTCCCGGTGCAGCGCGGCCTCGATGCTGTCGTCCTCCTCCTCGACGCCGCCGCCGACGGTGACCCAGTACGGTTCACGGCCGGGCTTCGTCCGCTTGATGAGTACCAGTTCGTCGCCGTCGAGCAGGATCGCGCGGGCATTGCGCTTGACGATGTCGGACATACGGAGCTCCTTCGTGGGACTGCGGCGCGGCAGCCGATATGGCCGAACGCCCCGCTGCATCTGGTCGCGGGAGAAACAGCATGCTGCACAGTGGTGGCGCTATGTGACGTACGGATGCCGTACGAACGCTGTACCGCTGCCGAACACAACTGGTTACGCTGGGTATTTCGCCCGCATCGGTGGGGAGGAGGCGGTGTCATGGTCACCGTGCAGAGCTGGTCCGGCAGGGAGGCCAGGCTGCTGCGCTCCGCGATGCGATTGAGCATCCGCGACTTCGCCGCACACCTCGGCGTCAGCGACCGCGTCATCTCCAAATGGGAGGCCGGCGGAGACGGTTACTGTCCTCGTCCTGACTCCCAGGCCGTTCTGGACACCGCGTTGGCACACTCCACGGAGGAGATACGGGCGCGGTTCGCGGAGGCTTTGGGGCGGGCGGCGGTTGCTGTTCCGGGCTCGGGCCGGATACGGGTCGACTCGCACAAGTTCCTGCCGGTCTTCATCGGTGCCGAGCAGGCTCTGCGATTGCGAGCCGAGCTGATCGACGCGCCGTCGGGCTCGTGGCTGGAGTCGTCCTCCGCCCGCGTGGAGCACTCGGATCCGCAGACGATCTGCACGCTGCACGTCTTCGCCTGCGGGGTCGCCGTCTTCCATCTGGTCCAGCCCCGGACCCCGGAGTCGCTGACCGAGTTGGCCGTCTGGCGATACCGCTCGTACGCGTCCGACCTGCCCTGGGCGGGGGCCACCTTGCGAGATCTCATCGACCTTGGCCCCGGCCGGCAACTCAATCCGGAGTACGTCCTCTCGCTCTACTGGGTGACGTCCGGTCCCTGGGCTGCTGGCGCCGAGTTCGACACTGCCCTCAGGCTGCTGTCCACCCCGTCGGTACTGGTCGACCGCGGAGCACCGGCCGGACCCGCCCCGCTCGCTCAACCCGTCGAGGGGTCCCTGCTGGCCACGGGCTTTGACCACCCGGACATCGTCTCCTTCGGCGTGCGCGGCGTCTCCACCGGCTACGCCGGCTGGTCCGGCGTCGCCTACGCCGCCCACTCACGCGAGCGCAGCCTCACCATCGACGAACTCGTCGCCTGTGAAATCACCGTCCAGGCACTGTGGTGCTTCTCCCGTCAGATCCAGAAACTCGTCGAGGACGGACAGGATCCCTCCACGCCCGACGCCTTCGGCTGGCGCTTCCTGCGCGCCGCGTCCTCCCGCCTCACCACGGCCCGCGCCCAAGAGACGGCGCAGCACGTCCTGATGCGAGAGGCCATCATGAAGACCAGCGGACTCGCAGAACGACTGCGGGCCGCCCAGGACGCCCTCCGGGACAGCGTCGGCTGACGACAGGAGACCCCGCCATGGACATCGACAACGCGGCCCTGATCGTCATCGATATGCAGAACGGCTTCACCAACCACGACAGCCGACACGTCATCCCCGTAATCGCCGACCTCGCCAGCCGCTGGTCCGCCGCACGCCGTCCGGTCGTCTTCACCCGCTACCACAACTACCCGGACAGCCCCTTCGAGCGGTTCTTCGACTGGACCCGGCTCCAGCACTCCCCGGAGACCGACATCGTCCCGGAGCTCTCCGCCCTGGCAGCGGCCTCACACGCAGTGCTGGACAAGTTCGGGTACTCCCTCTTCACCGAGGAAGCCGCCGAACTCGTCAGGGAGGCGGGCTGGACCGACCTGGTCTTCTGCGGCATCGCCACCGAGAGCTGTGTCCTGAAGTCCGCCGCCGACGCCTTCGAACGCGGCCACGCCCCCTGGATCATCACCGACGCCTCCGCCAGCGACGCCGGCCCCACGGTCCACGACGCAGGTCTTCTCGTCGCGCGACGGCTCATCGGCCGGCGCCAACTCGTCACCAGCGACCATGTGCTGCGGCAACTGGCCGCCCGAGAGCACGCTCCGGTGCTGGAATAGGCGGTATGGCAGCGACTTCCTCCCGGCACAGCGCCGACCTGCTCATCGTGGGGGGCGGCCCGGCCGGATGCGCGGCAGCGCTGATGGCCGCAAGCCTCGGCATGCGATCGATCCTCATCGAGGCGGACGCTCTGTGCGGGAAGCTCCAGCACATCGCGGCGGTCAACAACGTCGTCGGCGGCTTCAGCAGCGGCCCGGAGCTGGGCGCGGCGATCGCGAAGGACATCGGCCGTACGAGACTGTGCACCGTGGAACTCGGCGTCTGCGCCACGGAGATCCGTGCCGACGACGACCGGGTCACGGTCACCACGGACACCGGGCAACACCTGGATGCGCCATACGTGGTGGTGGCAACGGGTGTCAGCCCGCTGCCGGTTGACGACGCTCCCTGGCTGGCCGTCGCCACCGAGGCGGCGACGCCCACCCTGTGGGGCGCCAGGCTTCCCGACACCTCGCGCGGCTCCCTCCTCATCCTCGGCGCCGACCGCCCACTGGGCACCTTCCTCCGAGCCCACCCAGCCCTGGACGCGACCGTCCTGGTGGCCTACCCACAGGACGACGATTACAAGGTCGACGAAGTACGCGTCGACCCACGGGTCACCCTGCTGCCGGTTACCCACCTCACCCTCCGCCCAGGTGGCGGCTCACTGCTCGCCGCCGAATGGACCGACCGGCAAGGACACCCGGGGGCAGCCACGGCCGACGGGGCCTTCCTGAACCTGGGCAGCGCCCCGACCCCGCCCCCCGGCGACCCCGTACGCGGCAGCGACGGCTACTGCCCACCCGACCAGCAGCACCCTCGCATCCTGACCGCCGGAGACCTGCGGTCATCCCGCTTCCAGCGGATCATGGTGGCGACTGGATCGGGCAGCGAGGCCGCGCTACGTGCCTACTACGCCGCACAGGACTTGCCGCAGGTCGGCCAAGATGGGGTCGCGTACTGATCGCCCTTCCGACCGCGTGAGAGCGATTCTCACCGCGGCGAATCGGCAGTTCGGAGCGTCATGGGCCGTTCAACGCCGCAGCGATCGTTGATCATGGCGTCGCGCCAGAGCGGGATTCTTCACCGCCGTAGTCCTGACGAGCCTTGAGCTGACGGTTCTCCGCTTCCAGCACTGCGATTCGGCGTTCTAGCTGCGTCCGAGTCGGTTTCTTCGGGTTGGAGGTCGGCTCCGTTGGCAGCCGAGGTGGCTGCGCTACGGCACCGAGCGGCTCGAAGGCGACGATGTTGCGGTGCAACTGACCGCATTCCGGGCAGTTTTCCGATTCCTGTCGTGTCGGATTGCCGCTCGTGGGGTAGCGCCGGATCTCCATGAAGTGGCCGCAGTACAGGCGCACCCACCAGCGGATGAGCTCACTGTCTGCAGGAGCTTCTGCCCATGACGCCAGCATTTCCAGTGCCTGAATGTGTCTCTTTTCCCGTTCCCGCTTCAGAACCGGATCGGCCGCCTCTTCGGCCGCCCACTTCGCGAACTGACGTTCCAGCGCAGTGCGTCTCACGTCGGTTCCCTTCTGGCGTCGGCGGTCTTCACGAGTCAGTTGGTAGTTCTCAAGCGGAGTTCCGTGGCTCCTGTACACGACGTCACCCATAGTGCCTGAGCGTAGCTCTACGTGGCCGTGCCGCAGGCTGAGGACCACACGCGTGGGCTGGTCTGTGCTGGTGCCTCTCTTCTACCTCCTCCGCTCGCCAGAGCCCCTCAGGCAGCTTCCCGGCCGCCGGAGAGGACGTCGTGCTACCCGGCGGAGCGACCTGACGGGACGGACGGAGTATGTGCCCCTGATCGGGGACAGACTCGTGCTGATGCGTCACGCGGCCGATGTTCGCCGCCTATCGTCGAGGGCATGGGCGCAGGCGAACGTGTCGTCGTGATCGGAGCCGGTGTCTCCGGGCTCACCACCGCCATCGTGCTGGCCGAGGCGGGCGTCGCAGTCCACGTCATCGCCGAGGAGCTACCCGGCGCCACTTCCCTTGCCGCCGGCGCCATGTGGGGACCGTATTTGGTCGAACCCAAGCATATGGTTGACGAGTGGAGCGAATGCTCTCTGGAGGTGTTCCGAGAGCTGGCTGACGATCCGGCGAGCGGTGTTCGGTTGGCCAGCGGCATCGAAGCCTCTCGCCATGCGGACCAACCCCCGGACTGGGCCACTTCACTTCCGGACTTCATCCCGTGCTCAACCGCTGGACTCCCCGCAGGATTCGCCTCTGGCTACCGGTTCACAGTGCCCCTCGTCGACATGCCGGTCTACCTCGACTACCTCCAGCGTCGCCTCCATGATGCTGACGGAACCTTCGAGCAGCGCTGGCTCGGCTCATTGGACGACGTAGGACCGGCGTCGGCAGTCATCAACTGCACCGGCCTGGGCGCCCGTACCCTAGTCCCCGATTTGGACCTGCGCCCGATCCGAGGCCAGCACGTAGTCGTCAGCAATCCCGGTTTGACCGAGTTCTTCTCCGAAGACACCGGTGCATCGCAGGACCTTCTGTGCATCTATCCGCACGGGGACACCGTCGTCCTCGGGGGAACGGCGATTGATGGTGACGGCAGTCTCGGACTGGACGAGAGGGCAGCGTCAGCGATCCTTGCCCGATGCGTCGAGGTGGAGCCCCGGCTGGCCGAAGCGCGGGTCATTGCGCACCGCATCGGGGCCAGGCCAACGCGGGGCCGTGTACGAGTCGAGGCTGATCGCCGTTCGGACGGGACGCTGGTAGTGCACAACTACGGGCATGGAGGGGCGGGCGTCACCTTGTCCTGGGGGTGCGCCGCCATGGTCCGCGGCCTTCTTACGGACCGGTAGCACCGGCCCGTCGACAAGGGGCTGCCGGGATCTCCGACACTCTGGCGCTCGGCATCCTGTGCGAGGCGTATGGCCCCGGCATACCGACCGATGTGCTGCCGTATCTGAACTCAGCCATGGTCGCCCACCCCGCATGCCAGCAGAGCCTGGCCCGGCTACGCGCGACGGGCGTCCTGTTTTGCTCCTGCGAGCCGCATTCGCCGAAGGCGGGGGCGCACGGACTACCGCTGGGAGGAAGCTCTGGAACTGCTCGCCCCTGCGATCGATGCCCGGCGGTGATCACCGCCTTCGCGTCGGCGACTGGCCCGGTAGTGGAACTCCTGTTGCGGTGGTCGGAGGTTGCGGGCTTTGCGTCGGGTGTCGAGCTGCGGTCGTGGGGGTGGCGGGGAGGTTGGCGTGGCGGCGGAGGCGCCAGATGAGGACGTCGCTGAGGGAGTCGGCGGTGTCGAGTTCGCGTTCTTCCACAGCCGTGTGGAGGAGGGCGGTGGGGTTGTGGCCGGCTTGCTGGGCTTCGGTGAGGGTGGCGGCGAGGGCAGGCCAGTTGGGTTCGGCCTGGATGCGGGCGGCGTGACCCGGAAGGACGGCGTGGAGGGTTCGGGCCGCATCGCGACGGGTGGCGGAAGGAAGGTGCTGGCCGTGTTGGCGCATGGTGGTCAGGGGTGCCCCGGCGGCGGCTCGGTAGGCGGCACGAAGGTGGGTGGCGGTTTGGCGGGCGGAGGCTGCTTGTTGGGCGTGGCCGCGGGCAGCGTGCCAGTGCGCGGCGACGGCGACGCTGGTGATCAGGATGTCGATGATCATGGCTGTGGTCGCGCCGTCCTCGCCCTTGCCGAGGGCTGATCCTGAGTAGACAAGGTCGCGTGCGACCTTGCGCAGGGCACGGTTGTGGGTGTTGCTGGCGCGGATGTGCGAGCGGGTTGCCCGTTCAAAAGCGCGCGCGGCTTCCTGGAGTTCGGTACGTGTGTTCGCTGCGGTGGTCTGGGCGAGGGCGTCGAGGACTTCTCCGACTCCGACGAGTTGATCGGCCACGGTTGTGTCGTCGCCGTGGTCAAGGGCTCGGAGAGCTCGCGCGGTGGCGGTGGTACCTGCTCGGCGGGCCTTGGCGGGACCTGAGCGCTGTGCAGGGCCGGTGGTCGGTTCGGCGGAGAGGTCGCTGGCGGACAGGCGTTTGCGGATGCGCGGCAGGGAGAGGTCGGGGGCCAGTTTCGATCCGGAGAACCAGATGGGCTGTCCGTCTCGGTTTCGGTCGCCGGGCAGCGCGACGCTGAAGCCGATCACGTCCCCCGAAGGTGCGGTCCGCCTGTTGACCCGGACGCCTTGGTCAGCGAGGCGGCCGAAGAATTCGTCCTCCGTGGCTGACCCTGCCAGGGCTTGGCGGACGCTGTCGCGGAGCTGGTCGCGGGCTGGACGTTCAAGGCCGCGGCGGTTGGCCTTCCAGCGTTCGGCGCTGGTGGCGCGTTTGGCGGCGGTGCCGTCACCGGCGTGGAGTTCGCGCAGACCGTATGCCTTCTCGATGGCCCGGGCTTCGGTTTGGACGGCCTTCCTGTCGAAGTTGCGGCGGGCGGTGCGGCCGTCTTGGCGGACGAGGGTGGCGGCGATGTGGATGTGGTCAGGGGCGTGGCGTACGGCGACCCAGCGGCAGGCTTTGGTGTCGCCATCGGGAGCGACACCGGCGGCGTTGACGATGCGGCGAGCGACGTCGGCCCATTCGTCGTCGGTCAGGTGACGGTCGTCGTGGGCGGCGCGCACCGAGCAGTGCCAGATGGTCGTCTTGGGCCGCTGTTCGCGCGGCAGGGCTTTGACGGGAAGGTCGAGCTGGCGGGCGAGCTTCATCAGGGCTTCGCGGGTGGCGTGGGGGCCGGGGTCCGGGGCGAAACCGTTCCAGGAGGCGACCATGTGCTGGTCGGTGTGCTCGTTGGCGTCCCCGGGGCCGTAGAGGTACTTGATCAGTCCGTACGAGCCGCCTGACCCTTCGGTTATTTTGGGGATCAAGCTGCTGCTACCTCCACGCGATCTCGGCCGCGGCGGCATCCACGTCGTCCAGGGCGTCCTGGACGAGCCGCCGGGTGCGCTGGGCCTGGTCGTGAAGGGGGTCGTTGGCGTGGAGATGGGCCAGGAGCTGGTTGAGGTTGTTGCCGACGGCGGCGAGCTGCCGGTTGGACTCCATCAGTTCCTCGAGCTGGCGGTGGGTGTCGGCGATGGCCGCTCGAGGGTCCGAGGTGTGCGCGGCGAGGAGCGCGGTCGCGGCGGCGTACCCGCCGGGCTTGAGACGGTGGGTGCGGGCCGCGACGCGAAGGTCAGCCCACTCGCGGTCGCTGAAGCAGGGGTGGGTGCGGTACCTGCGTGCTTCGACCAGCCGACGGCGGTGGTGGCGGGTGATGTCGGCGGCCAGAGCGGTGGTGGCGCGGGCCGGAGCGACGGGTTCGATTCGGGGGATGTCCAGCGCCCTGGTGTCGACGCGTTCCGCGGCGCTGGTGACGCGCTCCAGAAGTCGCGCGGCCTGGTCTGGCTGGGGTGTTCCGCCGGAGTTGAGGTATCGGGCGAGTTGGTTGAGGTGCGAGCCGATGGCTCCCAGCGCGGTGTTGGAGCGCATCAGGTCTTCGAGGCGGCGGCGTTCGACGTCGATGCTGGTGTGCCGATCGACGCGGGAGAAGGCGACTGCTGCGGCAGCGGTGAAGCCGCCGGGCGTGAGACTGCACCTTCGGGCGGCCGGGACGATCACCGTCCACTCGGCGTCGCTGAAGCATGGGTTGACGCGGTGGCGACGCGGTACGGCAAGCCGTCGACGGTAGTGCGCGACGGCGTCGGTGACGGAGGGGGAGACGGTCGGGAGGTCGGTCACGCCGGCTTCTGTGCGGTGAATGTTCGGCAGGGGGTCGGGGCTGGCAGTGCGGTGCGGCTTCGTCGGGGCGTCGTCTCCTGCCCCGCCCGGCACCCCCGGGCCGAACGCTGCCGCCGATGCCGACCGCCCCCCGGCGGCGGCCTCGGCCCAGCCCGCCACCCCAGGGGCGGGCCGAACCCCGGGATGACTCATTCCGGGACAACTTGCTCCTCCGGCGGAGGATGGCATGGTTGTTGTCGTGGAGCCCGCGTGGTCACGGCGGTCGGTACGTACCGCACCGGTCTCGTGGCCAGGCTTGTGTGACACGGGCTGGACGGCGGGCTGGTGGTTGGTGTCATGGGGCATGGCGATCTGTCCGTTGCTGTGAGGTGGCCGGTGGGTGTGGCGAGGTCCGGCCCGGTGCCGAAGGGGGAGGGCGGTGTGTGGCGTTCAGGTTCTGAGCACCGTGGCGTTTTGGAGCCGAACGGCGCCGTGTTCAGAGACTGAGCACGGCGCGGTAATTCAGTTTCGGGACCAGCTGACGTTCGGAATCGGTGCGGTGGCTGGTTCGGCGGGTGGGCACGAGTGGCTTTCGTGTGCTGGTCCGCGTGCTGGGAGGGCTGACCGGGCGGGCGGACCAGGCTGGAGTGGTCCGCCGGTTGACCTGCGGAGACTTCCGGTCAGTGGGCTTCGCGCCCGCCGGGTGAACGAATCTCGCGTCCACCCGGCGAACGCAGAGCGCGTTCACTCGTGAAGCGATCCGGTTCTCGGGAAACTGAAATCGTGGAGCTGTTCCGACAGGCGCGTCGGGCCGAGGACGGTCAGCAACCCGTCCCACCCGTTGCGCGGCTGGTCAGGGCAGGTACGGGTTGCCGTCGTGGTACGGGTCGACCCGTCACGGCCCCGCAACCCGTCCCGCGCTGACCTGCGACGGGACGGGTGATGCGGGTTGATGAGGGTATGCGTCGGTCAGCGGCGCGGACCCGTACCAGGCGCCGGAGGCGTAGTCGGCAGGCCCACCGATGCCACGCTGCGTCGCGGTGTCTGAGGCGACGACCGTGCCCGCGCCTCAGATTCGCTGCGTTCAGGTCCAGTCGGCAGCACTTCTTGACGGGCACCCGGAGATGGTGCCGCGACAGGCTCCGGCGCGGGACAGTAGCGGTCCCAGGCGTCGGCGAAGTGAGCCCGTGTGTAGCCGCGGCGCTGGGTGCGATCGTCGAAGCGGCGGTTGGTGGAGCTGATCTCGTAGTCCTTCAGCAGGATCTGGAGCCCGCGGGCGGTCAGGCCCTGCGGACCGTACTCGTGCCAGGGCGCTTCCGGATCGGACTTCAGGGCGTGCAGCAGTGTCTCGGTGGGCAGGTGCGACGGGTTGCCGAGATCGGCGAACACACCCCGTATGTCGACCAGGATGCGGATCTTGGCGCCTCGATCGTGCTCGTTGCCCTTCTCCCGATCTGTCATCACCTGGCACGCCGTTCGCGCCCGCTGCGGCCAGGCCCCGCCGGCGAGGTCGGCGACGGCGACCAGAGGCTCCCACGTGTCGGCGGCCCGGTCACGGACCGGCATGGCCGGCACCAGGATCGCCGCCGCCTCCAACTGCGACCCCGACCAGTCGGCGAGGCGGGCCCGCACCGCCTGGAGGAACGGCACATCGGTCCGCGTGCGGAAGTCATCGACGTGCTCGCTCTCCAGACGCTTGCGCATCCGGATCACCACCGCCCGGTCCATGATCGTGTCGGGCAGGTCACCGATCCCGGCGATCGCCGCCATCGCGAACGTCGGGAACTTCACCGGCTTATGCTCCGACCCCATCACCCGCGTGGTGGGGCGGTTGCGCTGGTGGCCGGCGTTGAGCAGACCGCGCATCTCCTCGTTCTTCTCCGCCACCCTGGCGCTGCCGAAGATCGTGTCTGCCTCGTCCACCAGCAGCGTCGGCGGTTCCTCCGTGATCGACCGGAATATCGCCGACGGCGACGCGTTCACCGTGATGAACGGTTCATGGACCGTCTCGAGGAGTACGTCCAGCAGCCTCGACTTCCCGCACGCCTTCGTCGGCGCGACGATCGCCAGCCGCGGCGCGTGCTGCCACGCCGGCTGCAAATGCGTGGCCGCGATCCACAACGTGATCGCGTCCAACGCCTCCGGACTCGGCGGGACCACGTATCGGCCCACGGCTGCCCGCAGGTCGTCGAGCAATCCAGCGCCCACAGCCTGTGGACGGTCCGCGGATGGCTGCTCGGGTCCGCGCGGACCTGACATTTCCTGGTCCGCCGGACCGGGCCCCGCGCCACGTGGTCCGCTGGTCTGCTCGGCTGGTCCGCGGTCCGGTCCGCCATACGCGTCGGTGTGGTCCGCAGCCGCACGGTCCGGACCACCCGGTTCCCGGCCGTCAGCCTTGTTGGTCCGCTGGCCGGAACTTCCGGTCGGCGGACCAGCCGCCGCGCTGTCGTGGTCCGCAAGGTCCACCGCCCTGACCTGCGGGGACCACGACTGGTCCTCGCCTTGGTCCGTGCGGACCACTGGTCCCGGGACCATTCGCTCAGCCTCGGTCCGGTCCCCGGCATCCGGGCTCGCGGTCCGATCCCCTCCGGGGCCGGCCGGCCGACCAGCGGACCGGCCACCGTTGGTCCGCTGGTCCGCTCCCGCGGTGGTCCCCTGGTCCGCGGACCGCTCGGGGACCGGCCCTTGTGCGCCGGTTGTTGGTCCGCCAGCCACCCGGCCTTGTCCGCCCGGAATCGCCACCGGCGGCCACGCCGAGCTCGGGGGCGCGCCGTCGGCGCCTGGGTTCGTACGGGTCATGCATCACTCCTCGAACGGCGGGCGGCAGGTCGAAACGCCTGTCCCACCGGGGTGGATTGGTGAAGGCAGCCTGGGGAGGTACTGGCAGCGCTCACGCCGCCAGGCCCAGCAGGGCCTGCAGTTCGGCGGTCACCACCCGGTAGGCGTTGCCCAGCCTCAGCACCCGGCACGGGTACTGCCCGCGCTTCGCGAGTTCGTAGCCCTTGCTGCGCCCAAGGCCCAGCGCCCTGTTCGCCGTCTCCAGGTCCACCGCCGCCGGCAGCCCCAGCAACTCCTCCCGGCTCATTCCCCGCACCGTCGGACGGGCCGTCTCGGCCACACCCATACACAGCTCCGCTCGTTCCGTGAGCTCTCGGCGAACACCGTCTGATGCTCGTTCTCCCAGCTCACGTAACCATCCTGACAACGCTATTGTGTCTCTGTGACACAACTCGATCCTGACGATGGAACCGCGGACGACTACGAGGACGAGGAGGACTACGACGTACCGGAGTGGACCGACCAGGTCATGGCGACCGTGGCGGCCGAGGTTCGACGGCGGAGGAAGGAGCGGGACATGAGCGCACAGGAGCTGGCCGACGCCTGCGCCGAGATCGGCCACCCGATCCCCCGCAACGTCATCGCCAACATGGAATCCGGACGCCGCTCAATCCTGCCGCTCGTCGACGTCATCGTCCTCGCCGAGGCGCTCGGCACGCACCCAGCCCTGTTGATCTTCCCGCTGGGACACATCAGCCAGGTGCAACGACTCCCCCTCCAGGACGCGGTCTCCCCTTGGGAGGCCATGAGTTGGTTCGACGGGGACTCCGGCTACGGCATGGACGGAGCCCTTGTTCGCGCCTTCCGCGAATACCAGCGGCATGAAGCCACCACCTTCGACGCCTGGAACGACATGCGGAACCGCGACAACGATGCGCAATCCGCCACTGACCCCAAGAAGCGCGCACATGCCCGCCAAGCCGCGGAACGAGCCATCGCACGCCTCGAAACAGCAACCGCACACTCGAATGCCAGCCGCGAACGCATCCGTCGCATTCTTGGTCCGTCGGGGCAGTTGCCGCGCGATCTGCGTTCACTCACATCCGACACCCTCAACAGAACGGACAGCATTTGAAGGGCTCCACTCACCGCCGCTGCTATTGCCGCGACCCCAAAACGGGCCGCCCCCTCGGCAAGAACTGCCCCAAGTTCACCACCCGGAAGCACGGCTCCTACTCCGTACGCCAGGAACTTCCGCCCCGCCCAGACGGCTCCCGCCGCGCCTTCAACCGGGCCGGCTACGAGACGCTCAAGGCCGCCCAGGTTGACCTCGACCACGTACGCGCCCTTCTCGGCCTGGCCGAGTCGGACGACCCAGAGGCCATCGCACTGATCGCGTCCATGCTGGCGGAGGTCAGCGAGGAGAAGGCCCCGCTCCCCGACGTCGAGGAGACGAGGCGGCGGCTGAGGTCCGGGCAGAACCTCATCGGCCGGATCACCGTCGGCGAATGGCTGGACCAGTGGCTCGCCGCGAAGCGCATACGCAAGTCGGGCATCAGCCGCTACGAGACCGACATCCGAATCCACCTCAAGCCGCGCATCGGGCACCTTCGTCTCGACCGGCTCAGGGTCAGCCACCTCAGCGACATGTTCACCGCCATCGCCGACGCCAACGCCGAGGTCCTGGAACAGAACGCCCAGCGGAAAGCAGCGGTCGCCGAGCTGGCCACCGTTCCGTGGAAGGGCGCCGAGCATCGCGCGCGCCGCAAGGCGATGAAGGAGGCCATCGACGCCATGCCGGCGATTCGGCGTGTGACCGGTCCGGCGACGCGGCTGCATGTCAAGGCCACTCTGCGGGCGGCGCTCAACGACGCCATCAGCCAGCAGATCATCACCTTCAACCCCGCGGCCCACGTCGAGATCGACCCCGTACGCAAGCCCAAGGCCCTTGTGTGGACGGACGAACGGGTCGAGAAGTGGCGCAGGACCAGCGAGAAGCCCTCCCCGGTCATGGTCTGGACGCCTCAGCAGACCGGCGCGTTCCTCGACTTCGTCGCCGAGGACCGGCTGTACGCGATGTGGCATCTGATCGCCTTCCGCGGCCTGCGGCGAGGTGAGGCATGCGGTCAGCCCTGGTCCGAGACCAACCTCGACGCACACTCCCTCACCGTCTCTGCTCAACTCGTCCAGGACGGCTGGCTGGTCGAGACCTCCGAGCCCAAGACGGACAGCGGCTTCCGGGTGATCGCCTTGGACGACGACACCGTCGGAGTGCTGAAGCGGCACCGCGAGGGTCAGGAGGCCGACCGCGAGGAATGGGCCTCAGCCTGGGTGGAGACCGGGCTCGTCTTCACGCAGGAGGACGGCTCCTGGCTGCACCCCGGCAAGGTGACCGATCTGTTCGAGCGGCTCGTCGCCACGTCCGGTCTGCCACCGATCCGGCTGCACGACCTCCGCCACGGCGCCGCCACCCTCATGCTCGCCGCCGGCGTCGACGTGAAGGTCGTCTCCGACACCCTCGGTCACAGCGACACCCGGATCACGCGGGACATCTACCAGAGCGTCCTCCCCGAGGTCGGCAAGAACGCCGCCGAAGCCACCGCCAAGCTCGTCCCCCTCCAGCGCAAGACCGAGGCCGAGCAGGCGCGGAAGGCCACGAAGAAGGACAAGGAAGCGCAGGCCCGGACCAAGAAGAAGGGCAAGCGCAAGAAGCCCAAGAAGTAGGCCCCGAGCGGCTCCGCTCACGCATCGCTCACGCAAGCCATCTCGCAACACCTCGGCCGCGTGACGTGGCATGCACCGGAAAAGCCAAAAGGCCAGGTCACGAGCTATGTGACCTGGCCTTTTCGGGAGCCGCCTTCGGGATTCGAACCCGAGACCTACGCATTACGAGTGCGTTGCTCTGGCCAACTGAGCTAAGGCGGCATGTCGGTGCGGAGCCAAGATTGGCAGCAGCGGCGGCGCCAAGTCTACAGGGTTGTGGGGGGTGGTCCTGACGGGGTGGGGATCATGGAAGGGTGCAGGTCAGGGCCCCCGGGGCTAGGTGCAGGTCTTGTGGGGCGGGGGGACGGTGTCGTGGAGGAGGTAGGCGTTGACGGCGGAGTCGATGCAGTCGGAGCCGCGGGCGTAGGCGGTGTGGCCGTCGCCGTCGTAGGTGAGGAGGTGGCCGGAGGAGAGCTGGGAGGCGAGGGAGACGGCCCAGGCGTAGGGGGTGGCGGGGTCGCGGATGGTGCCGACGACGAGGATCGGTCCTGAGCCCTTGGCGGTGATGCGCTGGGCGTGGCCGGTGGAGGGGGTCGGCCAGTAGCCGCAGATGAGGGAGGACCAGGCCAGGGTGGTGCCGAAGTGCGGGGACGCCTTCTGGAAGGCGGGCAGCGCGGCCTTGACGTCGGCCGGGGAGCGCAGGGCCGGGGGCAGGTCGAGGCAGTTCACGGCGGCGTTGGCGTACATCAGGTTGCTGTACTTGCCGCTGTCGTCGCGCTCGTAGTAGCTGTCGGAGAGCTTGAGCAGCGGGCCGCCGTCGCCCTTCTCGGCGCTGGCCAGGGCGCCGCGCAGGGACGCCCAGGCGCCCTGGTCGTACATCGCGGCGATCACGCCGGTGGTGCCGAGGGCCTCGGTGAGGCGGCGGGAGGTGCCGGTGGCCAGCGGGTGGGAGTCGAGGGACTTGAAGAAGGCGTCGAGCCGCTTGCCCGCGTCGTCGACCGAGGCGGTGCCGAGCGGGCAGTCGGCGCGCTGGACGCAGTCCTTCGCGAAGGCGGTGAAGGCCGTCTCGAAGCCGCCCGCCTGGGCGCGGCTGCTCTCCAGGGAGCCGACGGACGGGTCCATGGCGCCGTCGAGCACCATACGGCCGACGCGCTGCGGGAAGAGCCCGGCGTAGGTGGCGCCGAGGAAGGTGCCGTACGACTTGCCGACGTAGTTGAGCTTCTGGTCGCCGAGCAGCGCGCGCAGGATGTCCATGTCGCGGGCCGAGTCCACGGTCGAGACATGGGCGAGGAGCTTGGCGGAACGCTGCTTGCAGCCGTTGGCGAACTGGCGGTCGGCGGCGGTCAGTTTGTTGATCTCGGCGTTGTCGTCCGGGGTGGTGTCGACGTTGGTGAAGGCGTCCATCTGCGCGTCGCTGAGGCACTCGACGGGCTCGCTGCGGGCGACGCCGCGCGGGTCGACGGCGGCCATGTCGTACCGCGAGGTGACGGCGGCCGGGTAGCCGAGGGCGGCGTACTGCAGGTAGTCGATCGCCGAGCCGCCGGGCCCACCCGGGTTGACCAGCAGCGATCCCAGCGGCTTGGCCGAGCCGGTGGCCTTCTTGCGGGCGACGGCGAGCGTGAGGGAGTCGGCGGCGACGGGGTGGGCGTAGTCCAGCGGGACCTTCATCGAGGAGCAGTCGAACCCGGGGACGCCGCAGGAGCGCCACTTCAGCTTCTGCCCGTAGTACGGGGTCAGGTCGGCCGGACTGCCGGCCGGGAGCGGCTTGAGCGAGTTGGTCGCGGGGACCGGCGACGACGCCGCGGCATTGTGGCCACCCCCGTCGGTGGAGCATGCGGACAGCAGCAGACCTGTCACCGCGATCACGGTGGCGGGGATGCGCAGCAGGCGCTTGGAGTGCATCGGCGGCTCGGGTCCTCCCGTCGGGTGAGTTCGAGCGTATAGGCCGTCTGTCTCGGACTGGCGCTCACGCTGTCCTCTTACGAGTGATGGCTCCTGATCAAGGATGGTACGAGCGATGCGCCGGGGCGAACGATCACCACGGACCCGGGCGCGGCGTACGGGACGGTGTCCGGTGTCACTGCGGCAGCCCGTGCGTACCGATCCTCGGGGGGCGGGGCGGCCGCGCACTGGCGGTTGGTGTGGTGGGCCGCGGCGCGCTGAGCCGCCGCGTGGTGGGCCCCGGCGTACCGGCCCGCTGTGCACCGGCCCGCGGCGCGCTGGGAGTCGGCGTACTGACCGGCGGCGGATTGGGCGGCAGCGCGCCGGCGGCGACCCGCGTCGGGCCGTCCAGCTTCTCCGTCAGGTACGCCGCCGCGAGGGCGTACAGCTCGCCGCGGCGGGCGGAGACGCCGTCGATGACGCGGACCTGGTCGCCGTGGGCGTGGAGGGCGTCGCGCAGGTCGCGGTTGGTGCCACGGCCGGTGGGGGCGCCGGTGACGGAGGCGAGCAGCAGGGGCGGGCGTACGGCGCCGGGCGTGGGGAGCGGCGGCGGATAGCTGCCGGACAGGCCCGCGGCGGCGCCGAAACGGTCCGGATGGGCGAACGCCTCCCGTACGGCGCAGGGCGCACCGGCCCCGGCGCCGAGGACGCCGCGGGCGGTGGTCGCGGACAGCACGCGGTACTGGCGGGCGACCTCGGCCAGCACGGTCCCGGTGTCCTGGCCGCAGTCGCGCGGCATGACGACCAGGAAGGGGTCGGACCGCCCGCGCTTGGCCTGCCGCGCGAAGCCGTCGTAGACCTCGTCGGCGCCGTCGGCGGGTACGTCCGCCACCACGACGGGGTACGCCAGGTGCGCGGCGTTCTTCGAGTCGTACCAGGGCGGCGTCCACACCCGGATGCCGGCGCGCAGCTCCTGGAGGGTGCCGCCGGAGGGGTGGCCGAGGGTGCGCAGCTCGGGCGGTGGCGGGGCGGGCGCGGGGGTGCGCGGCGGTGCCGGTGGCGCGGTGACGGGGGCGGCGGCGGTGGCCACCACGACCCGCGGGGCGGGGGCGGCCGCCGGGCCGCTCAGCAGCGGTACGGCCAGCGCGATGGCGACGGCCGCCGCGACCACGGCCGCGCCGGACCACACCACGGTGCCCCGGTGGTCGACGCGCAGCTCGTACGGCCGCCCGGCGCGCTGCGCCCACCAGTGCCGCAGGGCGCGTTGGGCGAGCAGCAGCGCCGCGGCGGCGGCCGCGAGCAGCAGGACGGACAGGACGACGTCGGCCACTGGCAGCAACCTCTCGTGCGGCTGCGGCCCCGCCTGGGCGTGGAGCGATGCGCGCACGGATTGCGGGCACGGGGTGCGGAGACGCTCTCTGCACCTTGCAACGGCGCCCGGCCCCGGGCAGGGAGCCGTTACGGTCCCGGGCCGGCGATCACCCGAAGGCAGTAACCGTACGGACGATCAGACCGCGCCGACGCAGGCCCTAGACCCCGGCCACGACCGGGCCCGGCTCCGGCCTGGTCTCGTACGCCGCCCGCGCGTCCAGGATCTCGACCATGTGCACCTCGGCCCACGACCGCACGGACTGCAGCAGCTCGGCGGCGTTGAACCCGAGGTCGGTGAGGGCGTACTCCACCCGGGGCGGGATGGTCGGGTAGACGGTACGGATCAGCAGGCCGTCGCGTTCGAGGTTGCGCAGCGCCTGGGTGAGGGATTTCTGGGTGATCCCGTCGAGGTAGCGGCGCAGCTCGCCGAAGCGCAGCGGGCCGCGGGCGAGGGTCGGCAGGATCAGCACGGTCCACTTGCTGCCAAGGACGTCAAGGACGGTACGGGACGGGCAGGTCCGGAGGTACGCGTCGGCGCCGCCACTTTCCCGCAGGTCATCACAGGTATCCATAGGGTACCTATATACCTGGAAGGTGCCTACTTCACAAGTGATACCGCCCAGGCACACGATATGGGGGCACCACCGAGCACCACTGGAAACCGATGTCGACCCCCACCCAGGAGCCCTCCATGCTGTCCATCGTCCAGAACTCCCTCGGCGGCCCCGAGGTCCTGGAGCCCGCCGAGACGGAGATCCCGGAACCGGCGTTCACCGAGGTGCAGGTGCGCGTGCACGCCACCTCCGTCAACCCGGTCGAGACGTACGTCCGGGCCGGTCACTTCCCCCTGATCGGGCAGCCGCCCTTCGTCCTCGGCTGGGACGTGTCGGGCGTCGTCACCAAGGTCGGCCCCGGAGCCTCGCGCTTCGCGGTGGGCGACGAGGTCTTCGGCATGCCGCACTTCCCGCGCGCGGCGAGCGCGTACTCCGAGTACATCGTCTCCCCCACCCGCATGCTGGCCCGCAAGCCCGCCTCCCTCGACCACGTCCACGCCGCCGCGCTTCCGCTGGTCGGGCTCACCGCCTGGCAGGGGCTCGTCGACTTCGCGCAGGTCGGCGAGGGTGACCGCGTGCTGGTCCACGCGGCGGGCGGCGGCGTCGGGCACATCGCCGTACAGATCGCGAAGGCCCGCGGGGCGTACGTCATCGGCACGGCCAGTACGGCCAAGGTCGACTTCGTCCGCTCGCTCGGCGCCGACGAGGTGATCGACTACCGCACGACGGACTTCGCCGAGGTCGTCCGCGACACCGACGTCGTCTTCGACGTCGTCGGCAGCGGCACCGGCGAGCGGTCCTTCCCCACCCTGCGGCGCGGCGGCACCCTCCTCACCGCCGTCGAACACGGCAACGCCGAACTGCGCGCCAAGACGGAGGCCGCGGGCCTGCGGTTCCTGGGCGTCGCCGTCGAGCCCGACTACACCGGGCTCGAGGCCCTTGCCCGCCTGGTCGAGGACGGCAAGCTGCGGCCGCACGTCTCCAGCGTGCTGCCGCTACGGGACGCGGCGAAGGCGCACGAGCTGGTCGAGTCGGGGAGCACGCAGGGCAAGGTCGTTCTGACGGCGGCCTGAGCGGTTGGGGGGTCCGGGGGGAGGGTCAGCCCGCGCGGAGGGCGAGGGTCATGGCCTCTACGGCGAGGAGGGGGGCGACGTTGCGGTCGAGGGCGTCGCGGCAGGCGAGGACGGCCTCGATCCGGCGGAGGCTCTGCTCGGGCCGGGAGGAGGAGGCGATCTGCTCGATGCCGTCCCGTATCTCGGTGTTGGCGATGCCGCCGGGAGCCCGGAGCTGGAGGGCGAGCACGTCGCGGTAGAACGCGGCGAGGTCGGTGAGGGCCAGGTCGAGGGTGTCGCGCTGGGTACGGGTGGAGCGCCGCTTCTGGCGGTCGGCCAGTTCCTTCATGACACCGGCCGTGCCGCGAGGCATCCGGCTACCGGCCCCCGCCGCCGCGCCGAGCGCGGCCCGCATCTCCTCGGTCTCCTTGCCGTCGACCTCCTCGGCCACCGCCTTCGCGTCCTCGGCCGCCGAGTCGACGAGTTCCTGGGCGGCGCGCAGGCAGCCGCCGATGTCGGCCACCCGCAAGGGCACCCGCAGTACGGCGGCGCGCCGGGCTCGCGCGGTCTCGTCGGTGGCCAGCCGCCGCGCCCGCCCGATGTGTCCCTGCGTCGCCCGGGCGACCCGCGCCGCCAGTTCGGGCTCGATGCCGTCCCGCCGCATCAGCACGTCCGCGACGGCCTCCGGGGACGGCGTCCGCAGGCTCAACAGCCGGCAGCGCGAACGGATCGTGGGCAGCGCGTCCTCCACCGACGGCGCGCACAGCAGCCACACCGTCCGCGGCGCGGGCTCCTCCACCGCCTTCAGCAGCACATTCCCCGCGCCCTCGGTCAGCCGGTCGGCGTCCTCCATCACGATCACCTGCCAGCGGCGCCCCGCGGGGGAGAGCGCGGCCCGCCGCACCAACTCCCGCGTCTCCTTCACGCCGATCGACAGCAGGTCGGACCGTACGAACTCCACGTCCGCGTGCGTGCCCACCAGCGTCGTGTGGCACCCGTCGCAGAACCCGCACCCGGGCGCGCCGCCCAGCGCCCTGTCCGGGCTCGTGCACTGCAGTGCCGCCGCGAAGGCCCTTGCCGCCGTCGACCTTCCCGAGCCCGGGGGGCCCGTGAACAGCCAGGCGTGCGTCATCCGTGACGCCGCGCCGCCCTCCCACGTCCCTCCTGACGACTCCGCCGTCACCTGGGCGTCCGCGTCCGCCGCCGCGGCCGCCAGCTCGGCCACCACCCGCTCCTGGCCGACCACGTCATCCCAAACCGGCATCCTTCACCCCTTCACCTCGCCCCCCATTCTGCGGCACCCCACCGACACCCCCGCCCAGCGCGCCTACGGCGCGGTGTTTCCCACCCGCACCACCCGTGCGGGTGGGTGGGCAGGTGCCGGTCTTCTGGTGGGGCACACCCACCATCGGCGACTGATCGCCCGTGACCCGAGGGGGGCGGGGGCGCAGGGGGAGGGGTGGGGAATGCTGCCGGATATTTGTGGCGCGGAAGAGGATGCCCCGACGAAGTGCCAGAAGCGCCGTAAATATCCGATTCCCCACCCCTCCCCCGGAGCCCCCGCTCCCCGACCCACGACCCCGCCTCACAGCGAAAGCCGCTGCACTCCCCCCGCCACCGCCCGCTGCTCCGGCGCGTCCGCGCCGGTCCAGCACGACCCCCGCCGCGCCAGCAACCGCCGCAACCACACCTCGGTGGCGACGAGGTCGCCGAGCCCGTCCAGCGACACCGCCTCCCCCTCCGCCGCCGCCGCGAGGGCACCCCGCACCACCCGCGCGTCCACCAACCCCGCATCGGCGAGCAGCGGCGCGTCGAACAGATCGAGCAGCCCGCCCAGCGACGACCGCAGCCCGGCCCGCGCGGCGGCCGCCGTGGAGACATGCGAGTTGGCGCCCCACCCGGGCGGCAACTCCCGCACTCCCGCCCCCTCCAGCACTTCCCGCAGCACCTCGGCCCGCGCCCCCGGCCGCACGCGCAGAGCGCCGGGAAGGGCGCGGCACGCCCGGACGACCTGGTTGTCGAGGAAGGGCGCGTGCAGCCGCTGGCTGCGGACGGCGGCGGCCTGCTCGTAGACGCGGAAGTCGGCGGCGTGGCGGGCGAGCGCGGCGCGGGCGCGCCGCTCGCCGGGGCGTTCCATGGGCCAGGGCCGCCGGGCGGCGTCCTGGAGCCGCACCGATACTTCGGCGAGCGCCTCACCCGTGAGCCAGCGGGCGGCGGGACCCGGCCGGACCCAGGCCATCGCGGCGAGGGAGGCACCGAGCGGCCCGGCACCCGGGGCGGAGAACTCATGCCGGAGGAGCCGGGCGGCGGCGTCCTCCACACCCTGTTGATAAGGGGTACGGGCCAGCCGCCGCGCGGCCCGGTAGACGGTGACGGGCACGGTGAAGGGGACGAGCGCGGGGTGGTGCGCGAGCGCGCCGTCGGCGCGGGTGAGGGCGGCAACGGGGCGTACGAGGTGGCGGCGGCGCCGGTCCATGAGGAGGTCGGCCAGGCGCGCGGGGTGGGCGTCGAGGACGAACCGGGCGCCGTAGCCGATGAGATGGTCGGCGCCGCCCGCGGCGAGCCGCAGCCGGTGCCGCTCGGCGACGACCAGCGACGGCCCCGGCTCGTCGGTGAGCGGTCCGGCGAGCGCGCCGCCGGCGAGATCGGCGTACGGCAGCGCCTCGGCGCCACCGGGCACCACGACGTGCCGCAGCCGCGGATCGGCGGCCATCACCCGGGCCCGCTCCAACTCCGCCTCGCGGCCGGGAGTTTGCAGGGCGCCGCCGCCCGCGAGGTCGTTGAAGGTCACGGCCAGCAGCCGCTCGCCCGCGAGCGACCCGCGCCCGGGAAGGGTGCCGGGCATGCCGGGGAGTCCGGCAGCGAGGAGCGCCAGGGTCGCGGAGGCGCTGCCGCCGGAGAGGTCGGCGCCGATGCCGGGCGCGGGCCCGTCCCCGGCGTCGGGCACGAACCGCGGCTGCGCGAGCCGGGCGCGTACCGCTTCGACGAGGGCGTCGCGTACGCCCTCGACGGCCGCTTCGGCGTCGGCGGCGTTGGAGGGCTGATGGCCGACGGCGAGCGAGGCGGTGGCCTCGTAGCTGCTGATCTCGGGCGCGCCGTCGCGGAGGATGAGCGCGTGACCGGGGGGTACGCGGCGTACGCCCACGTACGGGGTGCCGTCGCCGAGCGCCTCGGGGGCGTCGGGGCAGGCGAGGACGGCGGCGAGGTGGGTGACGTCGAGCCCGGCCTCGATGAGGTCGGCGAGCGGGAGCGCGGCGGTGGCGTAGGCCGTACCGCCCGACCAGGGGGTGTGGAAGACGGGCCGGGCGCCGGCGAGGTCGCCGAGTACGGTGATGCGGCGGCCGATCTGGAGCACGGCGGTGTAGCCGCCGGACCAGGCGGTCACATGGCGCAGGGCGCCGCCGCGGGCGGCGACCAGGCCGAGCCGCAGTTCGGCGTCGGTGGCGCCGCAGCGCCCGAGGATGGCCAGCCGGGCGACGGAGTGCGGCGAACCGCCGTTGACGCCGCGCCCGTTGGTCCCGCCGCCGTACGCACCGCCTCCGTGGCCGCCCCCGTATCCGTCGCCATAGGCGGAGCCGTTCCCGTAACCGCCCCCGTAGGACGAGCCGTTGCCGTACGCGCCTCCGTAGGCGCCGCCCGCGCCGCCCGCGTCGGCCGTGACGACTCTGACCTCGTCGGGGCGCCAGTCACCGACCGCCCAGAGCGGATCGGGGTCGCCCCAGAGGAGTTGGGCGCCGACGGGCAGCACCGAACGGGCCCTCGCGCCGGGAACGGGACCCGCGGTGGCACTCCTCCACCCCACCAACCACCGCATCGCCGCCTCCACAGGCTGTGGACAGCCGGCGCGCGGAGTCGACTGCCCGCCCTGCTCCGCCCGCCGCCACGTCTGAAGTCCGAAAGACCATGCTGCCACGTGACAGCGCGCAAAGCGGCGCATGGGTGCACCAAGGCGCACCGGGTCGCACTCGGGGGGCGAGCGGGAAACGCGCATCAGCCGAAACGTCTGATTCGCGCCAAAGTCTGCGGCACATGCCAGAGTTGATATGCCGGAAAACCAAGTCCGCTTCCTGGGCTCGGATTTCACGGACGATCACGGACGATCACGGATCGGAGCGGAGTGGGCACGGAGCGGGAACGGGTCGCGGGCGGGACCTGTGCGGGCGGGATGTGCGGTGGGCCGGGGCGGGAGGCGGGTCCACGGCCCGGGAGGGCGCGTGCGCACCTCCCGGGCCGGTCCACCGCCCGCGGGGATTGTGGCGGCGGAACCCCCTGGCCCGCCGTCCACCGCCATAGCCGCCTGCCGGGGTCACGGGCCGACCCACGGCTTCCATGCAACTGCCGCCCTGTGGAACGGCACAGAGCGCACGGCCGGGCGCACGGCCACATATTCCGGGAGCACGCGCCAAACCTGTCGCGCGTAAGGGGCAGGATTCCCGCCATCCGGCACGAGACTCTTAACGGTCGGGATGCGGCGAACTACGCTGGGTGTACCCGGTTCGCACACGTACGCGCGGCTCGGGTATCCGGCGCATGCGCCGCACTGGCCGTGAGGCGGCCTCCGCGGTGGCTGAATCGGACTCCAGGGGAGGGCGAACCCCGTACCCCACGACAAGACCAGGCCGGCCGGCCTGCCCCCAGCGGCATCACGAGGTGAACCGCAGTGAACAGAGAACACCGCGGGCCGAACGAGAAACTCGGCACCCTTCTCGCTCTGGCGGGCATCAGCAACGCCGGACTGGCCCGCAGGGTCAACGACCTTGGTGCGCAACGTGGTCTGACGCTGCGTTATGACAAGACGTCGGTCGCGCGCTGGGTCGCCAAGGGCATGGTCCCGCAGGGTGCCGCGCCCCATCTGATCGCGGCGGCCATAGGAGCCAAGCTCGGCCGCCCCGTACCGCTGCACGAGATCGGTCTCGCGGACGCCGACCCGGCGCCTGAGGTCGGTCTGGCGTTCCCGCGTGACGTCGGCGAGGCGGTGAAATCGGCCACCGACCTGTGGCGGCTGGATCTGGCCGGGCGGCGCGGTCCCGGCGGCGCGGGGATCTGGCAGAGCTTGGCTGGATCTTTCGCAGTGAGCGCTTACGTGACCCCCGCGTCGCGCTGGTTGATCACCCCGGCGGACGCCACGGTGGCCCGCGACGCCCCCGCGCCGGGCATGAACCACGTCGGCCACAGCGATGTGTCCAAGCTGCGGGAGGCCGCGGAGGACGCCCGCCGCTGGGACTCCAAGTACGGTGGCGGCGACTGGCGTTCGGGCATGGTGCCGGAGTGCCTGCGGGTCGAGGCGGCGCCGCTGCTCCTGGGCTCGTACAGCGACGACGTGGGCCGGGCGCTGTTCGGCGCCACCGCCGAACTGACCCGGCTGGCCGGGTGGATGGCCTTCGACACCGGCCAGCAGGAGGCCGCCCAGCGGTACTACATCCAGGCGCTGCGGCTGGCCCGCGCGGCCGCCGACGTACCCCTCGGCGGCTACGTCCTGGCCTCGATGTCACTCCAGGCCACCTACCGCAACTTCGCCGACGAGGGCGTCGACCTCGCGCAGGCCGCGCTGGAGCGCAACCGGGGCCTGGCCACCGCCCGCACGATGAGCTTCTTCCACCTCGTCGAGGCCCGCGCGCACGCCAAGGCGGGCGAGGCGGCGGCCTGCGGCGCGTCCCTGGCCGCCGCGGAGGCGCTGCTGGAGCGGTCCCGGGACGGCGACGCCGACCCGAACTGGCTGGGCTTCTACTCCTACGACCGGCTCGCCGCCGACGCCGCCGAGTGCTACCGCGACCTGCGGGTGCCGCGCCAGGTGCAGCGCTTCACCGAGCAGGCGCTGGCCCGGCCGACCGAGGAGTTCGTCCGCTCGCACGGCCTGCGGCTGGTCGTCTCGGCCGTCGCGGAGCTGGAGTCCGGCAACCTCGACGCGGCGTGCGCGGCGGGGGTGAAGGCCGTCGAGGTCGCGGGCCGGATCTCCTCCGCCCGCACCACCGAGTACGTCCGCGACCTGCTGCACCGCCTGGAGCCGTACAACGACGAGCCGCGCGTCCTGGAACTGCGGGAACGCGCCCGGCCGCTGCTGGCCGCCCCGGCGTAGACACGCGCGCGGAAGCACTGGGGGGAGCACTACCGGGAGTACGGGTTTGGCGCGGATGTCAGGGGGCCAGTTCATGATGGGGAGACACCGCTGGGCCGCACCGTCAGGGAGGTGCCGTGGCAGACAACACCGCGGGTAGGGCGAAGACCGCCGACGTCGGCGTGCCCGTCGACGACGTCGTCGTCATCGGCGCGGGCATCGTCGGCCTCTCGACCGCGTACGCCCTCACCCGCGCCGCCCCCGGCACCCGGATCACCGTGGTCGAGAAGGAGGCGGGCCCGGCCCGCCACCAGACCGGCCGCAACAGCGGGGTGATCCACAGCGGCATCTACTACCGCCCCGGCTCCCTCAAGGCGCGGTACGCCCTGTCCGGGTCCGCCGAGATGGCGAAGTTCTGCGCCGAGCACGGCATCCCGCACGAGATCACCGGCAAGCTGATCGTCGCCACCGAGCAGGCCGAGCTGCCCCGGCTGCACGCCCTGGTGCAGCGCGGCCGCGAGCACGGCATCCCCGTACGGGAACTGGGCCCGGCCCAGATCGCCGAGTACGAACCCGAGGTCGCGGGCCTGGCCGCCATCCACGTCGGCACCACCGGCATCGTCGACTTCGGCGCCGTCGCCACCACCCTCGGCCAGCTCGCCACCGACGCGGGCTGCCGTATCCGGTACGGCACCCAGGTCCGCGCCATCGACCAGCGCGCCGACGGGCTGATCACCGTGGGCACCGCCGACGCCGCCGGGCGCCCCGCCCCGCCGATACGGGCGAAGGTGCTGGTCAACTGCGCGGGCCTGCACTGCGACCGGATCGCCCGGCTGGCCGGGCACGACCCCGGCATGGAGATCGTGCCCTTCCGCGGCGAGTTCTACGAGCTGGCCCCGGCCCGCCGCGGCCTGGTGCGCGGCCTGGTCTACCCGGTCCCCGACCCCGACTTCCCCTTCCTCGGCGTCCACCTCACCCGCGACGTCCACGGCGGCGTCCACCTCGGCCCCAACGCCGTGCCCGCCCTCGCCCGCGAGGGCTACCGGCGCTCCACCATCCGCCTGCGCGACCTCGCAGAAACCGCCCGCTTCCCCGGCACCTGGCGCATCGCCCGCCGCCACTGGCGCCAGGAGGTCGGCGAGATCCGCCGCTCGGTCTCCAAGCGCGCCTTCACCACCAACGCCCAACGCCTCCTCCCCGCGCTCCGCCCCACCGACCTCCTCCCCGCCCCCGCCGGCGTCCGCGCCCAGGCGGTCCTCCCCGACGGCACCCTCGTCGACGACTTCCTCTTCGGCGGCACCGCCCCCTTCGTCCACGTCCTCAACGCCCCCTCCCCCGCCGCCACCGCCTCCCTCCCCATCGGCCGCGAAGTCGCCACCCGCGCCCTGGAAGCCCTCCGCCAGACCTAGGCCCTCCGGGTGCGCCGCCGCGCCGCGCGCCTCAGGGCGCCAACCGCGGAAAGAGCGGGACCGGGCTCGGAAGAAGGCCACCGGAGGGCGCGGCGCACTGCGCGGTGATCGCCGCAGCGGCTCCAGGCAGGAAGGGCGCCAGGTAGGTGCCGAGGTCGCGGCACGCTCCGATGAGGGCAGCGAGGGCCGCGTCCAGGCGGGGAGTGGCCGCGGCGTCCCCCGCCCGCTCGGCCGCCGCCAGCTCCCAGGGCCTCGTGCCCTCGATACAGCGGTTGGCCTCCTCCACGACGGTCCAGAGCGCGGCGGCGGCCCGCCGGAAATCGAAGTCCTCCAGGGCAGCAGCGATCGCCCCGGGCGCGTCCCGCCGCACCGCCCCCAGCGCCTCGGTGGACGCGTCGTCCGCCACCCCACCGCCCGGCACGATCCCCCCGCGGTACCGGTGAACCATGGTCACCACCCGCTTCACCAGATTCCCGAGGCCGCCCGCCAGATCCGCGTCCGCCCGCCCGACAAGCCGCTCCACGGTGAAATCCGCGTCCCCCACCCGCGGCACATCCCGCAGCAGCCACCACCGGACCGCGTCCGCCCCGTACGCGGCGACCAGCTCCACCGGATCCACGGACGTACGCCCGCCCGCCCCCGCCCCCGACTTACTGATCTTGCGCCCGTCGACGGTGAGGTAGTCGTGCACCAGCACATCCGTGGGCAGCGGAAGCCCCGCCGACAGCAGCATGGCGGGCCAGTACACGGCGTGGAACCGCAGCACGCCCTTCCCGACCAGATGCACCCGCCGCCCGCCGCCCGCCCCCGCCCACCAGCGGTCGTACTCCGCGCCACCGGCCCCGTAGCCGAGGCTGGTCACGTAGTTGCCGAGCGCGTCCCACCAGACGTAGACGACCTGCCCGGTGTCGTCGGGGACGGGGATGCCCCAGCCCCGGGCGCGGCTGTGGGAGCGCGAGACGGAGAAGTCGTGCAGGCCGCCCGCGATGAGGCCGAGCACCTCGTTACGGCGGGAGGCCGGTTCGATCCGCAGCCGCCCGCTGGTGATCAGCTCGTGCAGGGCGTCGCCGTATCGGGACAGCCGGAAGAACCAGTTCTCCTCGGCCACCTGCCGCGGCTCGGTGCCGTGCTCGGGACAGCGCCCGTCGGCCAGCTCGTCGGGCGCGTAGAACTGCTCGCAGCCGACGCAGTACAGCCCCTCGTAGTGCTTGCGGTACAGGTCGCCCGCGGCGGCGCACTCCCGCCACAGCCGCTCGACCCCGGCGCGGTGCCGGGGATCACTGCTGGTGCGGATGAAGTCGTCGAAGGACAGCGCCAGCGGTTCGCGCAGCGCCGCGAAGGCGGCGGCGTTGCGGTCCACGAACTCCTGCACGCCGATCCCCGCGGCCTCCGCCGCCAGCACGTTCTTCAGCGAGTTGTCGTCCGTCCCGCTCAGGAACCGCACCCGGTCCCCCACCTGCCGCCGGTGCCGCGCCAGCACGTCCGCCTGCACCAGCTCCAGCGCGAACCCCAGGTGCGGGCGCGCGTTGACGTACGGGATGGTCGTGGTGACGTAGTAGCGCTGCTCGCCTGGCTCGTCGCTCATCGGAACTCCTCCTTCGAGGAGGCGGGGCTCCGGTGCTCGGACACGCGAAAGGCCCCGTCTCCGGGGCCTTGGATGTCGTCACACGTCCGCGTCAGCAGCCCCGCTGGCGGGGCATCATGGCGAACGCGGGTGTGATCATGCCTCCGATGCTAGCGCCTCGCGGCGGGCGGAGGCCGGATACTTCGCGCCCGGGAGCGGCGGCGACGCCCGGATCCCGGAGCGTTCCGCGGGCAACGCGGCCGTCGACGCACGGCGACGCGCGGTCGGCCTCGGCAAATCGCGGCACGGCGATCCGCCGCCGGAGCACCCGGCACCACGGTCATCCGCGGCACCGCCGCCCGCCGCCCGCCGCCCGCCGCCCGCCGCCCGCCGCCCGCCGCCGAAGCACCCCGCACCGCGGCCGCCCGCGGCACCGCCGCCCGCCGCCGGAGCACCCCGCACCGCGGTCAACCGCGGCACCGCCGCCCGCCGCCGGAGCACCCGGCACCGCGGTCACCCGCGGCACCGCCGCCCGCCGCCCGCCGCCCGCCGCCGGAGCACCCCGCACCGCGGTCACCCGCGGCACCGCCGCTAGCCGCTAGCCGCTAGCCGCTAGCCGGAGCGGAACCGTGGCGTGAGCCGCCACTCCCCCGGCCCCGTAGAATCGGACGCATTGTGTCCAGCTCTCCCCAGACCCCCGTAGATGCCGCCGCCGCCCAGGTCACGCCTGGTCCGCGTGAGGGTGGCGAGTCCCCGCACGGGCAGCGCCCGGTGGACGGGGCGGCCCGACCGGAGCCGCAGCAGGCGCCGCAGGCGCAGACTCAGCAGCCGCGTTGGCCGAAGTTTCCGGCGGGGCCCGCGCCGGATCCGGCGGGGTCGCGGGGGGAGCACCGGATCAGGTCGTTCCACGCCCGGAGGGGCCGTATCACGCAGGCGCAGGCGGCGGCGATCGAGCGGCACTGGGACGCGTGGGGCGTGGAGCTGGACGGCAGCCCGCTGGACCTGGCGGCGCTGTTCGGGGCCCCGGGCGCCGCGGACCTGCCCGTGGTGCTGGAGATCGGCTTCGGTATGGGCGACGCCACCGCGCGGATGGCGGCGGCGGACCCGATCACGGGGATCCTCGCCGTGGACGTGCACACGCCCGGCCAGGGCAACCTGCTGGCGCTCGCCGACCGTGAGGGCCTGACGAACGTACGGGTGGCCAACGGCGACGCGATCGTGCTGCTGCGCGACATGCTGCCGCCCGCCTCCCTCGCGGGACTGCGCGTGTACTTCCCCGACCCGTGGCCGAAGGCGAAGCACCACAAGCGGCGGCTGATCCAGCCGGAGTTCCTCGCCCTGGTCACCCCGCTGCTGCGCCCCGGCGCGGTCGTGCACTGCGCGACGGACTGGGAGCCGTACGCCGAGCAGATGCTGGAAGTGCTCGGCGCCGCACCGGGCCTGGCCAACCAGCACCCGGCGGAAGGCTTCGCTCCGCGCCCGGAGTTCCGCCCGATGACGAAGTTCGAGCGGCAGGGTCTGGCCAAGGGCCACGTCGTACGTGACCTGCTGTTCACCCGGACATGACCCGCTGCTGAACCAGCGGAGAACACGGTCCGGTGTCGCCTGGGCACGCACTCTCGCCTACGGCCGCCTGCCCCCCGTACTGTCGACAAGGTGTCCACGTACTCGCACGCGCCCGACTCGCCTCACGGCCATGTCCTCGGACAGCCGGCCGCTGAGTACGCGGACGTGAGGTACCGCGGGTCGGACACGCCCGGCGCGGCTACGGCGGGACCGGTGGGTCCGGTTCACGCGAGCCCGTCGGACCCCGAGAGTCCGGCGGACCCCATGGACCCCGCCCCGCCCACCGGTCATCACTGGCACTACTCCCCGCGCCGCCCTTTCTGGGAGAGCCGGGGGGTGCGCACGGGCGCCCTCTTCACCGCGCTCGCCGTCTGCGGCGTCGTCATCCTCGCGGTGGTGCGCCAGCACATCGGCACCGAGGAGTTCCTGGTCGGCCTGGCGCTGGCGATCCTGCCGGTGCCGCTGCTGGTCTGGGCGTTCCTCTGGCTCGACCATGTGGCGCCGAGCCCCTGGCAGAACGTGGTGTTCGCCTTCTCGTGGGGCGCCTGCGCGGCGACCCTCGTCGCGCTGTTCGCCAACGAGTACGGCGCCAAGCTGCTCGCCGAGACCTTCTCCGCGTCGCCGACGCAGTCCGACCAGTGGGGGGCGACCTTCGTCGCGCCACTCGTGGAGGAGACCGCGAAGGGCGCCGCGATCCTGCTGCTCTTCCTCTTCCGCCGCCGCAACTTCGCGAGCCTCGTCGACGGCATCGTGATCAGCGGACTGGCCGCGACCGGCTTCGCGTTCACCGAGAACATCCTCTACCTGGGTACGGCCTTCGGTGAGGACAAGGCCCTCGGCTCGTCGGTGCTCGGCTCGGCGACGGCCGCCACCTTCTTCGTACGCGTCCTGATGACGCCCTTCGCGCACCCGCTGTTCACGGCCATGACCGGCATCGGGTTCGCGATCGCCGCCACCACCCGCCCCGGGCCGCTGCGCTGGATCGCCCCGCTGTGCGGCTGGCTGCTCGCGATGGTGCTGCACGGGGTGTGGAACAGCACCTCGGAGCTCTCCCCGATGGGCTTCCTGATCACGTACGTGGCCGTCATGATCCCCGTCTTCGGGCTGGTCGTCTGGCTCGCGATCTGGGCCCGCGCCCGCGAGTTGCGGACGATCCGCACCAACCTGCCGCTGTACGCCTCGGCGGGCTGGCTGACGGTGGCCGAGCCGTTCGCGCTGGCGTCCATGAAGGCGCGCGGCCTCGCCCGCGACACCGCGCGCCGCCACAGCGAGGCGGCGGCGCGTGCGGTACGGGACTACACCGCCTTCGCCACCCACCTGGCCTTCCTGCGCGCCGCCGCCTCCCGCGGCCTGCCCGTTCCCGACTTCGCTGCCCGAGAGGCCGAGCTCCTCCACCACCTGTGGCAGCGCAAGGGCTGGGCCCAACCGGCCCTGACCCACGCCAACTGGACCCTGCACCCCCAACCCCCACCGCCAACCCCCTTCCCCGCGTCCTTCCCCGCACCGCGCCCTCCCTGGCCCCCCACGCCGTACGCGCCGCCGCCCCACCCACCCCAGGGGCCGCGACATCTCTAAGGAGGCACTCGTCGTGATCGAGCTGAAGACACCACTGGCAGTCGTAGCGCTCCGCTGGGTACCCGAGTCCGACGGCGGCCGCCCCTCCGGCCCGCCCACCGCCCCCGTCTACGCGGCCACCGCCGCCTTCTGCCCGGGCGAAACCGTAGGCCCCGACGCCGACCTGATGAGCGTCCTCCTCCAACGCACGGCCAGCCTCCCCGACGGCACCGAAACCGCCAACATCGGCTTCCTCGCCCCCACCCTCGCCGAACCCCACCTCACCGTAGGCGCCCCCTTGTTGATCACAGAGGGCCCAAAGATCGTCGCCCACGCGACCATCCAGGAGGTCCTCCACCCGCGGGTCTGACCCTGACGCCGGGCGGCAAGGTAGGGACGACAGGTGCCTCCGGGTCGGAGGCACCTGTAGGAAGATGGACGCATGGACTACGAGCGAATCCGTGCCGTCGCCGAGGACCTGGCCAAGCACACGCCTGACACTGTGCGGGGCTTCGAGATCAGTGGCGACGAAATCGTCATGATGATGTCCCCCTCACGGCCGCACGAGCGCACCGCACTACGCATTCGCCAACAGCTCGACCAGCAGCTTCCTCCCGAGCTGGTTGCCCACACGGGTGGCGAAGTAGAAGATGCCGCGCTCGGCAAGCTGCGACGCCCCGACGTCATCGTCGTCTCGAATGCAGCGTTCGACGAGGACACAATGGACCCCTTCCATCCCGACGACGTCGCCCTCGTCGTCGAAGTGGTCTCACCGTCGAACCACACCAACGACTACGTCGAGAAGGTCCACGACTACTCGGCCATGGGCATCGAGCACTACCTCCTGGTCGACCCCCGCAAGAGCGCCCTCGTCGCATTCTCCGACCCCGGCCCCGGCCCCGAAGGCCCCCGCTACCGCGCCCAGCACGACTACGCCTTCGGCGACCCGGTCAGCATCGGCCCCTGGTCCCTCACCACGACCGACCTCCGGCCGTACCCGACGACCGCCTGAACGACGTCCTCGCCCATCACCTTGGTGCGACTCCGCGAGACGGAAAGGCCTGACGCTCGAAGAAGCGGGGAAGCTCGTCAGCGTCTCGAAGGCGACAGTGAGCCGATACGAGACCGAGGAAGGCTCGGTCGAGTGGCCATCGTGGACGCCCTGTGCCGTGAGTAGGGAGTGTCTAATAAACGGCGGATCTGTTGATCATGGAGACGCCAAGTGAGTGAGATGACGATCGAGCCCGAGTCCGTGCCTGAACCGGTCGGTG
>NZ_JBFAXL010000020.1:0-149039 GCF_040680795.1 Streptomyces sp. NPDC051976
TGAAGGGCCACAAAACCTTCATCTTCCGCACAGCATCACTTCCAGAAGTTGCCTACGACCAACTCCTTTTCATGTTCAGGACACAAGACCAGGGAGAACACCCGGCAGGGGGTGGCGGGGAGTGGATCGGCGGCGGGTCAGAAGCCGCCGCGGTGGAGGCGGCCCGCGTAGCGCTGTTCAAGGACCGCGTTGCGCTCGAAGCCGCCGGGCAGGTTGGCGGAGATGTAGACCGGTGCCTCGTGGCCCTCGGCGGTGAGCAGGCCGACGGCCTCGGCCACCACCATCTGCACCAGCATCGCCGAGGTGATGGTCGAGACGCCGCAGAGCGCGCCGCCGTCCGGCAGCGGCAGCAGCGCGTCCCCGGCCGGGGCGCAGTTGTCGAGTACGGCGTCGGCGATGTCGGCGAGGTGCTCGCCGCTGGGGTGCAGCGCGGGGACGGCGCGGGTGTGGATCAGCGAGGTGAGCGCGACCAGCGGGTGGCCCGCCTCCTTGACGTGCAGCGCCATGTCGACGACGGAGTTGTTCACACCGGAGTTGGAGACGATCACGAACAGGTCCTGCGGCCGCGGCGCGGACAGCTCGTACAGCCGCCTGGCCAGGCCCGGGGAGCGTTCCAGCAGCGGGTCGGCGAGCACCGCGCGGTCCTCGCCGCCGCGCAGCACGAGGTCGGCCAGGCCGATGCGGTTCGTGGGGATCAGCCCGCCGGCCCGGCCGACGATCTCCAGGACGGTGGCCTGGGAGTGGCCGGTGCCGAAGCCGTGGATGACGCCGTCGGCGGCCACGCAGTCGGCGAACAGCCGTCCCGCGGCGGCGACGGAGTCCTTGTTGGCCTCGATGGCACGCTCGACGGCGGCGCGCCCCTCGTCGGCGAACCGTGCGGCGCTGAGCTGTGCTTCGGCCATGGCCGAGCCCCCTTGCTGGATGGGTTGGATGATTCATCATCTCGCACTGTCACTGAAACAATGAACCACCCTGCCGAGTGACGTCAAGCCGCCCCGGGCCGCTCAGCGCGGCAGCAGCCGGGCCAGCGCCGCCGCGCCGGCGCCGCCGTCCGCCACCGGGAAGATCCGCAAGTCCAGCCCGTCGAGCCGTGCGGTGACGCGTTCCAGCAGCGGGCCGCCGGGACCGAGCAGCCCGCCGGTCAGCACCAGCGGCTCACCGGCCCGCGGCTCCAGCGCCCGTACGCTCGCGACCAGCAGATCGGCGGCGCTGTCGAGCAGCCGCAGCGCGACCGCGTCACCCTCGGCCGCCGCCCGGACGGCCGCCAGGCTCAGCTCGGCCAGCCGGGCCGGGGGCCGGGCGTAGGCGCTCGTCACGACGGCCTCGGCCAGCCGGTGCCGCTCCTCGGGCCCGGCGAGCGGCCGGACCGCGCCCACCGGCTCGTACGACCCCCGCGGCAGGTGGTGCGCGGCGACCTCCGCGACCAGGGAGGTCCAGGGCCCGCGGCCGTCCAGCGCCTCCAGGGCGGCGCGCACCGCGTGGCCGCCGAGCCAGAAGCCGCTGCCCTCGTCGCCGAGCAGCCAGCCGTGGCCGTCGACGACGGCGGCCCTGCGGCGGTCGGTGAGCCGGGTCGCGATGGCGCCGGTGCCCGCGATCAGCACCAGGCCGTCCGCGGGCGCGCCGGGGGCGGCGGCGAGCGCGACCTCGGTGTCACCGCCGACGTCGACGGCCGCCGCGGTGATCCCGTTGGCCGCCAGCGCGTCCTCCAGGCACGAGAGCGCCAGCCCGCGGCCGCGTTCGGGGCCCACCCCCACCGCCGAGCCCGCGAAGCCGCCGAAGACGGCCGCCACCCGGTGCCGGTCCGCGGCGGGCACGGCAGCGGCGATCGCGTCGGTCAGATGCCGGGTCAGCTCGGGGCGGCGGACGCTCAGCGCGTTGCCCGGACCCCCGGCGCCACGGCCGAGCGCGGTCCCGTCGCCCTCGCCCCCGTCCCACCCCGCCGCCACGAGAGGGGCGAGATACGCCCGGGTGCGCGTGCCGCCCGCGTCGACGCCGATGACCAGATCCCGACGGCCTCGGCTGTAGATTTCATTCATTGCCACGAATGGTGGTTGATAGATTCACCAGGGTGCAAGTCCCGCGGCGCCGACGCGCAGCGTCGATGTCCGGGACGGTCCACCACCCTCCGCCCGCCCCCGCCGAGACGAGTCGTCATGATCACCCCGCTCATCCGCTCCGAACTGCCCAGGATGTCCGGTTCCCTGCGCAAGGTCGGCGAGCTGGTGCTGGCCGACCCGGCCGCCGCCACCCATGGCTCCGCCGCCGAGCTGGGCCGCCGTACGGGCACCTCGCAGGCCACCGTCACCCGCTTCTGCCGGGCGCTGGGCCTGGACTCGTACCAGCAGCTGCTGATCGAGCTGGCGCAGGAGCTGGGGCGCAGCGAGGCGGAGCCGCCGGGCAGTGCGGCGCTCGGGCCGCAGATCGGGCCCGAGGACGATCTGGAGCGGGTCATCGCGGTGGTCGCGGAGGCCGATCTGCGGGCGCTGCGGCACACTGCCGACCGGTTGGACCGGGAAGCGCTGGAACGGGCCGCACAGGCGCTCGCCAGGGCCCGCAGGATCGATGTGTACGGGGTGGGCGGCTCGGGGATCGTGGCCAGGGAGACCGAGGCCCGGCTGTTCGGCATCGGCTGCGCGGCGCGCGCCTGGACCGAGGTGCACGCGGCGGAGACCTCCGCGGCCCTGCTGACGCCCTCCGACGCGGTGGTGGCGGTCTCCCACTCCGGTGGCACCCGCGAGGTGCTGGAGCCGCTGCGGCTGGCCGCCGGGCGCGGCGCCTTCACCGTGGCCGTCACCGGTGACCCGCGGGCACCGATCGCCCAGGCCGCCGATGTGACGCTGACCTCGTACTCGGGCGAGACCAGCTTCCGGCGGGGCAACTTCGGCACCCGCCACTCGGTGCTGCTGATCGTCGACTGCCTCTACGCCCGGGTCGCCCAGCTCACCTATGACCGGGCGACGGCCTCCATCGCGTTGACGGGCCATATCGCCGACGCCCACACGGCCCGGCCGCGCAGGCGCTGAGCAGGCCGGAGCCCGCACCCCGGACACGGAGAAGCCCTCATCCGCCGGGCGGGCTCACACCATGAGCCTGCCCGGCGGACGAGGGCGTTTCCCTGCGACCTAGATCTCGCCGCGGAGCTTCGCGAGCGCCTCCGCGAGGATCGCCTCGCCGTCGGCGGCGCTGCGCCGCTCCCGGACGTAGGCGAGGTGCGTCTTGTACGGCTCGGTACGCGGCGGCGCCGGCGGGTTCTCCTCGTCCTGCCCGGCCGGGAAGCCGCAGCGCGGGCAGTCCCAGGTCTCCGGGATCTGCGCGTCGCTGGCGAAACTCGGCTGGGTCTCGTGCCCGTTCGAGCACCAGAAGGAGATGCGGAGGCGCGGCGCGGACTCGCCGCGCTCCGCCTCTCCCATCGGCCCCGCTCCGACCCGACTTCCACGGATCGCGTTGCCACTTGCCACGGTCGTAACTCCCTGCGTGATGGTGCTGCGAGGTCGCCCAGTTTACGGAGACCTTACGTGCCGTCCAGTGGCAGGCGCACGGCCTGGCCCCCGAGGACGTCCCCCCATAGTAAGCCGGGGTGGCGACGAGGCGTCAGTTCTCCCCAGATGCGCAGGAGTCGGACGCCGGGCTCACTTCTGGTACTTCATCACCAGACCAAGGGTGACAATGCAGGCAAACCACAGCAGACCCACCACGACGGTGATCCGGTCGAGGTTGCGCTCGGCCACCGAGGAGCCGCCGACGGAGGACTGCATGCCACCGCCGAACATGTCCGACAGGCCGCCGCCCTTCCCCTTGTGCATCAGCACGAGCAGCAGAAGCAGCAGGCTGAAAATGATGAGGGCGATGGAGAACCCGATGACCACGGCTGGACCAACTCTCTCGACTACATGACAACGGCGCGGGGCCGGATGGCGCGGTCACGCCGGTCCGGCCCCGACAGGGTACTTCGTGAATGCCCGGTCAGCCCACTGTCGGGTTGCCGGCCATCGCCCAGTGTGCTCGCGGGCTCACTGATCGCGGAAGCGGACGATCTTGACGAACTCCTCCGCGTCCAGTGCGGCGCCGCCCACGAGGGCGCCGTCGACGTCGGGCTGGGCCATGATCGCGGCCACGTTGGACGCCTTCACGGAGCCGCCGTACTGGATCCGCACACCGGCGGCCAGCGTCGGGTCGTACAGCTCGGCCAGCCGCCCGCGGATCGCCCCGCAGACCTCCTGGGCGTCCTCGGGGGTGGCCACCTCGCCGGTGCCGATCGCCCAGACCGGCTCGTAGGCGATCACGATGGAGGCCGCCTGGTCAGCGGAGACGCCCTTGAGGGCGCCGTCGAGCTGGGCCAGGGTGTGCGAGACCTGCTGGCCGGCCTTGCGGACGTCCAGGCCCTCGCCGACGCACAGGATCGGGGTCAGGCCGTGCCGGTAGGCGGCCTTCACCTTGGCGTTGACGATCTCCTCGTTCTCACCGTGGTACTGCCGCCGCTCGGAGTGCCCGATGGCGACGTAGGCGCACTTGAGCTTGGAGAGCATCGGCCCGGAGATCTCGCCGGTGTAGGCGCCGGAGTCCTGCGCCGACACGTCCTGGGCACCGTACTTGATCTTCAGCTTGTCGCCGTCGATCAGGGTCTGCACGGAGCGCAGATCGGTGAACGGCACCAGTACGGCGACCTCGACGGCGGCGAAGTCCTTGTCCGCGAGCGCGAAGGCCAGCTTCTGGACGTGGGCGATGGCCTCGAGGTGGTTGAGGTTCATCTTCCAGTTCCCCGCCATCAGCGGGGTACGGGGGGTCTGGTCGGTCGGCTCGGTCATGGGGGTGTCAGTTCTCCTCAAGTGCGGCGAGTCCGGGCAGCGTCTTGCCCTCGAGGTACTCGAGGCTGGCGCCGCCGCCGGTCGAAATATGGCCGAAAGCGTTCTCGTCGAAGCCCAGGATGCGGACCGCGGCGGCCGAGTCGCCGCCGCCGACCACGCTGAAGGCCGGGGAGTCCAGCAGCGCCTGGGCGACCGCACGGGTGCCGTCGGCGAAGTCCGGGTGCTCGAAGACGCCCATCGGGCCGTTCCAGAAGATGGTGGCGGCGTCGGCGAGCTTGGCGGCGAAGAGCTTGCGGGACTCGGGGCCGATGTCCAGACCGAGCACGTCGGCCGGGATCGCGTCCACGGCCGCGGTGACCGGGGTGGACGGCGCCTTGGTCTTCAGGTCGGGGAATTCGGTGGCGCCGATCACGTCGACCGGCAGCACGAACTCCACGCCCTTGGCCTTGGCGCGCTCCAGGTACTCGGTGACGACCGGGATCTGGTCCTCCTGCAGCAGGCTCTTGCCGACCTCGTGGCCCTGGGCCTTGAGGAAGGTGAAGACCATGCCGCCGCCGACCAGGATGCGGTCGGCCTTCTCCAGCAGGTGGTCGATGACCCCGAGCTTGTCGGAGACCTTGGAGCCGCCCAGCACCACCGCGTAGGGGCGCGAGACGTCCTCGGTGAGCTTCTTCAGTACGCCGACCTCGGTGGCGATCAGCCCGCCTGCGGCGTGCGGCAGCCGCGCGGGCAGGTCGTACACGGAGGCGTGCTTGCGGTGCACCGCGCCGAAGCCGTCACCGACGTAGGTGTCGGCGAGCGCGGCGAGCCGGTCGGCGAAGGCGCCGCGCTCGGCGTCGTCCTTGGCCGTCTCGCCCGCGTTGAAGCGGAGGTTCTCCAGCAGGGCCACCTCGCCGTCGGCGAGCCCGGCCACGGTGGCCGCGGCACTGTCACCGACGGTGTCGGCGGCGAACGCCACGTCCTTGCCGAGCAGTTCGCCCAGCCGCGCGGCGACCGGCGCGAGCGAGAACGCCGGGTCGGGCTCGCCCTTGGGGCGGCCCAGGTGGGAGGCGACGATCACCCGGGCGCCCGCGGCGGCGAGCTTGGTGACGGTCGGGACGGCGGCGCGGATCCGGCCGTCGTCGGTGATGGTCGAGCCGTCGAGCGGCACATTGAGGTCGGCGCGGACGAAGACCCGCTTGCCCGCCACCTGCCCCTGGCTGATCAGGTCGTCGATCGTCTGCATCGTTAAGGTCTCCTACGAGTGCGGGTACCACTACGAGTTCGGCGCCGGGACGCGTACGCGGGCGCCAAGGAAACAGGGTCCGGACCGGCGCTTCGTCGCGCCCGTCCGGACCCTGTCACTCACATCGCTGTGCGTCGGCTACGACGTCAGAGCTGGCCGCCGACGAAGACCGTGAGGTCGACGAGGCGGTTGGAGTAGCCCCACTCGTTGTCGTACCAGCCGAGGATCTTCACCGTGTTGCCCTCCTGGACCATGGTCAGGGAGGAGTCGAAGGTGCAGGAGGCCGGGTCGCTGACGATGTCCGAGGAGACGATCGGGTCCTCGGTGTACGTCAGGAAGCCCTTGAGGTCGCCGTCCTCGGAGGCCTTCTTGAACGCGGCGTTGACCTCGTCCTTGGTGACCTCGCGCTGGAGCGTGACGACCAGGTCGGTGGCCGAGCCGGTGGGGACCGGGACGCGCATGGCGATGCCGTCCAGCTTGCCCTTGAGCTGCGGGAGGACCAGGGCGGTGGCCTTCGCGGCACCGGTCGTGGTCGGGATGATGTTCTCGGCGGCGGCGCGGGCGCGGCGCAGGTCCGAGTGCGGGAAGTCCAGGATCCGCTGGTCGTTCGTGTACGCGTGAACCGTCGTCATCAGGCCCTTGACGATGCCGAAGTTCTCGTCGAGAACCTTGGCCATCGGCGCCACACAGTTGGTGGTGCAGGAGGCGTTGGAGATGATGTGGTGGTTGGCGGCGTCGTACTTGTCCTGGTTGACGCCCATCACGATGGTGATGTCCTCGTCCTTGGCCGGAGCCGAGATGAGGACCTTCTTGGCGCCGCCGGCGATGTGCTTCTCGGCGTCGGCCTTCTTCGTGAAGATGCCGGTCGACTCGATGACGATGTCGACGCCGAGCTCGCCCCACGGGATGTCGGCGGGGTTGCGCTCGGACAGGACCTTGATGGTGTGGCCGTCGACGGTGATCGTGTCGGCGGTGTGCGACACCTCGGCCTTGAGGCGGCCCAGAATGGTGTCGTACTTGAGCAGGTGCGCGGTGGTCGCGGTGTCACCCAGGTCGTTGACAGCCACGATCTCGATGTCAGCACCCTGCTCCAGCAGCGCGCGGAAGTAGTTACGACCGATGCGGCCAAAGCCGTTGATGCCTACGCGGATCGTCACGAACCGATCTCCTCGCTCATACGCCGGAATCCATTCCGGCTGCGAAATATGGGATGTCCCCGACCAGTGAAGACCCTACCTCGCCCGCGTGTTCCCAGTGACATCGGCAAGCCATCGACGGCCACCGGAACGCGCCTGAGCGCCCGCTCAGGCGGCATCGTCGCAGGTGGGCGGGGCAATGACGGAGAGTGACGACAGTAGCAACCGGTAACCGCTCCGCATGCTGAGACGGCCGCCGGGACGGTCCGCGAGGCGGCCCCGGGAGCGGCCGCCGCGACCGGCGGAAGGGGTCAACCCACCATCTCGTCGGTGAGGTTGGCGTCGGTGCCCGGCATGCCCAGATCCGAGGCGCGCTTGTCCGCCATCGCCAGCAGACGGCGGATCCGGCCCGCGACCGCGTCCTTGGTCAGCGGCGGCTCGGCGAGCGAGCCCAGCTCCTCCAGCGACGCCTGCTTGTGGTCCATCCGCAGCCGTCCCGCGGCGGCGAGGTGTTCCGGTACGTCGTCGCCGAGGATCTCCAGCGCGCGCTGCACCCGGGCGCCGGCCGCGACGGCGGCGCGGGCCGAGCGGCGCAGGTTGGCGTCGTCGAAGTTGGCCAGCCGGTTGGCGGTGGCCCGCACCTCGCGGCGCATCCGCCGCTCCTCCCAGGCCAGCACCGAGTCATGGGCGCCGAGCCGGGTCAGCAGCGCGCCGATCGCGTCGCCGTCGCGGACGACGACCCGGTCCACGTTGCGCACCTCGCGGGCCTTGGCCGGGATCTGCAGTCGGCGGGCGGCGCCGACCAGGGCCAGCGCGGCCTCGGGGCCGGGGCAGGTGACCTCCAGCGAGGACGAGCGGCCGGGCTCGGTGAGCGAGCCGTGCGCCAGGAAGGCCCCGCGCCAGGCGGCCTCCGCGTCACAGGTGGCACCGGAGACGACCTGCGGCGGCAGGCCGCGGATCGGCCGCCCGCGGCCGTCCACCAGGCCGGTCTGCCGGGCGAGCTGGTCGCCGCCCGCCACCACCCTGACCACGTACCTGCTGCCGCGGCGCAGGCCGCCGGGCGCCATCACGACCAGGTCGGAGGAGTGCCCGAAGATCTCCAGGATGTCCTTGCGGAGCCGCCGCGCGGCGATCCCGGTGTCCAGCTCCGCCTCGATCACGATCCGGCCGCTCACCAGATGGAGGCCGCCGGCGAACCGCAGGATCGACGAGACCTCCGCCTTCCGGCAGCAGGTCCGGGTGACGGGAAGCCGGGAGATCTCGTCCTTCACCGCTGCCGTCATCGCCATGGGCCGATCCTTCCACGCATACGAAAAATCCGGTCATACGCGGTGGCCAACAGCTCCGGGTCGTGCCGCGGCCCGTCGGGGGCGGCGACCGGGGCCAGTTCGACCGTGCCGCCCAACCGCTGCGCCGCCTCGGAGAGGCTGTCGCGGTCGGGTACGGCGGCCTCGTCGGCGAGAACCACGTCGATGGTGAGTTTAGGGGCGTGTCGGGCCAAAACCTCCAAGTGACGCTGCGGAGAAAATCCGTCGGTCTCTCCGGGCTGCGGCGCGAGGTTCAAGGTGAGCACCCGGCGGGCCCGGGTCGTCATCAGCGCCTCGACGAGTTCCGGCACCAGGAGGTGCGGGATCACCGAGGAGAACCAGGAGCCGGGCCCCAGCACCACCCAGTCGGCGTCCAGCACCGCCTGGACGGCCTCCGGGACGGCCGGCGGGTCGGACGGCTCGACCTGCACCTCCAGCACCTCACCGGGGGTCAGCGCGACGGTGGCCTGGCCCCGTACGGTCGAGATCGCGTCGGGCGCGTCGGGGTCGTGGCCGCGCACGATCGCGTGCAGGTCGAGCGGGACCGCGGACATCGGCAGCACCCTGCCGTGCGCGCCCAGCAGCCGCCCCACCCACTCCAGGGCGGCGACCTCGTCGTTCAGCTGTTCCCACAGGGCGACGATGAGCAGGTTGCCGACCGCGTGTCCGTGCAGGTCGCCCTTGCTGGCGAAGCGGTGCTGGACGACCCGGGACCAGGTCTGCCCCCACTCGTCGTCCCCGCAGAGCGCGGCGAGCGCCATCCGCAGGTCGCCGGGCGGCAGCACGCCCATCTCGGCGCGCAGCCGCCCGCTGGAGCCGCCATCGTCCGCCACGGTCACCACCGCGGTCAGGTCGCCGGTGATCCGGCGCAGCGCGGCGAGGGAGGCGGCCAGCCCGTGCCCGCCGCCGAGGGCGACCACCTTCGGCGGCACCCCGGAGCGGCGGCCGGTGCGCCGCCGCCGACCCGTCTTGATCACTCGCGCCCCATGTCCCTGTGTACCGTCACCGTCTCCACCCCGTCCGCCGCGAGCCGCGCGGCCAGTCGTTCCGACATCGCCACGCTGCGGTGCTTGCCGCCGGTACAGCCGACCGCGATCGTCACGTAGCGCTTGCCCTCGCGGCGGTACCCGGCGGCGATGATGTGCAGCAGTTCCGCGTACCGGTCGAGGAACTCCTTGGCGCCGGGCTGGTTGAACACATACGTGGCCACCTCGTCGTTGAGACCGGTGAACGGCCGCAGCTCCGGCACCCAGTGCGGGTTGGGCAGGAAGCGGCAGTCGACCACCAGGTCGGCGTCGACGGGAAGCCCGTACTTGAAGCCGAACGACATGACGGTGGCCCGGAGTTCCGGCTCCTCCTCACCGGCGAACTGCGCGTCCAGCTTGGCACGCAGCTCGTGCACGTTGAGGCTGGAGGTGTCGATCACCAGGTCGGCGTCGCCGCGCAGTTCGCGCAGCAGGTCGCGCTCGGCGGCGATGCCGTCCACGATCCGGCCGGAGCCCTGCAGCGGGTGCGGGCGGCGCACCGACTCGAAGCGCCGCACCAGCGCCTCGTCGGACGCCTCCAGGAAGATGATCCGGCGCTTGACGCTGCGGGTGGCCAGGTCGGCCAGGGACTCGCGCAGGTTGTCGAAGAAGCGGCGGCCGCGGACGTCCACGACCACGGCGATCCGGGCGACGTTCCCCTGGGACCGGGCGCCGAGGTCCACCATGGTGGGGATCAGGGCGGGCGGCAGGTTGTCGACCACGAACCAGCCGAGGTCCTCCAGGCACTTGGCCGCGGTGCTGCGGCCCGCTCCGGACATACCGGAGATGATCACCAGTTCGGGGATGGCCTCGATGGCCTCTCCCGCTCCGCCGGTCGTCACGTGTGCTCCGTCCCGTTCGTGCTCGTGCTCGTTCATCCGCTCATCCCCCGATGGTCGTCGGACGGGGCCGCGGTGGTCGCGGCGGCTGTCCCGTCGTCCTCTTCAATGATCTCTCCAGTCGCGGTGTTCACCGCGGGTGCGGCCGGAGCCGCGGACGCGAGGGCCGCGGCAACCGTCTCCGCCGTACGGCGGCCGATCCCCGGGACCTCGCAGATCTCCTCGACGGTCGCCGCGCGGAGCCGCTTGAGCGAACCGAAGTGCTTGAGCAGTGCCTGCCTGCGGGTCTCGCCGAGGCCGGGCACGGTGTCCAGGGCGCCCGCCTTGAAGCTCTTGGCGCGCTTGGTGCGCTGGTAGGAGATGGCGAAGCGGTGCGCCTCGTCGCGCACCCGCTGCAGCAGATACAGGCCCTCGCTGGTGCGCGGCAGGATCACCGGGTCGTCGTCGCCCGGCAGCCAGACCTCCTCCAGGCGCTTGGCGAGGCCGCACACCGCGATGTCGTCGATGCCCAGCTCCTCCATGGCCCGGCGGGCGGCGGCGACCTGCGGCTGACCACCGTCGACCACGACGAGCTGCGGAGGGTAGGCGAACCGGCGCGGCCGCCCGGTGTCGGGGTCGATCGGTCCCGACACCGCCGGCTCGGCCGCGCCCACCTCACCGCCGGGCAGGTCCGCCGCCACGTCCTCGCCGTCGCCCTGCCACTCGCCGGTCCGCTGCTTCTCCTGCAGATAGCGGCGGAAGCGGCGGGTGATCACCTCGTGCATCGACCGGACGTCGTCCTGGCCCGCGAACGACTTGATCTGGAAGCGGCGGTACTCGCTCTTGCGGGCCAGGCCGTCCTCGAAGACCACCATGGACGCGACCACGTCGTCGCCCTGCAGGTGGCTGATGTCGTAGCACTCTATGCGCAGCGGCGCGGTGTCCAGGTCGAGGGCGGCGGCGATCTCCTCCAGGGCGCGGGACCGGGTGGTCAGGTCAGAGGCGCGCCTGGTCTTGTGCAGCGCCAGGGCCTGCTGCGCGTTGCGCTGCACGGTGACCATCAGGTCCTTCTTGTCGCCGCGCTGCGGGACGCGCAGGCTCACCTGCGAGCCGCGGCGGTCGCTGAGCCACTGGGCGACCGGCTCGGCGGGGCTGGGCAGCGCGGGGACGAGCACCTCCCGGGGCACACCGCCGCTGCCGCCCGACTGCTCGGCGTCGCCCTGCTCGTCGCCGTAGAGCTGCTGGAGGGCGTGCTCGACCAGGCCGGCGGTGTCGACGGCCTCGACCTTGTCGGTGACCCAGCCGCGCTGGCCGCGCACCCGGCCGCCGCGGACGTGGAAGATCTGCACGGCGGCTTCGAGTTCGTCCTCGGCGACGGCGATCAGGTCGGCGTCGGTGGCGTCGGCGAGCACCACCGCGTTCTTCTCCATGGCGCGGCGCAGCGCCTCCAGGTCGTCCCGCAGCCGGGCCGCCTGTTCGTACTCCATGGCGCCTGCGGCCTCCTTCATGCGCTGTTCCAGGCGACGCATGTGGGTGCCGGTGTGACCGGCCATGAAGTCGCAGAACTCCTCGGCCAGTTCGCGGTGGTCGTCGGCGCTGATCCGGCCGACGCAGGGCGCGGAGCACTTACCGATGTAGCCCAGCAGGCAGGGGCGGCCGATCTGGGCCGAGCGCTTGAACACCCCGGCGGAGCAGGTGCGGACGGGGAAGACGCGCAGCAGCAGGTCGACGGTCTCGCGGATCGCCCAGGCGTGGGCGTACGGCCCGAAGTAGCGCACTCCCTTGCGCTTGGGGCCGCGCATCACCTGGACGCGGGGGAATTCCTCGCCCATGGTGACGGCCAGCGACGGGTAGCTCTTGTCGTCGCGGTACTTGACGTTGAACCGCGGGTCGAACTCCTTGATCCAGGAGTACTCCAGCTGGAGCGCCTCGACCTCGGTGGAGACCACCGTCCACTCCACGGAGGCGGCGGTGGTCACCATGGTGGCGGTGCGCTGGTGCAGGTTGGTGATGTCCTGGAAGTACGACGACAGCCGCTGCCGCAGGCTCTTGGCCTTGCCGACATAGATGACCCGGCCGTGCTCGTCCCGGAACTTGTAGACCCCGGGAGAGTCGGGGATCGTGCCCGGCTTCGGTCGGTAGCTGCTGGGGTCCGCCATGGCTCCCACCCTACTGGCGGGATGTGACATTCCCGGTCCCGGCTCGGGAGGTCCACCGGGACCGGGGATGTCGGGCAGGTGTCAGCGGTGGGCGCGGCGGCGGCGTACCGCCAGGGTGCCCGCCGCGGCCAGTGCCAGCGCGCCGCCCGCGGCCGCCGCGGGCGCCGTCAGGTCACGGCCGCCGCCGGTGTGACCTGCGGCCCCTGCCTCGGGCCCGAAGCCGCCGCCCTCGCCGCGCCGGTCGTACGCCGAGCCCGGCAGCTTGTCGCCGTACCGCCGGTGGACCAGCCGCTGGTAGGCGGCCACGGTGGTGCCGTGGGCGCCGACGGACGCCACGGCGTCCGGGTCGAGCGGCAGGATCCGGCCATCGCGCAGCACGTACCAGGCGTCGATCTGCGGTTCGCGGAAGACGGTGCCGCCGGGCCGGGCGCTGCCCTTGGCGACGTACTCCGTCTCGTCGGCGCCGGTCGCGATGTTGACGACCTTCCATCCCTGGGCGGTGTGCACGGCCCACACCGAGGCGGTGCTGCCGTTCGCCGCGACCGCCTTGGTGGCGGTGAAGTCGGGGCGGGCGACGGGCGCGCCGCGGCGGCCCGCCACGAAGTCCGGGTCCAGGGTGTCGACGGTGACGGTCGGCCCCTCCAGGTGCGGCGCGGCGGCGGTCAGCGGGGTGACGCCGTCGCGGGCGAAGAAGCGGGTGAGGAGTCGGGTGGTGGCGGGCGCGGCCACCGCGTCACGTGCGGTGGCCGCCGTGGTGCCGCCCGGCGTGCCGCTGTCGGCGTGTGCGGGCGCGGTGCCGGCCAGGACCAGGGTGGTGGTGGCGAACAGCGCGGCGAGGGCGGCGGGGACGGCTCGCGCGGTACGGGTGCGGGTGCGGGAGCGGGTCTGGGTCCAGGTGCGGGTCCAGGTGCGGGTCCTCCTCATGGCGTCACGCCCCGATCCGGTAGAGGGAGTGGGTCCAGGAGAAGTCGCTGTTGCTGACGTAGTACGAGTAGTCCGCCCAGTTGTAGCGGTAGTTGGACGGCCAGGGGTCGCCCCAGTAGACCCAGTTCTGGGCGGTGTCGTAGCCGTACAGCACATGCATGTGGCCGCCGCCCGACGACCATTGGATGCGGGTTTCCACCGGGCGGCCGCTGTTGATCTCGGTCTGGACCGTTGCGTAGCGCAGATATCCGGTCACGTACGCACCGGAGTTGATGCCCATCCAGGAGAAGGCGTTCTGCACGTCGGCCAGCGACGCCTGCGAGTTGCCGCAGGTGGAGCCCTGGGGGCGGTTGAAGGCGGCGTCGCAGAACTGGTTCTGGGTGTAGTCGCGGCCGAACCAGGTGGCGATGGTGTTGCCGCTGGCCGCCCAGCACCAATTGGTGTTGTTCTGCGCCTGCATGGTGATGTCGAGGCGGTTCGCGGTGGCGCTCGCGGTGCCGGTGCCCGCGACCAGGGCGCAGAGCAGGGCGAGGAGCAGGGCGGCGAAGCGTCGGGTGGCGCGCGCGGGGCGCGGGCGGCCGGATGCTCGGGGCATGGCGGTCCTCCCTGTCGGAGAGGGTGGGGGGTGGGTGCTGAGCGCGTCCGGACGCTGGGGAGAGCATCGCGGGGTTGTCGCGTACGGGTCAACGGGCTTCAATACGTGCACGGCCGTGGTGTGAACGCGCCCTGGCCGGAAGTGAACGCCGACCGTGTTCCAGCAGGTCAGAGCCGCTCCCGGAGTGGCAGTGGCGCCCTGGTGGGGGTGAATGTTCACGCCATCGGGCCGAGGAGAGGTGTGCCGCACAGAACCGAACTCGCCGAGGCGCTGCGCACCGGTCCCTTCGACGCCGCCCTGCGCGCCGCGCTCGCCGCGCGCGGGCTGGCCCTGCACCGCGTCCAGCACCGGCTCGCGCAGCGCGGCGTGCGGATCGGGGTGACCAGCCTCAGCTACTGGCAGCGCGGGCTGCGCCGCCCCGAGCGGCCCGAGTCGCTGCGCGCCGTACGGGCGTTGGAGGAGGTGCTGGAACTGCCGCCGCGCTCGCTGCTGCGGCTGCTGGTCCCCCGGGACGCCGCGGCGGGCGACGGCCGCGACCGGCCGCCGCCCCGCCCGTACCGCTCCCTGCTGGAGAGCGCCGCCGCCGTCACCTCGCTGCTGGCCGAGCTCGGCTCCCCCGCCGACGGCGGGCTGCACACCGTCGCCCACTTCGAGCGGGTGCGCATCGGCGCCGGGCGGGAGCTGCTGGCACACGACTCACGGCAGGTCGTCAGGGCGCACCGCGACGGCGTCGACCGCTATCTGGCCATCCACCACGGCGACCCGGGGTGCGATGTACGGCGGGTCGCGGTGCGCGCGGTGGACGGCTGCCGGGTAGGCCGGATCCGCCGCCACGAGGGCGCCGGGGTGGTCGTCGCCGAGCTGCTCTTCGACGCGCGGCTGCACGCCGGGGACACCGCGCTGCTGGACTACGGCTTCGACGACGGCACCGGGCCGCCCAGTGACGAGTACGTCCGCGGCTTCCCGTTCGGCGGCGGTCAGTACGTGCTGCAGGTGGCCTTCGATCCCGCGGTGCTGCCGGTGCGCTGCCACCGCTTCACCCGGGCCGCCCATGACGCGGCCCGGCAGGGCGTCACCGAGCTGGTGCTGGGCGGCCGGGGCACCGCCCACTTCTTCGAGGAGTCGCTCAGCCCGGGACTGCTGGGCATCGCCTGGGAGTGGAGCTGACGCCGCTCTCCCGGCGGGCCGCGGTACGGGTACGGGTACGGGTACGGGTGCGGCTCAGCTCGCCGGCCCGGCGGTCAGCTTGCCGCCGGTGACGGTCACCGGGACGGCGGGCAGCGGCTTGGAGGCCGGACCCTGGACGACGGCGCCGGTGTCCGCGTCGAACTGACTGCCGTGGCAGGGGCAGGACACGGTGGTGCCCTTCAGCGAGTCGACGACGCAGCCCGCGTGCGTGCACACCGCGCTGAACGCCTTGTAGGTGCCCTTCTGCGGCTGCGAGACGATCACCTTGTCCTCGCGGTAGAGCTTGGCGCCGCCGACCGGCACCTCGGTGGCCGCGCCCAGCTCCACGGCCTTGGTCGGGCCGGCCGCCGAGCCGCCGCCGGATCCCCCGCAGGCGGTGAGGCCGAGTCCGGCGGCTCCTGCCAGGGCCGCGCCCCGCAGGACGGTACGGCGGCAGGCGGGCAGTTCGGTGGTCATCCGTGCTCCAGGTTCGCGACGACGGGGATCTTGCGACCCGTAACCCTACGTCGCGAACCTGTCCGCTTCCTCTCTGCCCTGCCACGCCGCGAGCGCGCGGGTGACGCCGGGCACGGCGTCCTTGTGACGCCCCGCACGTGCTTCCGCCTTACGCCTTGCTCGCGGCCCGCTTGCGCGCCGCGGCCTTCTTCGCGGGCGCCGCGCGCTTCTTCGGCGCGGACGACGACGCGTCGCTGACCCGCTCGGCGCCCAGCACGTCCCGCAGGAACTTGCCGGTGTGGCTGGCCGGGATGCCCGCGATCTGCTCGGGGGTTCCCTCGGCGACCACCAGACCGCCGCCGCTGCCGCCCTCGGGGCCCATGTCGATGACCCAGTCCGCGGTCTTGATCACGTCGAGGTTGTGCTCGATGACGATCACCGAGTTGCCCTTGTCGACCAGTCCGGACAGCACCTTGATGAGCTTGCTGATGTCCTCGAAGTGCAGACCGGTGGTCGGCTCGTCCAGTACGTAGACGGTCCGCCCGGTGGAGCGCTTCTGCAGCTCGGAGGAGAGCTTCACGCGCTGCGCCTCGCCGCCGGAGAGGGTGGGCGCGGACTGGCCGAGCCGCACATAACCCAGACCGACCTCGTTGAGCGTGCGCAGATGGCGGGCGATCGTCGGCACCGCCTCGAAGAAGTCCAGCGCCTCCTCGATCGGCATGTCGAGCACCTCGGCGATGGACTTGCCCTTGTAGTGCACCTCGAGCGTCTCGCGGTTGTACCGCGCGCCGTGGCAGACCTCGCACGGCACATAGACGTCCGGCAGGAAGTTCATCTCGATCTTGATGGTGCCGTCGCCCGAGCAGTTCTCGCAGCGGCCGCCCTTGACGTTGAAGGAGAACCGGCCGGGCAGATAGCCGCGGACCTTCGCCTCCATCGTCTCCGCGAACAGCCTGCGCACATGGTCGAAGACACCGGTGTACGTAGCCGGGTTGGAGCGCGGGGTGCGGCCGATCGGCGACTGGTCGACATGCACGACCTTGTCGACCAGGTCGTCGCCGTCGACGCGGGTGTGCCGTCCGGGCACGCTGCGCGCGCCGTTCAGCTCGCGGGCGAGGTGGGTGTAGAGGATGTCGTTGACCAGGGTGGACTTGCCCGATCCCGACACGCCCGTGACCGCGGTGAGCACGCCGAGCGGGAAGGACACGTCGATGTCCCGCAGATTGTGCTCGCGGGCGCCGTGCACCGTCAGCCGCCGCTTGCGGTCTATCGGGCGCCGCACGTCCGGCGTGGGGATGGCGCGCTTGCCGGCCAGATACTGGCCGGTGAGCGATTCGTCGTTGGCCAGCAGGTCCTTGAGGGAGCCCGAGTGCACGACCTTGCCGCCGTGTTCACCGGCGCCGGGGCCGATGTCGACGACCCAGTCGGCGGTCTTGATGGTGTCCTCGTCGTGTTCCACCACGATCAGGGTGTTGCCCAGGTCGCGCAGCCGCACCAGTGTCTCGATCAGCCGGTGGTTGTCGCGCTGGTGCAGGCCGATGGACGGCTCGTCGAGCACATAGAGCACGCCGACGAGTCCGGAGCCGATCTGGGTGGCCAGCCGGATGCGCTGGGCCTCGCCGCCGGACAGGGTGCCCGCGGCGCGGTTGAGCGACAGGTAGTCGAGGCCGACGTCGACCAGGAACCGCAGCCGTTCGTTGACCTCCTTGAGCACCCGCTCGGCGATCTTCCGGTCGCGGGCGTCGAGCTTCATCGCGCCCAGGAACTCCGAGCAGTCGCTGATCGACATCGCGGAGACCTCGGCGATGGACCGGTCCTGCACGGTGACGGCCAGCACCACCGGCTTGAGCCTGCTGCCCTCGCAGGTGGGGCAGGGCACCTCGCGCATGTACCCCTCGAAGCGCTCACGGCTGGAGTCGCTCTCGGAGTCCTGGTGCCGCCGCTTCACGAACGGCACCGCGCCCTCGAACTGGGCGTTGTACGCGCGCTCGCGGCCGTATCGCGTCTTGTACGCCACCCGGACCTCGGCCTTGTGGCCGTACATCAGCGCCTTCTTGGCGCGGGCGGGCAGCCCGGCCCAGGGGATGTCGGTGCGGAAGCCCAGCTCCTCGGCGAGGCCGTCGACCAGCCGCTCGAAATACCCCTTGGACATGCCGCCGGTCCAGGGCGCGATGGCGCCCTCGGCGAGCGACTTGCTCTCGTCGGGGACGATCAGCTCCGGGTCGACCTCCATCCGGGAGCCGATGCCGGTGCAGTCCGGGCAGGCGCCGAAAGGTGAGTTGAAGGAGAAGGAGCGCGGCTCCAGCTCCTCGAACGACAGGTCGTCGTACGGGCAGTAGAGGTGCTCCGAGTACATCCGCTCGCGCTGCGGGTCGTCCTCGGGCAGGTCCACGAAGTCGAGGATGACCATGCCGCCGGACAGGCCGAGCGCGGTCTCGACCGAGTCGGTCAGCCGCCGCTTGGCGCCGTCCTTGACGGTGAGGCGGTCGATGACCACCTCGATGGTGTGCTTCTCCTGCTTCTTGAGCGTGGGCGGGTCGGTGAGCTGGATCGTGGCGCCGTCCACCCGGGCGCGGCTGTAGCCCTTGGTCTGCAGATCGGAGAAGAGGTCGACGAACTCGCCCTTGCGCTCGCGCACCAGCGGGGAGAGCACCTGGAAGCGGCTGCCCTCCTCCAGCTCCAGCACGCGGTCGACGATGGCCTGCGGCGACTGGCGGCTGATCGGGCGGCGGCACTCCGGGCAGTGCGGCTTGCCGATCCTGGCGAACAGCAGCCGGAGGTAGTCGTAGACCTCGGTGATGGTGCCCACCGTCGAGCGCGGGTTGCGCGAGGTGGACTTCTGGTCGATCGAGACCGCGGGCGACAGGCCCTCGATGAAGTCCACGTCGGGCTTGTCCATCTGGCCCAGGAACTGCCGGGCGTACGAGGACAGCGACTCCACGTACCGGCGCTGCCCCTCGGCGAAGATCGTGTCGAAGGCGAGCGAGGACTTGCCCGATCCGGACAGCCCTGTGAACACGATGAGGGAGTCCCGTGGCAGGTCGAGGGAGACGTTCTTCAGATTGTGCTCGCGAGCGCCACGGACGGTGAGTCGATCGGCCACGCCAGTGCGCACCTTTCATAGAAGCGGGGGGAGGGTCGGCACCCCCAGTCAGCCTAAACGGGGTGCGCTCAGCTTTTCTTCCTCTTGCGACAGACCGACCATATAGCACGCGCATTCGATTTACGGGATCGCTCTGCCAACTTCACCCGTTCGTGGGGGCCGGGCAGCACCGGTGCCGCTGTCGGCGGCATGGGCTAGCTTCGGTACGTGACTGTCCAACGACCTGATCCGGCCGCCGACACCGCCGCTGTGCACGACGCCACCGCGCAGCTGCTCGACGCCGTGGCCGCGCTCTCCGATGCCGCGCTCGCGGAGCCGTCGCTGCTGCCCGGCTGGACCCGGGGCCACCTGCTGGCCCACCTCGCGCGCAACGCGGACTCGCTGGTCAATCTGCTCACCTGGGCGCGCACCGGTGACGAGACGCCGCAGTACGCGAGCGGGGAGGCGCGCGACCGGGAGATCGAGGAGGGCGCCGGCCGCCCGCTCGACGCGCAGCTCGCCGATCTGCGCGCCACGGCGCGGCGCTGGGCCGAGGCCGCGGAGCAGGTCCCGCCGCCCGCCTGGGCGGCGCAGGTCGCCATGCGCTCGGGCCGGGTGATCGCCGCCGCCGAGATCCCCTGGCGGCGGCTGGTCGAGGTGCGGCTGCACCACGTGGACCTCGGCATCGGCTACACCACCGCCGATCTGCCCGCCGACTTCGCGGGCCGGGAGCTGGCGCTGCTCGCCGACGGCCTGGTCGGCCACGAGGGGGTCGCCGCGGTCCGGCTGCGGGACACCGACTCCGGCGCCGGCTGGGACATCGGCGCCGCGGACGCGCCGGACCTCACCGTTTCCGGCCCCACCCGCGCGCTGCTCTGCTGGCTGTCGGGACGCGGTCCCGGCGACGGCCTCACGGCGAGCCCCGACGGCCCACTGCCGGTGCTGCCGCCGCTAGGCTGACGCCATGGCGTACAGCGGAGAAGTGACGGTGGGCGGCGCCCCCGACGTGCATGAGCTGAGCGATCTCGTCATCACCAAGGTCGCGGTCGGACCGATGAACAACAACGCGTATCTGCTGCGCTGCCGGGAGACCGACGAGCAGCTCCTCATCGACGCCGCGAACGACGCCGAGGCCCTCGTGGAGCTGGTCGGCGCCGACGGGCTGGCCTCGGTGGTCACCACGCACCGGCACGGTGACCACTGGCAGGCGCTGCGGGCCGTCGTCGACGCGACCGGCGCCCGTACCTACGCGGGCCGCGAGGACGCGGAGGGCATCCCCGTCGCCACCGACGTGCTCCTCGACGACGGCGACACCGTGAGCGTCGGCCGGGTCACCCTCACCGCCCGCCACCTCGTCGGCCACACCCCCGGCAGCGTCGCCCTCGTCTACGACGACCCGCACGGCCACCCCCATGTCTTCACCGGCGACTGCCTGTTCCCCGGCGGCGTCGGCAACACCTTCGACGACCCCGCGGCCTTCACCTCCCTCCTGGGCGACGTCACCACCAAGCTCTTCGACGCCCTCCCCGACGAGACCTGGGTCTACCCCGGCCACGGCCACGACACCTCCCTGGGCGCCGAGCGCCCCCACCTCAAGGAGTGGCGCGAGCGCGGCTGGTAGGCCGCCGCCCGTCCACCGCGACTCAGCGGTCCCCCGTCGTGCCCTCGGGGAGGGAGTCGGCCAGGTAGGCGTCGAGGTCGGGGTGGGCGGGGGTGAGCATGTGGCGGACCCAGGCGTCGCGTTCGTGGAGGATCGGCGGGAGTTCCCAGACGCAGCCGATGAACGAGGGGGCGAGGGGGACGAAGTGGGTGGGGTCGTTGTCCGGGCAGCCGAGGACGGGTTGTCCGGCGGCCGCGCCCGCGAAGTGCAGGGCGTTGTCCCAGGCCCAGCTGTAGACGTTGAGGTAGGCGCCGTCGTCGCCGCCGCGGTGCAGGACGGTGAAGGTGGCGGCCGGTGTTCCGTCGGGCGGCGGCAGCAGCCGGGGAAGCAGGGCGTACGCCGCCTTCTCCACCTCCGGAGCGATTCCCTCGGGATCGGCGGTCACGTGGTACCGCTTGACGAACCGGCCGCCCACCTCGATCGGTGGCGGCGTCAGCAGGAGTTTCTCCGCGAAGGCCATACCGTGACCCTAGGAGCGCTCCCCTGACATCTTGTGTCAGGGGAAATGCGCCGGGATAGGGCCGCTTGCCCGTGGCAGACTGCCGTCCGGAATCGGCGCCGGACGAGGGAGTGCGGGAGACCTATGAGGCGGGTGCGATACGCGGCGGCGGCGGTCGGTGCGGCGGCCGCCCTGGCCGTCGCGGGCTGCGGGGGCGGCGGGCACGGCCACGGAGGGACGCCGACCAACAGCGGCGCGAGCGGCACCGCGACCGCCGTCGCCGCGCCGGTCTCCGTGTCGGTGATGCCCAGCGATGTGTACGCGCGCCATCTGACCGGGATCGTCGGCGTCGAGGTGCACAACGACGGGCCCGCCCGCACCTCGGCCGTCGTCGCGCTGAGCATCGACGTACCGGCCGGCCGGAAGGTGGCGGTGCTGAGCGAGGTGCGCGGCGACCCCAAGGCCGACGCGCGGAGCGCCTGGACGCCGGTGGCGATGGCGGCCGCGCCGGGCGCGAAGGCCGGGCACGCCACGTTCACCGGTGCGTTCTCCGCCTCGCTGCCGCACGGGATGACGCTGCTGCGCTTCGAGTTGATCCCGCTCTACCCGACGGCGGCGGAGGGCGAGAAGGTCCCGGTGCGCGTCACCGTGACCGACGAGGGGCGCACCCTCGCGTCGAGCACCCGCGACGCCTCGCTCGCCGCGCTCTCGGTGACCTCGGCCGACGGCCCCGAGGGCGGCCTCCTGCACCGGCACCGCTGGACGACCTACGCCTACACCCTCACCAACGAGTCGTCGGGCGACTTCCCGAGGGTCGGGGTGAGCGCCAGGTTCCAGGCGTGCTCACAGGACAGCCCCGCCTCCTGCGAGACGGTGAACGGCCCTTATCTGACCGCCGACTTCAGGACCCAGATCGACACCGGCAGCGGCTGGCGGGACGTCGCCGGCAGGCGGACGCTCCGGCTGCTCACCACCGCGCTGCCCGCCGGTTCCCAGCACCACTTCCGGCTGCGGATCGTGCCCACGCGTCACCTTCCGCACCGTACCGACCGGGTGAATCTGGATGTCTGGTCGAGCGGGCGACTGCGCGGCGCCGCACAGCCGTCACAGGCCATTGACTCCCTCGTCCTCACTTTCGAGTGAATCCGGGTCGGCGACCGGAGACGGACATGACCGTTCCCCCGGCTCGGCTTCGAGCCGGGGGAACAGCCGTGCCGGCGTGACGTCAGGGCCGCCGCCCGTCCGGCCACACCGGTCCCCGGGACCGCGCGGCCGTACGGACCACCGCGTCGGCCGTACCGGCTACCACCACGGCGTGCAGCGCACCGCGCCGCCGCCGCGGGAACCGCAGGCACGGAAGCGCCAGGCCGGGCTGTTGTCGGTACGCATGGCCGGGGTGGTCGCCACCTGGCCGGTGCCCACGGTGAACGGGCCGCACTGCGTCCAGCCGCTGGCGGAGCCGTTGGAGTAGCTGGTCGTCCAGTCCATCCAGAACTGGTCACCGGCAAGGGTGTTGCCGATGATCGCCGCGTAACCGCGGGACTGGCCCTGGATGCTGGCCGTCTCCAGGTGGATGGTCGCCGCCGCGGCGGTGCCCGGGTCCATGGTGAAGGACTCCTGGCTGGTGCCGTTCGGCATCCAGTCGGGGATGTCGACGAAGCCCTGGGCTCCGTGGACGCAGTCCGCGGCGGAGGCATGGGCGGGGGCGGCGGACGCGACCGCGACGCCGCCCGCCAGCAGGACGGTGGCGGCGAGCGTGCGGGCCGCCGTGTGGACGGAACGCCGGGTCGTGGCACGGGTCTTCGGGGAGAGCATCGGAGAACCTCCAGGTGTCGTGGGCGGTGGGGCCGGGAACGGGCGGTCAGCAGAGGGGAACGCCGGGGAGCTGGTTGTCCGGTGAGCTCATGTAGATGTTGCTCACGTAGCCGCCGTATTGCGGCAGATAGGCCCACCAGTCGTTGTCGTACGGCGGGACCGAGACCTCCTGGCCCTGCTTCTGGCAGGAGACGAGCGTGTCCACTCCCGCGGGGAGCACGCTCAGGACGGCGGACGCGGTGGTCGCCGCCGCGCGGATGTGGACTCCGCTGTTCCAGGTGCCGAAGACGGTGCCGGGCAGGGGCGAGCCGCCGGGGACGTTCAGCGTCCGCACCAGGCTGTTGACGTTGGAGTACGCCTTGCCGAAGGCGATGTTCTGCGGCTGGAGGGTGAAGACGGCGACGATGGTGCGGTCGCCCGCGCCGACGGTGCCGGTGGAGTGCAGTGCGGGCCTGGTGATGTCCACACCCGACGCGGTCCGCGGCTGGGCGGCGGTCCGCGGCTGGGCGGCGGTCCGCCGCTTCGCCGCCGCCGTCACACCACTGGCGCAGTCGCTGGTGTTGCCGAAGCCGGACCAGCCCTCCTTGACCGCCCACGGCCGGGCGAACACCGACGGGATGCCGAAGCGCTCGTCGAAGCCGTCGAGGCCGCATGTCTCGGACGCGTGCAGATCGCCCATGACCAGGTCGCGGATCCCGGCCGGAGCGCTGTCCAGCAGGTAGCGGTAGACGCGTACGGTGTCGGCCGCGGACAACGCGGTGTAGCCCCAGACAGCGGGGTACGCCGAAGGCGGCGGCGCGGTGTCCGTCAGGCCGAGCCGGGACACCATGCGGGTGAGGATGTCGTTACGGCCGTCGTTGTCCCAGTAGTACTGGGCCGCGTTGTCGTCGCTGCGGCGCAGCATGGAGTCCAGCCGCGTGCGGTCGTCCGACGAGAGCGCGGAGGGGTCCTTGCCCCACAGGAAGTCGAGGGCGAGGAGCAGCTTCACCACCGACGCGGAGCGGAACTGCATGTCCTGGTTGAGCTGTTCGGTGAAGGTGCCGGTCTGCCGGTCGAAGACCGCGACCCCCGCGGTGACGCCGGGCGGCACGGTGAGCGACGCGGCGCGCGGCGCGTCCTTCGCGGCGGCACCCCGCGCGGACAGCGGCGCCGCCTTCGGAGGGGCGGCGCCCGCGGGTACGGCAGCGGCGCCCAGCAGCGCGGCCCCGACGGCGCACGATCCGACGGCGAGGGCGAGTCTGCCGCGCAGAGTTGCGAACATCCGGTCCCCTTTTCCCAGTTCTGTCGTTCGGTCCTCCGCACCGTACGAGCGCGACGGGGCGGACCGCTCCTGACAGATGGCAGGGGTGTGACGGATGAGCCGGGTGGGACGATGACGTGACGGTCGGCGGCTACCTCGTGTAGTCCGCCAGATAGCGCCTGACCTTGTCGATGTACGGCTCGACCGCCGGCGGGACGCCGCCCGCCTTCACGACCTTGCCGTAGCTCGTGCGGTAACTGGCGGCGATCAGCGACGGCATGTCGGTGTGCATGCCCGCGACCTGCAACTGGTCGTCGATCCAGCAGAGATAGACGCCCATGGTGGCGATCGCGTCGGGCGCGGACATGTAGTCCGCCTTCCCGTCGTGGTTGCCGTCCTTCGCCCAGGGCTCGAAGACACTGGGCGTCCACATGGCGATGCCGTACTCGCCGGTGCTGGGGCGGCGCGCGTTGGCGTCGAAGTTGCTCTCCGCCTTGAGCATCGCGGCGATCAGCGCGGGGGTGACCTCGGGGTGCACACACCCGTGGGCGGCGTCGTAGATGTACGGGCGCAGCGCCACGGGCACGTCGGAGTCGGCGGGAACGCCGTCGTTGGTGACGCCCGCGCCGGTGCCGCCGGAGCCGTGGTGGCCGCCGCCGGTGGTGAGCAGGACGGCGGTGACGGCGCCCGCGGTGACCAGCGCGGTCGCGGCGGCGGCCAGCGGCACGCGCCGCCGCCACCAGGGCCGGCCGCCGGGCGCCGCCGCCGTACCGGAAACGTTGCCGGGCGCTGGGGCGGACCCGGCTGCGGTGTCGGTGCCGGACTCCAGCGCCGCCACCCTCTCGGCGAGCGTCGCCGCGTCCAGACCGGACCGCGAGGCGTGGTCGGGAGCGAGGCAGTCGACGATCAGCCGCCGCCAGCCGTCCGGCACGCCGCCGTCGAGTCGCAAGGGGGCGCGGCCGCGGGCGTACGACTGGGCGGCGAGCGCCCGGGCGCGGGCGCCCGCACCGGGGAAGGGGTGCAGTCCGCCGCTGAGCACCTGGTGGGCGAGGACGCCGAACGCCCAGATGTCGGAGGTCGGCCGCATCGCGGTGCCCCGGCTGCCGGTGCGCTCCGACCACCACTCCGGCGGCAGATGGTCGAGCGAGCCGAGCGGCGGCACGTAGGCGTGGGTGCCGTCCAGTTCGGCGGTGAGGCCGAAGTCGGCCAGCCAGACCTCGCCGCCGGGGCCGAGCAGGATGTTGCCGGGCTTGAGGTCGCCGTGCACCCAGCCCCGCGTGTGCAGATGGGCGAGCCCGGCGCTGACCCCGCGCAGCAGTCGCTCCGCGCCCGGGACCGGCGTCCCGGGTTCCGCGGCGGCGAGCACGTCCTGCACACTGCGCTCCGCGCGGTCCATCACCAGGGCGATCGCGCCGTCGAGCCCGCGGCTGGCGCCGGAGCGCGGATCGGGGTCCGTGGCGGAGTCCGCGTCCGTATCCGTATCCGTATCCGCATCCGGATCGGAGCCTGAATCAGAGCCCGTATCGCCGTCGTTGACGGTCAGCGCCGCGTGCGCCCGTACGAGGTTGGGGTGGCGGGCGGCGAGGCTGAACTCGACCTCCCGCTTGACCAGTTCGTCCATCGAGGTGAGCTGGCCCGGGGTCAGCAGTCCGGTGCGCAGGAACTTGACGGCGACCCGCGCGCCGTCCGGCCCCTCCGCCGCGTAGACGCTGCCCCAGCCGCCGGAGCCGATCAGCCCGGTGACCGTCCAGTCGCCGACGCGGAAGCCCTTCGGGACCGAGAGGGGCGGAGCGCCCTGTCCGTCCCGGCCGATCTGTACCACGGTGTCAGCCCTCCACCCTGTCCGCCCGCCGCGCCTTGGGCGGCAGCAGGGCCAGGTGTTCCTCGCGTACCAGGTCGAAGCGGAGCGCGAACGCCACCAGTTCCTCGCGCTTGCCGCCCACCATGGCGTCGCCGTCGCCGGACCAGGCGTCGTCGCGCAGCCGCAGCTTCACGGAGGCGAGGTAGTCGATGTGGTAGTTGGCGGCGGACCGGGTCAGGTCGCGGCAGGACTCCAACGGCCGCAGCCGCTCCAGCACTTCGGAGACGCCGGGCACGGCTCCGCTCGACGCGTTGCGCAGCCGCGGCTCGCACAGCGCGAGCAGCACCAGGAAGTACTTGGCGGTGGCGTCGAGGGCGAAGGGGTTGGTGGTCTGCTCACCGCCGCGCGCAAGGTCCGGGCAGTCGGCGGCGCCGTCGGCCGCGCCGGGGGCGTCGGGTCCGACGCCGTCCAGATACGCGTGCTGCGGCGCGAACACCTTGAAGCTGGCCTCGGTGGAGCGGGAAGGCAGCACGACCCGGGAGAACTCGAAGGGCACCGGCGCCCCGAGCCGTCCGGGGGCGACCTTGATGTGCTCGCCCGCGCCTTCCAGGTTCTCCACGACATACGTCACCCGGCGGCTGAAATTCGACAGCCGCCAGTAGTCCTCGGCCGCGGTGATCAGCCCGGCGCAGCGGGACACGCTGGCGTCGTACAGCCGCACCGGTACCGGGCTGCCCGGGGCGCCGCGCCCGAATTCCGCCGTGTCGCCGGGCCCGAGGCGGAGCAGTCGCGGGCACGGCGCCGGGGAGTCCGGCGGCCGTCCGCCCCGCTCGGGAAGCTGCACGATGACGGTGTCCATGTCTTTCCCCGATCCGGCGTTCCTGTCGCGCAATTGGGGACGCCGACCGGGCACGGGCAGTTGCGTGCCTCGCGGATTTTGGCCGAGAAGAACTTCACCGTCCGTACAACACCAGCAACCCTGGGCACAATTCTAGCTGCGCGAGTGGCGTGCGGGGCGGATGTGACGGCCCGTCGGGGGGTGTGCGGGCTCGCGCGATCGGCGCGGCGTGCACACCGCACAAAGGGTGCGGTTGTCACCGGGGTCGGTCAGCGCACCGGGCTCTTGGTCCTGGAGGTCGTCCTGTCGGAGGCCGGGCACTCCTCCGTGGCCTTGACGATGCCGAGTTCGACGTGTGTGCCGAAGGCGGCGGCCGTCCCGGGGGCGGGATGCTGGAAGCAGACCTGCCAGTCGGCGTCGACGGTCTCGGCTCGTTCCGCGCCGGTGGCGTCGTGGGTGGCGACGTTGCCGTAGCCCGCGAGAGCGGCGGCGTCCATGGCGGCGGGCAGATCCATTCCGGTCAGTACCGGAACGCTGCTGGCGGCGTGGGTGGCGGTCGCAGTCGCCACGGCGGTGCCGGTGGGCGCGCTGCCGGGGTCGGCGCCGGAACCGGAATCGGAACCGGCCACCTTGGTGCCGCAGGCGGCGAGCGAGAGCACGGCGGCGGTGAGCAGACACGCCGCGGTCGTACGGAAGTAGCGCATTTTCCCCCTTGGGATCATGTAAGGGGATCAGCGTGTACCTTCTCGACAGCGAATGTCCGTGGCGTGATCCGATCGTGACCGTGAGTGCCACAACCGGAACACGACCGCCCGTTCCTGCACCTGACGGCGGCTCCGGTCAGCCGCGGCGCCGCATCCGCATACCGACCTCGCCCTCGTCGGTCTCCCACCACGGCCGGGTCATCTCGGGCGCGGGCGGAGGGACCGCGGCGGCGTCGGGACCGGCGGCGGCCGCTCCGGAGACCGCGGTCGCGGGCGCCGGGGCCGGGGCCGCGGGCATCGCCAGCGCGGCCTCGCGGTCGAGACGGGCGTCGAGCTCCACGGTCTTCTCCCGCTCGGCCTGCCACCACTCGAAGAACACCAGGATGAGGAAGGGCAGTCCGACGAGTTCGGCGAGGGTGAGCATCAGCCCGCCGCCGAGCATCTGGTCGTGCTGGATGCTCGGCCCCCAGGAGCGCGGGTGGTCGCGGTACCAGTGGCCCGCCACCAAGGTGCCGCTGGTCATCACCACGATGCCGGGCACGGAGTCGAAGAGGCCGTCCAGGAAGACCAGCGCGGCCCGCACCGGGTGGCTGCACCAGCGCGGCAGCAGCTCCTGGCGGCTGAGCATCGGCAGCACGAACAGGCAGCCGGTGAGCAGCAGTTGCAGGTGCATCAACTGGCGGACGAAGCCGTTGCCCAGTGCGGTGGAGAAGTACGGCGTGAAGTAGATCGTCAGCTCGGAGGCGAGCACGAGCACCGAGCTGACCAGCGGATACGTCAGCGCCCTGACCGGGCGGCTGGTGAACGCGCGCTGCAGCCTGCCGTCGGGTGCGGCGAGTGCGAGGGGGTCGCCGAGGGCCAGGCCGAGCGGGGCGAACAGGTCGAGGGCGATGTTCTGCACGGCCGCGGGCCAGAACAGCACCCGGTCGTAGACGGCGAGCGCCGACATGGTGGCGACCACCAGGGTGCCGAGTCCGAGCACGAAGAAGGCCGCCGTACGCCACAGCGGCCATGGCTCCCCCGCCCGCCGTTTGCGTCGTACGCCCGCCGCGTAGGCCGCCCCCAGAAGGAGTACGGCGGCGAGCGCGACACCGTCGAGCTGCCAGGTGCCGAGGAACCGCGAGCCGGTCAGCTCGGGGAGTGCCGTGACCGCAGGGCCGACCGCAAGACCGCTCGCCACAATCCGCGCCTTTCCACGCATCCGTCCGCTACGGGGACACGGTAGACCCCGCGGCGGACGGCGCGAGCGAGCGGGGGGCGGTCGGCCCGGCCCGTCAGGCGTCGACGGGGGCCGGGCGGTCCGGGTCCTCGACCGCGGCGGCGGCATCCGCCTCGGCTGCCGCCGCCTGGCCGCGCGAGGCGATCAGGCTGGTCACGGTGGTGACACCGAGGACGACGACGATGACGCCGAGCGAGACCGGGATCGAGATCTCCGGCACATGGACGCCCGACTCGTGCAGCGCGTGCAGCACCAGCTTGGCGCCGATGAAGCCGAGGATCACCGACAGGCCGTACGACAGGTGGACCAGCTTCTTCAGCAGCCCGCCGATCAGGAAGTAGAGCTGCCGCAGACCCATCAGCGCGAAGGCGTTGGCGGTGAAGACGATGTATGGGTCCTGGGTGAGGCCGAAGATCGCGGGGATGGAGTCGAGCGCGAAGAGCACGTCGGTGGTGCCGATCGCGAGCATCACCACGAGCATCGGCGTCATCAGCCGCTTGCCGTTCTCGGTGATGAACAGCCGGGTGCCGTGGTAGCGGTCGGTTGACGGCACCCGCCGCTCGACCATCTTCAGCACGCGGTTCTCCTCGAACTCCTCTTCGTCGCCGTCGTCGGAGCGGGCGTCCTGGATGAGCTTCCAGGCGGTCCAGATCAGGAAGGCGCCGAAGAGGTAGAAGACCCAGGAGAAGCTGGCGATGATCGCGGCGCCGCCGGCGATGAAGACCGCCCGCAGCACCAGCGCGATGAGCACACCGACCAGCAGCACCCGCTGCTGGTAGCGCGAGGGCACCGCGAACTTCGACATGATCAGCACGAAGACGAAGAGGTTGTCGACGCTGAGCGACTTCTCGGTGATGTAGCCCGCGAAGAACTCGCCGGACGGCTTGCCGCCCGCGAAGAGCAGCAGGCCGAGGCCGAAGAGCCCGGCGAGCACGACCCAGACGACGGTCCAGATCCCTGCCTCCTTGACGGAGACGTCGTGCGGGTTCCGGCCGATCACGAAGTCGGCGGCGATGAGGGCGCCCAGCCCGGCGATGGTGAGCGCCCAGAGGGCGAGGGACACGTCCACTGGTCCTCCGGCAGTCGGGGTCGGCAACAGTCGATGGCTCGCTGTCGGAAGCCCAACGGTACACGAATGACCAAGAAACAGTAAAGATTACTCCAAGTATGCAGGTCAGGTGCCGTATGCCGGACGTGCGGCGGCGATCTCCCCGAGGACGTGCGAGAGCACCTGGCTGCCCGGCGGCACCAGCGCGGGCTCGAACGTCCAGGCATGGCCGACCCAGGGATCGGCGAGATGGTCGCTGGGCAGCGGGGTGAGCCGCAGCAGCGAACGCCACAGCGGATCGAGCACCGGACCGTACGCGGCGGCGTCCTCCCGGTCGGCCACCAGCAGCAGATGGACGCCTGCCCGGGGGCCTTCGTCGGCCAGATAGCGCAGCTGGTTGACCGCCCGGTCGTCGAAGCCGTACGGGAACTCGTTGACGATCAGCAGCTGCTGCGCGGTGTCGAAGCCGGGGGGCAGCGCGTCGGCGGCCCCGCCGCGCATCGCCATCTGCAGCAGGTCGACGCGCTCGGTCAGCCGGTTCAGCACATCGCTGACCCCGGCGGCGCCCGCGGCGGGCGGCAGGGCGAGCGCGCCGCCGGCGGCCAGCGGGGCCAGCGCGGTGGCGCCGGAGCCCGCGGGGTCGAGCGCGTGCACGGCGAAGCCGCCCACCGGATACGAGGCGAGCAGCCGGGCGGCCGTCGCCGCCGCGGTCTCCATGGCCAGCCGGCGGTCCTCGGAGCTGTCGATCCACAGGCCGCGGTCCAGCGGCAGCCGGACCATCAGCGGGATCCGCAGCTCCGGGGCCTCGGGCAGCGAGAGGCTGCCGAGCCGGACGGCGAGCGGCGGCTCCGACGGCACCCGGTAGCCGTGCCAGGCCGGGTTCTCCCAGCCCGCGAAGGCGGGCGGCAGCGCGGGCTCGACCACCTCGGACTCGGCGGTGAGCTGGGCGATGTCCCGGTCGAGCACGGCGCGGGCCTGGTCGACCAGGGCGAACTGCTTGGCCTGCGCCTGGTCGCGGGCGGCCTCGGCGGCCGGACCGCCGCGGGTGGCGGGATCGGACAGCAGCCGGTCCATCTCCTGGTCGAAGCGCGACTCCGCGAAGTCCACCGCGCTGCGGTAGGCGGCGACGGTACGGGCCAGGTCCTCGAACATGCCCCAGATCTGGTTGTGCAGCCGCTCCTCCATCGTCCAGCCGGAGGCGTCGCCCGCGACGGGGACGGGCGGGGCGGACTGGCCGGGGACTCCGCCGGACTGCCCGGGGATCCCGCCCTGGGCGGCCGCGGGCGGGGCCTGCGGCGGCGGGGCGGCGGCCTTGCGGCGCGGATGCCGGTAGTCGACCGGACCGCCGGAAGGGGCGGACGCGGTGGCGGCCGTGCCGGTGGTCCCGCCCGGGTCGGCGGCCGGGGTGGGCGACGGCGGAGTGGGCGGCATCACCGTACGCGGCACGGCGGGCGGGGCCACCGAGCGGGACAGCTCGCGGCCGACCGCCTCGTGGATCGTCCCGGCGACCGTGGCGGCCTCCGGCACGCCCTGGTCGAGCAGCAGGGCGGGCAGCCCGCCCTGGTAGCCCTGGCCGACGGCCCGTACCTTCCAGGCGCTCTGCCGCCGGTACAGCTCCAGGGCGAGCAGAGCGGTCTCCGGGCCGAGCCCGGTGATGGTGAAGGCGGCGATCGCCTCGCCTTCCGGGGTGGTCACCGCGAGATACGGGGCGGGGGCGGCGCCGAAGTCGGACGGCGCGCCGGGGCGGCCCGCGGCGCCGGGCAGCGCGAGCAGCACATGCACCCGGTGCACCCCCGGCGGCATCGCGCCGAGGTCGACCGCCAGCCGGTGGTCGGCGGCGGCCTGCCGCGGCACCTCGACCCCGGCGAGCTGCGGCGCCCCCGGGTGGGCGAGCCATGCGTCGTCGCCGACGACTCTGCCCTGCTCGTCCCCCAGGGTGACCGCGGCCACCACCGGGGTGCCCGCAGACACCCGGATCTCCAGCCGGTTGCCTGGCAGCGGATGGTTCTGCCCCCGGACCAGTTCGGCCGTCATGTCCGCCGCCCCCTACTCCCGTATTCGCGTGTGTGTGGTCCGGCCCTCAGGCCGGGTCTGCCGTCAGAGCGCCGGCAGGATGGCCGGGATCAGGTCCTGGAAGGTCCGTCCGTTGGCGGGGGTGCCGATGGCCGTCATCGACCAGCCCGACGCCCCGCGCTGCACCTTGGCCATGATCTGCGCGGTGAACGCGCCGCCGCCGGTGAGCGTGTAGCGGGCCAGCTCCTGGCCGTTGGTCTCGTCGACCAGGCGGCAGAAGGCGTTCTCCACCTCGGCGAAGCTCTGGCCGGTGAAGGAGTTGACCGTGAAGACGATCTGGTCGACGTGGACCGGCACCCGCTGCAGGTCCACCAGGATCGACTCGTCGTCGCCGCCCTGGCCGGCGCCGCCGACCAGGTTGTCGCCGGTGTGCCGCACCGAGCCGTCGTCGCTGGTGAGGTGCTGGAAGAACACCACGTCGACGGGCTGCTTGTCGGCGAAGAGCACGGCCGAGGCGTCCAGGTCGATCTCGCGGGTGCGGCTGCCGAACAGCCCGCGGCGCGGCGCCGCCTGCCAGCCGAGCCCCATCCTGATCGCGGTCAGGGTCCCTCCATCGGCCTTGCTCAGGCTGATCTTCTGACCCTTGGACATGTTGACCGTCACGCGCTGTCCCCTCTCACCCGTCACCTGTGTGTGCGGTTGTCCGCACCCTAACAAGACGCCGCGCAACGGTATCCCGGTTCGTCGTCCGTGAATTCCCGCTGAGGCACGGCCGGTTTCCGGCCGCCCGCACCGGGCGTCCCCCGCTCACCGCCGATCCGCCGCGCTACGCCATCCCCGCCTCCCTCATCTGGCGCAACTCCTTCTTCAGCTCCCCCAGTTCGTCCCTGAGCCGGGCCGCGACCTCGAACTGCAGCTCGGCGGCGGCCGCGTGCATCTGGTCGGTGAGCTGGCCGATCAGATCCGCCAGCTCCTCGGCGGGCAGCGACTTGGCGGTGCGCTTCTCACCGCCGCGCGAGGACAGACCGGGCACCGGCGCCTTGCCGCGCGAGCGCTGACGGCCGGAGCCGAGCAGCTCCTCGGTGTCGGCGTCCTCCCTGGCGAAGGAGTCCAGGATGCCGGCGATCTTCTTGCGCAGCGGCTGCGGGTCGATACCGCGCTCGGTGTTGTACGCCATCTGCTTCTCGCGGCGGCGGTTGGTCTCGTCGATGGCCCGTTCCATACCCGGGGTGATCCGGTCGGCGTACATGTGCACCTGGCCCGAGACGTTACGGGCGGCGCGGCCGATGGTCTGGATCAGCGAGGTGCCGGAGCGCAGGAAGCCCTCCTTGTCCGCGTCCAGGATGGCCACCAGTGAGACCTCGGGCAGGTCCAGGCCCTCGCGCAGCAGGTTGATGCCGACCAGGACGTCGTACTCGCCCGCCCGCAGCTCCCGCAGCAGCTCCACCCGGCGCAGCGTGTCGATGTCGCTGTGCAGATAGCGCACCTGGATGCCCAGTTCCAGCAGGTAGTCGGTGAGGTCCTCGGACATCTTCTTGGTGAGGGTGGTGACCAGCACCCGTTCGTTCCGCTCGGTGCGCAGCCGAATCTCGTGCACCAGGTCGTCGATCTGGCCCTCGGTGGGCTTGACGATGACCTCGGGGTCGACCAGGCCGGTGGGGCGGATGATCTGCTCGACGACGCCCTCGCCGCGCGACAGCTCGTACTTGCCGGGGGTGGCCGACAGATAGACGCTCTGGCCGACCCGCTTGAGGAACTCCTCCCACTTCAGCGGGCGGTTGTCCAACGCGGAGGGCAGCCGGAAGCCGTGGTCGACCAGGGTGCGCTTACGGGACGCGTCACCCTCGTACATGGCGCCGATCTGCGGCACCGTGACATGCGACTCGTCGATGACCAGCAGGAAGTCCTCGGGGAAGTAGTCGATGAGGGTGTCGGGGGCGGAACCCTGCTCGCGGCCGTCGATGTGCCGTGAGTAGTTCTCGATGCCCGAGCAGGAGCCGATCTGCCGCATCATCTCGATGTCGTACGTGGTGCGCATGCGCAGCCGCTGGGCCTCCAGCAGCTTGCCCTGCCGGTCGAGCTCGGCGAGCCGCTCCTCCAGCTCCTTCTCGATCCCCGCGATGGCCCGCTCCATCCGCTCGGGTCCGGCCACGTAGTGGGTGGCGGGGAAGACGTAGATCTGCCGGTCGTCGGTGATGACCTCGCCGGTGAGCGGGTGCAGGGTCGACAGCGCCTCGATCTCGTCGCCGAACATCTCGATCCGGACGGCCAGTTCCTCGTAGACCGGGAAGATCTCGATGGTGTCGCCGCGCACCCGGAAGGTGCCGCGGGAGAACGCCACGTCGTTGCGCGTGTACTGGATGTCGACGAACTTGCGCAGCAGCTGGTCGCGGTCGATGACGTCACCGACATTGAGCCGGACCATGCGGTCGATGTACTCCTGCGGGGTGCCGAGACCGTAGATGCACGACACGGAGGCGACCACGACGACGTCGCGCCGGGTCAGCAGGGAGTTGGTGGCCGAGTGCCGCAGCCGCTCGACCTCCTCGTTGATGGAGGAGTCCTTCTCGATGAAGGTGTCCGTCTGCGGGACGTACGCCTCGGGCTGGTAGTAGTCGTAGTACGAGACGAAGTACTCGACGGCGTTGTTGGGCAGCAGCTCGCGGAACTCGTTGGCGAGCTGGGCGGCGAGCGTCTTGTTCGGCGCCATCACCAGGGTGGGGCGCTGCAGCCGCTCGATCATCCACGCGGTGGTGGCGGACTTGCCGGTGCCGGTCGCGCCGAGCAGGACGACGTCCTGCTCACCGGCGCGGATACGCCGCTCCAGCTCGTCGATGGCCGCGGGCTGGTCGCCGCTGGGCTGGAAGGGGCTGACGACCTCGAAGGGCGCCACACTGCGTTCGATGTCTGATACGGGCCGCATGGCACCACCGTACGACCCGGCACCGACAATCGGCCGGGTCCGGCGGTGGACGCCCTCCCGCCGGGGGCCTCAGCCGCCCGCGGGAAAGACCGTGATCCGGTCGTGCGGCCCGTGCGGGCCGGTCTCCAGCGCGATCCGCAGCGCGTCGGCGATCCGGCCCGGCCTGCTGGTCAGCGCGTCCGGCGGGACGCCGACCACCCGCAGCCCGAGGCCCGCGAGCCGCTCGTACTGCGCACGGGCCCGGGAGCCGGCGTGCTGCCTCGCGCCGGGCTCCGGGGCGGCGCCCCGGCCGGTACCCGAGCCCGCGCCGGGGCCCGGGTCGAGCATGCCCAGCGCGACGCCCTCGCGCGGCCAGTACGCGTCGGGCGAGCCGAGGTAGGCGCCGTCGAAGCGCAGGACGGGGCGCCACAGCGGGGGCCGCAGCCCGCAGCCGCGCACCAGGGCGCGCAGCGGTGGCGGGACCGGGCAGCGGGCCTGCGCGCGCAGGTCGCGCAGCGTCTCGGGCACCCCGGACTTACGGGCCAGCGCCTCGTCGAGGAGGGCGTTCGCGAGCGTCTCCAGGCCGACGCCGCGCTCGCGGACCAGTTCGGTCAGCACCGAGCGCACCCAGAGCGGGTCGCAGGAGGCGCGGACCGCGTCCACGGCGGCGCGGTGCAGCGGTGCGACCGGCAGCCCGTCGGCGTGCTGGGCGGCGGGCAGCGCGGCGGCGTAGTGCATCCGCACCCAGGTGTGGGTGCGTACGGCCCGGCCGCGCGGCACCAGGACGTCGACGATCCGGCCGCCCGCCGCGGCGGCGAACGGGGTCTGGTCGAGGCCGTGCAGGGCGAGCGCCGCGGGGCCGGTGAGCAGCGCGCCCACGGCCGGGAACCCCGCGTAGGCGAGGGCGGCGCGGCAGCGCTGGTCGACGGTGAGCGGCCCGGGCCGGAGCACGACGACCTTGGGCAGCACCCGCTGCCAGCGTCCGCCGGGGCGGCACAGATTGCGTACGGCGCTCGCGGGCACCCCGATCGCGGCGAGCTGACCGGTGGTGGCCACCTGGTGCTGGTCGCGGGCGAGTTCTCCGAGCGCGTCGGCGTAGTCGGTTCGCGTCATGGCGGCAACTTGCCCCTCGGTAACCGCCCGGCCACCTCTTGTGACGACTCTGCTACAGGAATCCGACCGTACGCGGACAGTCATAGGGAAGGACGGTCATATCATCAGCCCGCCCTGGTGTCCGCCGGGCCGCCGGGCGCGGGGACGGCGCAGGGACCGCGTGGGGACCGCGTTGTCAGACCCCCGGCATACGCTGGCGGACGTGACCACGAATGCCGTCTGGACCGTCCTCGACACCCCGATCGGCCCGCTGCTGGTGGCGGCGACCGACGAGGGACTCGTCAATGTCGTCTTCCGCGCCGACGAGGCCACCGCGCGGCGCGCGGTGGCCTCGATGGGGCGCCGGCTGGGCGCGATACCGGTCGAGGACGCGGCCCGGCTGGCGCCGGTCGCCGAGCGCTTCGCGGCGTATTTCGCGGGCGACCTCAAGGAGTTCGGTCTCGACCTCGACTGGTCGCTGATCACCGGCTTCGCCCGCCGGGTGCTGCGCGAGCTGGCGACCGGGGTGCCGTACGGCGCGGTCGTCGGCTACCAGGACCTGGCCGACCGGGTCGGCGAGCCGGACGCGGCGCGGGCGGTCGGCTCCGCGATGGGAGCCAACCCGCTGCCCGTCGTGGTGCCCTGCCACCGGGTGGTGGAGAGCGACGGCGGCATAGGCGGCTTCGGTGGCGGCCTGGAGATCAAGCGCACCCTGCTGGCCCTCGAAGGCGTGCTGCCCGCACCGCTGTTCTGAGCGACGGCCGCGCCCCGGACCGGGGCGCGCGCCCGCACCGAGCGGCTGTCACTCCTCCGAGGAGCGGGGGTCGGGGATCTGCGCGGGCCCGGACTTCGGCAGTTCGGCGCGCTGCTCCCCGGCCTCGACCTCCGACGGCCGCTCGGCGGCGTCCACCGGCTTGGCCTGCGGCGCCTGCGAGGGCTCCGGCGGCGGCGCGGGCGCGGGCGGCTGGGCCGCCGCGCCGGCCCGGTCGAAGAACCGCAGCAGCTCGATGGGGAAGGGCAGCACCAGCGTGGAGTTCTTCTCCGCCGCGACCTCCACCACGGTCTGCAGCATGCGCAGTTGCAGCGCCGAGGGGTTGGCGTCCATGGTCGCCGCGGCCTCGGACAGCTTCTGGGACGCCTGGAGTTCACCGTCGGCGGTGATGATCCTGGCCCGCCGCTCACGGTCCGCCTCCGCCTGACGGGCCATCGAGCGCTTCATCGACTCCGGCAGCGCCACGTCCTTGATCTCGACGCGGTCGATGTGGATGCCCCAGCCGGTGGCCGGGGTGGACAGCATCAACTCCAGGCCCTCGTGCAGCTTCTCCCGCCCGGACAGCAGGTCGTCCAGCTCGCTCTTGCCGATGATCGACCGCAGCGAGGTCTGCGCCACCTGCAACATCGCGAACTGGTAGTTCTGCACGTCCACGGTGGCGCGGATCGGGTCCACCACCCGGAAGTACAGCACCGCGTCGACCCGTACCGACACGTTGTCGCGGGTGATGCCCTCCTGGGACGGCACCGGCATGGTGACGACCTGCATGTTGACCTTCGTCATCTTGTCGATGAACGGCACCAGCATGCGCGGGCCGGGCTCCCTGGGCAGCCGGTTGACCCGGCCGAAGCGGTAGATCACCCCGCGTTCGTACTGCTTGACCACCTTCAGGCTGCTCGGCAGCACGATCAGGCCGAGCACCGCCGCGATGATCAGCACTGCCACGAGTATGGCCATGTCCCCCGCTCCCCTCGTACAAGGGTGTGAAAATACCTGCGGAACCCGCTCCTTGTAAGTATCGCGAGGGGTTCCTTGACGGGACCTTGACGATCACTCACCGAGGGTCGGGACGCTCACTCGCCGTCGAAGCGCGCCGCGGCCAGATATTCGGGCTGCGGGTCGAGCGCGGCGGCCAGCCGGAAGTGCCGGCGGGCCTCCGCGGCCCGGTTGGCGCGCTCGAGGGTACGGGCCAGCGCGAAGTGCGCGAACGCGTTGTCCGGCTCCCGCTCCAGGACGATCTGGAACTCCAGCTCCGCCGGGCGCAGTTGCGCGGCGGCGAAGAAGGCGCGGGCGCGCAGCAGCCGGGCCGCGGTGTTCTCCGGGTGGGCCGCGATCACCTGGTCGAGCAGCTTCACCGCGCCGCGCGGGTCACGCGCGTCGAGGAGCCGCTCCGCTGCGCGGAAGTCGATGACATGCGTCTCGGGGGTGCGCTCTGGCACGGCCGCCTCCCTGACATCGGGCACGGGCGACGAATGATCGTCTGGACAGACATACCCAACGCCGCCCGTGGCAACCGCATTCCCGTCACGTACGGTCGCGCAGCTCCTGCCACACCTTGCGGACCTGCGGCTCCAGGTCCTCCAGCGGGCCGTCGTTGTCGATGACCACGTCGGCGACGGCGAGGCGCTGCTCGCGGGTGGCCTGAGCGGCCATCCGGGACCTGGCCTCCTCCTGCGACATCCCGCGCAGCCGTACCAGCCGGTCGAGTTGGGTGGCGGGGTCGGCGTCGACGACGATGACCAGGTCGTAGAACGGGGCGAGGGAGTTCTCCGCGAGCAGCGGCACGTCGTTGACGACGATGTCGCCGGGGCCCGCGGCGGCCTGGAGTTCGGCGGAGCGGCGGCCGACCAGCGGGTGCACGATCGCGTTCAGCGCCTGGCGGCGGCTCTCGTCGGCGAAGACGATCGCGCCGAGCGCGGGCCGGTCGAGGGTGCCGTCCTCGGTGAGCACGGACGTGCCGAACTCGGCGACGACGGCGGCCAGCCCCTCGGTGCCGGGCTCGACCACCTCACGGGCGATACGGTCGGCGTCGATCAGGATCGCCCCGTACGACGCGAGCAGCCGCGACACCTCGCTCTTGCCCGCCCCGATCCCGCCGGTCAGTCCCACGCTCAGCATGGGCACAGCGTAGGGCCTGGCCGGTCGGTCCGGGACTGGGGGCAGTCTCCGGACCGGCCGGTCAGGCCCTGGGCGGCGCTGACTTCTCCGTGCTCTAGCGGCCGTCGTCGTCGCGGTCGGCGAGGAAGCGCTCGAACTCCGCGGCGAGGTCGTCGGCCGAGGGCAGGTCGACGGGCTCGGCGATCAGGCTCTCGCGGGACTGCGACCCGGCGACCGCGTCGTACTGGCTCTCCAGCCCGCGGACCACCGAGACCAGCTCGCCGTCGCCCTCGGCGACCTGGCGGTCGATCTCGACGCGGACGGTGTGCGCCTCGGCGCGCAGCGCGTGGGCGACATCGGGCAGCACCAGGCCGGTGGCCGCGGTGATGGTCTCCAGCACGGCGAGCGAGGCGTCCGGATACGGCGAACGCGCCAGGTAGTGCGGCACATGCGCGGCCACGCCCAGCACGTCACGGCCGGCCTCGGCCAGCCGCAGCTCGATCAGCGACGCCGCGCTGCCGGGCACCTGGGCCTCGTCGAACCAGGCGCGGTGGCCGGGCATCAGGTCCACCCGGTTGCCGTGCGGGGTCAGCCCGACCGGACGGGTGTGCGGGACGCCCATAGGGATGCCGTGGAAGTTGATCGCCAGCCGCACCCCCAGCCGCTCGACCACCTGCAGCACGGCCTTGCCGAACCGCTCCCACTCCACGTCCGGCTCCGAGCCGGACAGCAGCAGGAAGGGCGTGCCGGTGGTGTCCCGCAACAGGTGGAGGTCGATCTCCGGTGAGTCGTACGACGTCCAGTGATCCCTTTCGAAGGTCATCAGGGGGCGGCGGGCCCGGTAGTCGACCAGACGGTCGGCGTCGAAACGCGCGACCAACTGGTTGTCGAGGCGGTCCAGCAGTTGCGCGCTGATCTGCTCGCCGGTCTCACCGGCGTCCATGTATCCCTCGAAGTGGTAGAGCAGCACGGGACCGGTGTCCCCGACCGCCGCGTCGACGGCCTCGGCCCCGCCCGGTACGTACTCGTACAGCCCTTGCGGATCCAGCACGATGATCGTCCTCCTCGCTCTCTCCCACCAACAACGAACAAGGAAGCGCCGCCATTCCCCACCGGACGCCCTCCAGGCGCAGTTCCTCGACAACCTCATCGCCCCGCCTTCCGCCACGGCTCCGCCGCCAAGGGGGGTCCGGGACCCTGCTCAGCGGCTCCGCCGCGAAGGAGGTCCGAGGCATCCACCGGCGACCTCGCCGCAAAAGGGGCCCGGGGCGGGCACCCGCGGCTCCGCCGCGAAGGGGGCCGGGGCCATGACCCGCGCTTTCCGGGCGCACCAAAAAAAGGGGGCCCGGGGGCTTGCCCCCGGGATTTCCTCGGGCACAAAAGAACCGCGGCCCGCATCCCCGGAGGGGTGCGGGCCGCGGTCTTGGGTCTTGCCCAGCGGCGAGCGACTAGCTCTGGCCGCCCGCCAGCTTCTCGCGGAGCGCCGCGAGCGCCTCGTCCGAGGCGAGCGCGCCGGAGTTGTCGTCCGACTCCGAGGAGTACGAACCACCGGAAGCACCGGCGCCACCGGCCGCGGGAGCCGCGGTGCCGGCCTCGGCGGCCGCCTGCTCGTCGGCCTCGCGGGACTTGATGACCTGGGCCTGGTGCTGCTCGAAGCGGGTCTGGGCCGTGGCGTACTGGCCCTCCCACTCCTCACGCTGCTTGTCGTAGCCCTCGAGCCAGTCGTTGGTCTCGGGGTCGAAGCCCTCGGGGTAGATGTAGTTCCCCTGGTCGTCGTACGACGCGGCCATGCCGTAGAGGGTCGGGTCGAACTCGACCGAGGCCGGGTCGGCGCCGAACGACTCGTTGGCCTGCTTGAGCGACAGCGAGATGCGGCGGCGCTCCAGGTCGATGTCGATGACCTTGACGAAGATCTCGTCGTTGACCTGGACGACCTGCTCCGGGATCTCCACGTGGCGCTCGGCCAGCTCGGAGATGTGCACCAGGCCCTCGATGCCCTCGTCGACGCGCACGAACGCACCGAACGGGACGAGCTTGGTGACCTTACCGGGCACGACCTGCCCGATCTGGTGGGTCCGGGCGAACTGCTGCCACGGGTCCTCCTGCGTCGCCTTCAGCGACAGGGAGACACGCTCGCGGTCCATGTCCACGTCGAGAACCTCGACGGTGACCTCCTGGCCGACCTCGACAACCTCGGACGGGTGGTCGATGTGCTTCCAGGACAGCTCGGAGACGTGCACGAGACCGTCGACGCCGCCGAGGTCCACGAACGCACCGAAGTTGACGATCGAGGAGACGACGCCGGAGCGCACCTGACCCTTCTGCAGGGTGGTGAGGAAGGTCTGGCGGACCTCGCTCTGGGTCTGCTCGAGCCAGGCACGGCGGGACAGCACCACGTTGTTGCGGTTCTTGTCCAGCTCGATGATCTTGGCCTCGAGCTCCTTGCCCACGTAGGGCTGGAGGTCGCGGACGCGGCGCATCTCGACGAGCGACGCCGGCAGGAAGCCACGGAGGCCGATGTCGAGGATGAGACCACCCTTGACGACCTCGATGACGGTACCGGTGACGATGCCGTCCTCTTCCTTGATCTTCTCGATGGTGCCCCAGGCGCGCTCGTACTGCGCCCGCTTCTTCGAGAGGATCAGGCGGCCCTCCTTGTCCTCCTTCTGGAGAACAAGGGCCTCGATCTCATCGCCCACGGCGACGACCTCGTTGGGGTCGACGTCGTGCTTGATGGAGAGTTCGCGGGAGGGGATGACACCTTCGGTCTTGTAACCGATGTCGAGCAGGACCTCGTCCCGGTCGACCTTCACGATGACGCCGTCGACGATGTCGCCGTCGTTGAAGTACTTGATCGTCTCGTCGATCGCGGCGAGGAAGGCTTCCTCGTTGCCGATGTCGTTGACCGCCACCTGCGGGGTGGTGCGAGGGGCCTCGGTGCTGCTCGTCATTAGGGAAAGGACTCCGGTACGGACAGTAAGTCGTAGGTACTGCTACGCCGTAAGCCCTTTTCGCTCCTGATGAATTCCGGACAGCCTTGAAGGCCGAGAGGTATGCAACAGATTCCGAGCGCAGCCTGCTCTGTCTGAGGCGCGCAGGCTCGCAGCGCAACTTGTAGCATACGGGGGCAGCCGGGCACGGTCAATGCACGAAGAGCACACCCGGCGCGTAACAACCCGAACCGCCGCAACTGCCCCAGCCACCGGTCTTCTCAGAGAGTACGACGACTGCCGCGATGATCCAAGGACCCGAACCTGAAGCCACCCGCCGTATCGCGGGCGTCACCGAGAGCAGCCGGGCCAGTCGTGGCTGGTGGGACCGGAACGCGGACGACTACCAGGTCGAGCACGGGGACTTCCTGGGCGACGCCAGGTTCGTCTGGGGACCGGAGGGGCTGGACGAGGAGGACGCCGCCCTGCTCGGACCGGCCGCGGGCCTGAAGGACCAGGCGGTGCTGGAGATCGGCGCGGGCGCGGCGCAGTGCTCGCGCTGGCTGGCCGCCAAGGGGGCCCGGCCGGTCGCGCTCGACCTGTCCGGCAGGCAGCTCCAGCACGCGCGGCGGATCGACGAGGCCGCCGCGCCCGGCACGGCGGCGGTCCCGCTGGTGCAGGCCGACGCGGGCGCGCTGCCCTTCGGCGACGCCACCTTCGACCTGGCCTGCTCCGCGTACGGGGCGCTGCCCTTCATCGCCGACACCGCACGGGTGCAGCGGGAGGTACGGCGGGTGCTGCGGCCCGGCGGCCGCTGGGTCTTCTCCGTCACCCACCCCGTCCGCTGGGCCTTCCCCGACGAGCCGGGCCCCGAGGGCCTGACCGCCGCCACCTCCTACTTCGACCGCACCCCCTATGTCGAGCAGGACAGCCGCGGCATCGCCGAGTACGTCGAGCACCACCGCACCCTCGGCGACCGGGTCCGCGAGATCGCCCAGGCCGGCCTGCGCCTGGTCGACGTCGTCGAGCCCGAGTGGCCGGAGTGGAACGACCAGGAGTGGGGCGGCTGGTCCCCGCTGCGCGGCCGCCTCCTCCCCGGCACGGCGATCTTCGTCTGCACGGCGGACTGAGGGGTGCCTGGCGGCGCCGGGGACGCACCCGGTGCGGGCGGGGGACGGCTCAGGATCGCGGACATCCGGTCCGAGGGGCTCGGGCTGCCCGTGGCGGAGGTGGTGCCCGCGCTGCTGGAGGCGCTCGGAGGGTCGGGGCCCGGGTGCGCGGTGCTCGCGGCGCCGCCCGGTACGGGGAAGACGACGCTGGTCCCGCTGCTGCTGGCGCGGGCGGGCGGCGGGCGGGTGCTGGTCGCCGAGCCGCGGCGGATGGCGGCGCGGGCCGCGGCCCGGCGGATGGCCTGGCTGCTCGGTGAGCGGGTCGGCGGCACGGTCGGCTTCACCGTCCGCGGCGAGCGGCGCGTCTCGGCGCGTACGGCGGTGGAGGTGGTCACCACCGGTGTGCTGCTCCAGCGGCTGCAGCGCGACCCCGAACTGGCCGGGGTGGGCACGGTGATGCTCGACGAGTGCCACGAGCGGCATCTGGACGCCGACACCGCGATGGCGTTCCTGCTGGACGTACGGGCCCTGCTGCGGCCCGAGTTGCGGCTGGTCGCCGCGTCGGCCACCACCGACACCGCCGCGTGGGCGGCCCTGCTCGGCGGTGCGGACGGGCCGCCCGCGCCGGTCGTCGAGGCCGCGGGGGTCCTGTACCCGGTGGCCGTGGAGTGGACGCCGCCGGCCCGCCCGGTGCGGCCCCCGCACGGGATGAGCGTGGACCCGGCGCTGCTCGACCATGTGGCGTCGGTCGTCCGGCGGGCGCTGCGGGAGCACGACGGCGACGTGCTGTGCTTCCTGCCCGGGACCTGGGAGATCGGCCGGGTCGCGGGGCTGCTCGGCGACTGCGACGGCGCCGACGTGCTGCAACTGCACGCCCGTGCGCCCGCCGCCGTCCAGGACGCGGCCCTTGCCCCCGGCGGCGGCACCCGGCGGGTGCTGCTGGCGACGTCGGTGGCCGAGTCCAGCCTGACCGTGCCGGGCGTCCGCGTGGTGGTGGACGCCGGTCTCGCCCGTGAGCCGCGGGTGGACCACGCGCGGGGGCTCGGCACGCTCGCCACCGTACGGGTGTCGCGGGCCGCCGCCGACCAGCGCGCGGGGCGGGCAGGGCGTGAGGGGCCGGGCACCGTCTACCGCTGCTGGCCGCAGGCGGAGGACGCCCGGCACCCGAAGCAGCCCTCGCCGGAGATCGCGCTGGCCGACCTCACCGCGTTCGCCCTGCAGGCGGCGTGCTGGGGTGACCCGGACGCCACGGGGCTGGCGCTGCTCGACGCGCCGCCGCCGGGTGCGTTCGCGGCGGCCCGCGAGACCCTGCGCGGCCTGGGCGCCGTCGACGCGACGGGGCGCGCCCTGGACCGCGGCCGCCGGCTGGCCCGGCTCGGCGTCCACCCCCGGCTGGCCCGCGCCCTGCTCGACGCCGCCCCCGTCCTCGGCCCGCGCCGCGCCGCCGAGGTCACCGCCCTGCTCAGCGAGGAACTCCCCCGCTCCTACGGCCCCGACCTGACCGCCGCCTGGCACCGGGCCCGGCAGGCGTCCGACCCGTACGCCGCCCGCTGGCGCGCGGAATCCTCCCGGCTCGCGGCGTCATTGTCCGAGACGGCACCCGCGCACGCGGCCCGGGGCGGAACGCACGAAGACCCGGACGCGGGCACGCTGGCGGAGCCTGGCACGGCACCGCGCGGTGCGGCGGGCGCCGCGGCGGGCGGACACCCCGAAGGCGACTCGGCCGAGCGCGCGGCACCGCGCGGTGCCGCGCGGGGTGGCGCGGCAGGGGGTGCCGTCTCGGACGACGAGGCCGCCGGGCTGGTGGTCGCGCTCGCGTTTCCCGAGCGGATCGCGCGGCGGCGCGGGCCGGGGGCGTATCTGATGGTGTCCGGGACCGGCGCCGAGATCGGCGGGGTCGGGGACGCCGAGTGGGTGGCGGTGGCGGTGGCCGATCGGGGCGTGGGGAAGGCAGACGCGCGGGTGCGGGTGGCCGCGGTCGTCGACGAGCCGACCGCGCGGCTGGCCGCGGCGGGCGTACTGACCGCGTACGAGGAGGTGCGCTGGACGGACGGCGATGTCGTGGCGCGGCGGGTGGAGCGGCTGGGCGCGGTGGAGCTGGCGTCGGTGCCGCTGCGGACGCCGTCCCGTGAGCTGGTGCGGGCGGCGCTGCTGGACGGGCTGCGCCGGGAGGGCACCGGGCTGCTGCGCTGGTCGCGGGAGGCCGGCGAGGTACGGCAGCGGCTGGCGTTCCTGCGCCGGGAGGTGGGCGGCGGCTGGCCGGACGTGTCGGAGGAGGCGCTGCTGGACCGGGCGGAGGAGTGGCTGGGCCCCGAGTTGGCGGCGGCCCGGCGGCGGTCCGACCTGGAGCGGATTGACGCGGGCGCCGCCCTGCCGCGGCTGCTGCCGTGGTCGACCGGTGAGGGCGGCAGGTTCGGCGAGCTGGCGCCGGAGCGGATCGAGGTGCCCAGCGGGTCGCGGATCCGGGTCGACTACAGCGGCGAGCAGCCCGTACTGGCCGTGAAGTTGCAGGAGTTGTTCGGGCTGCGCGAGACGCCGCGGATCGCCGGGGTGCCGGTGCTGGTCCATCTGCTGTCGCCCGCCGGGCGGCCCGCGGCGGTCACCGCGGACCTGGCGTCGTTCTGGCGCGACGGCTACCGGGCGGTGCGGGCCGAGTTGCGCGGCCGCTACCCCAAGCACCCCTGGCCGGAGGATCCTTCGACGGCCGAGCCGACCCGCCACACCACCCACCGCCGCCGCTGACCCGGCCCGGTGTCAGACCGGCACCGGGTCGCGGTCGGGGCTGGGGTCGCGGTCCGCCGCGTCCTCGCCCAGCGGGTCGGCCGGCCGCCTGCCGCGCGCCTCCAGGACCAGCGCGAGCGCCAGCAGCAGCGCGGCGAGACCGCCGAAGCCCCACGGCAGGTAGCTCGTCATCAGCAGCACCAACTGCCGCTGGGACTTCACCAGATGGACGATGTGGTCGACGTAGTCGGGCCGCATCTTCACGTCCCCGGCGAAGGCGGTGACGGGCGCGTGGTGCGAGGAGGCGGGGAAGCGCAGTTCCTCGGTGTGGATCTCCTCGCCGTTGACCGGGGCGCCGGTGACGGGGTCGACCCAGAACATCCGCTTGGTGGTGTACCAGCGCTCGATGCCGATCGCCTTGACCTCCTGCGGGGTGATGGCGGGCGCGCCCGGGGCGATCTCCGGCAGCTTCTTCGGCAGCGGGACCCGGGTCCACGGCAGGGTCTGCTCGAAGTAGTAGACCTTCATGCCGTGGAACTTCTGGGTGCCCGCGTAGTGGATCGGCGCCGAGGTGCGGCTCTGCGCGTCGAAGTAGTAGTAGTCCCGCTTCTGGGTGGAGAAGGGGAACTTGAACTCGATGCCCTGCCGGGTCACCGGGTCGCCGTCGACCATCTCGCCCGCCGCGTGCACCGGTTCCTGGGTGTGCGCGTCGAAGACGTACCGCTCGGGGATCTCCGAGACCATCTTCCCGTCAGGGCCGACGACGTACGACAGCGCGTCCCAGACCACCACGTCCCGCCCGGTGTCGGCCTTGACGCGTTCGGCCTCCCGCACGTTGCCGCGCAGCGTCTGCACGATGCTGACGCTGGAGACCTTCTTCGCGGTGAGGGCGGCGTAGTCGACGAGGGTGGCGTTCTTCGCCTCCAGCACGGCCACCTGGTACTCGCTCGGCGGCACCTTCACCAGCCGGGGGAAGGCGTACCAGCGCAGCATCGGTGACAGCGTCGCGAAGAAGACGGCGAAGGCGAGCAGCACCAGGCTGGACTTGCGGCGCATCGCGGCTCCTACGGGTGGCTGGGGACCGTGGTCAGCAGCGGCTTCGGGGAGGTGTGCCCCGCGGGCGCGCCGATCGCGGTGACCGTGAACACCAGCGCGAGGGCGGCGGCGAGTCCGGCAGCCGCCGCGGCGAGAGCGCGCATCAGGACCTCCCTGGGACGGTGTCGTCGACCGGGCCGGGGCACCGTAGCAACCGGGAGGTGAGATGAGAACACGTTTCACCGGGGACGTTCGGGCGACGTCCCCGGTGCGTGGAGTGGTGCGGACAGCTCTTAAGGAGCGACGGGGGCGGTGGTGACGCCCGCGCCGGTCGCCGTCGCGCCGGTCGCTGAGGGGGACGGCGTGGGCGTCGGCGACGTGGTGTCGCACGGGTCGGGCGTGGTGGTGGGCGTGGGCGTGCCCGAAGGCGTCGTGGTCGGCGTGGGCGTCGGCGTCGGGGTGCCGCTCGGGTCCGGCGTCGGGGTGGCCGTCGGGCAACCGGGCGTCGTCGGGGTGCCGGTGGGCGTGCTGCCCGGGGTGGTGGGCGGCGTCGTCGGCTTGCCACCGGACGGCGGGGTGCTCGGCGACGGCGCCGTGCCGCCGCTGCCCGGTGCCGGCTTGACGGTGCCGCCGGTGGTCTTGCGCGGCTGCGGGGCCGTCGGGGACGGGCTGGTGGTGGGCCGCGGGGCGGTCGGCGTCGGCGAGGCGCCGGGCGTACCGGGAGTCCCGGGCCGGTCGGGCACGGAGACCGCGCCGCCCTGCCGGAAGTGGTCGTACCAGGACCTGACCAGGTTCAGGTAGTCCTGCGAGTGGTTGTAGCCGAGGATCGCCCGGTCCATGTCCTGCGGGTTCGACAGGTCGCGGCCGTCGGCGCACAGGTAGTGGGCGGCGGCCAGCGCGGCGTCGTAGACGTTGTTGGGGTCGCGCACCCCGTCACCGTTTCCGTCCACACCCCAGTGCTCCCACGTCTGCGGGATGAACTGCATCGGGCCGACCGCCCGGTCGTGCACCGGGTCGCCGTCGTAGGCGCCGTGGTCGGTGTCGCTGATGTTCGCGAAGCCGTTGCCGTCGAGGACCGGGCCGAGGATCGGCGTGTACGTCGTGCCGTGGGCGTCGACCGCGCCGCCGCGGGCCTGGCCGGACTCCACCTGGCCGATGGCCGCCAGCAGTTGCCACGGCAGATGGCAGCCGGGGTCGGACTGGGCGACCGCGGCCTGCGCGCGCTGGTAGGCGTCCAGCACGGTAGCGGGCAGTCCCGCGCCGCCGGTGGGCACCGGGCCGCCGGGGGCGCCGGGCGACGCCGCGGGCGGAGTGGGTCCCGTGGGGGTGTTCAGCGGCGGCAGAGCGGTGATGTACGGCGAACCACCGTCGATCTGCGGGCCGGGCGGTGGGGTGACCGTGGCCACGTGGTGCGGGGCGGCGTGCGCCACCGGCACCAGTCCCGGCGCCTGCGAGGCACCGAGCGCGGCCATCGCCGCGGCGGCCACCGCGGTCCCCGCCGCTCCCCTGCGTAGTCTCCGGCCGTACCGCCGCGCTGCCATATCCGCGGTCCCTCCCAGGTGCGAGATGTGCGCCGTCCCCGCGCAACAACCCGCATGACCCTACGGCAACTTGGAGCCCCCGACCACAGTCCCTGACATGGACAAACCCGCACCTAATCCGGCATTCCGGTGCGCTGCCGCATCCTCCGGCGAAGCTTTCACCGGAGGGATGCGGCACGTTCACACAGCTCGTCCACAGACTGCGCCGGGAGGGGGCCCGGGGCTCACGCCGGCCCCGCGCCTCCTCGCGTCCTCCCGGTGTCAGTGCGCGGCCGACTCCCAGTCGGCGCCGTCACCCACCGACACATCGAGCGCCGCCCGCAGCGGATAGGCACCGGCCATCTCGCGGCGCACCAGCGCCTCGGCCTTCTCCCGCTCGCCCGGGGCGATCTCCAGCACGATTTCGTCGTGCACCTGGAGCAGCATCCGCGAGGCCAGCTTCTCCTCCGTCAGCGCCTTGTCGACCTTCAGCATCGCGATCTTCACGATGTCGGCGGCCGACCCCTGGATCGGGGCGTTGAGCGCCATCCGCTCGGCCATCTCACGACGCTGCCGGTTGTCGCTGTTGAGGTCGGGCAGATAGCGGCGGCGGCCCAGCAGTGTCTCGGTGTACCCCGTGCCCCGCGCCTCCTCGACGACCCGGTGCAGATAGTCGCGCACCCCGCCGAACCGCTCGAAGTACGTCTCCATCAGCCCGCGCGCCTCGGCCGGTTCGATGCTGAGCTGCTGCGCCAGCCCGAACGCCGACAGGCCGTACGCCAGCCCGTACGACATCGCCTTGATCTTGCGGCGCATCTCCGCGTCCACCTTGTCGCGCGGGACGCCGAAGACCTGCGAGCCGACCGTGGTGTGCAGGTCCTCGCCCGAGGCGAAGGCCGCGATCAGCCCCTCGTCCTCGGACAGATGGGCCATCACCCGCAGCTCGATCTGGCTGTAGTCCGCCGTCAGCAGCGAGTCGTACCCCGCGCCCACGACGAAGCCGCGGCGGATCGCCCGGCCCTCGTCGGTGCGCACCGGGACGTTCTGCAGATTGGGGTCCGTGGACGACAGGCGGCCGGTGGCCGCGACCGTCTGGCTGAAGGTGGTGTGGATCCGCCCGTCCGGCGCGATCGTCTTCACCAGGCCCTCCACGGTCACCCGCAGCCTGGCCTGCTCGCGGTGGCGCAGCATGATCACCGGCAGTTCGTGCTCGGACTGCGCCGCCAGCCACGCCAGCGCGTCGGCGTCCGTGGTGTAACCCGTCTTGGTCTTCTTCGTCTTGGGCAGCCCCAGCTCGCCGAAGAACACCTCCTGGAGCTGCTTGGGCGAGCCCAGGTTGAACTCATGGCCCACCGACGTGTGCGCCTCGGCCACCGCGTGCTCCACCGCCGCCGCGAACTGCTGCTCCAGGCCCTCCAGATGGGCCCGGTCCGCGGCGATCCCGGCCCGCTCCATCCGCGCCAGCAGCGACGACGTCGGCAGCTCCACGTCATGCAGCAGCTCGGCGGCACCGACCTCCGGCAGCCGCTCGACGAACACCTCGCCCAGGTCCAGCACCGTACGCGCCTGCACCATCAGCGCGTCCGCGACCGCCGCGCCCTCGTCCTCCTCGCCGAACGCCAGCTGGCCGCTGCCCGCGCCCGACGGGGCCAGCTCGCGGCCCAGATACTCCACCGACAGCACGTCCAGCGCGAACGAACGCCGCCCAGGCTTGATCAGATACGCCGCCAGCGCGGTGTCCATCGACACCCCGGCGACGCTCCAGCCGTGCTCGGCGAAGACCCGCTCCACGTTCTTCGCGTTGTGCAGCACCTTCGGGCGCGACGGGTCCGCGATCCACGCCGCGAACGCCTTCTCGTCCGCCTCGTCCAGCAGCGCCGGGTCGAACCAGGCGGCATCCGCCGCCGACGCCAGGGCGATCTGCGTGACGCTGCCGCTGCCCAGCGCCCAGGTGTCCACACTGGCCAGCCCCAGCGGCCCGCCGCCGTGCTCCTCCAGCCAGCCCGGCAGCTCCCCCGGGTCCAGCACCGAACCGTCCACCGCGACGCCCTCGGCGATCACGGGCTCCTCCTGCGCGGCGCCCGGATCAGCGGCGAACAGCCGCTCGCGGAAGTTGGAGTTGCGGAACTCCAGCACATCCAGCACACCCACCAGCGCGGTGCGGTCGTACGGCGTCCGCGCCAGCTCCTCGGGGCCCGACGCCAGACTCACGTCGCGCACCATCTCGGTCAGCCGCCGGTTCAGCTTCACCGCTTCCAGATGGGCCCGCAGATTCTCGCCCGCCTTGCCCTTGACCTCGTCGACCCGCTCCACCAGATCCGCGAACGACCCGAACTGCACGATCCACTTGGCGGCGGTCTTCTCCCCCACACCCGGGATACCCGGCAGATTGTCCGACGGGTCGCCGCGCAGCGCGGCGAAGTCCGGATACTGCCGCGGCGTCAACCCGTACTTCTCCTCGACCTTCTCCGGAGTGAAGCGGGTCAGCTCCGAGACGCCCTTCGTCGGGTAGAGGACCGTCACGTTCTCCGTGACCAACTGGAACGCGTCCCGGTCGCCCGTGACGATCAGCACCTCGTATCCCAGCGCCTCCGCCTGCGTGGCCAGCGTGGCGATCACGTCGTCCGCCTCGAAGCCGTCGACCGCGAACCGGCTCACCGACATCGCGTCCAGCAGCTCGCCGATCAGCTCCACCTGGCTGCGGAACTCGTCGGGCGTCTTGGACCGCGTCGCCTTGTACTCCGGGAACTCGTCGAACCGCCATGTCTTGCGGGAGACGTCGAACGCCACCGCAAGATGTGTCGGCTTCTCGTCACGCAACGTGTTCGCCAGCATGGACGTGAAGCCGTAGATCGCGTTCGTCGGCTGACCCGTCGCCGTGCTGAAGTTCTCCACGGGCAGCGCGTAGAACGCCCGGTACGCCAGCGAGTGCCCGTCCAGCAGCAGCAGCCGCGGGCGGTCGGTCGTCGTCTTCGATGCTTTCTCTGCCACGTCCCCGATCCTCCCACGGCCCACTGACAACGCCGCCCGCCGCGCCACCGGCCGCTCCCCCACCGAAAAACCGGGGCCCGCGTCGGGCGGAAAAGGGAAATGGTGGCAGGATCGGGTCCATGGCAAAGAAGCCCCCGGCAGGTGACCCCGTACAGGACGCGCCGCACGTCAGCGCGCCGAAGAACTCCGCCGCGGGGCTGCCCGCGATCGGGCACACCGTGAAGATGGCCGGTGCGCAGATGGGCGTGCGCAGGGCCACCCTCACCCTGCTCAAGGTCAACCAGAAGAACGGCTTCGACTGCCCCGGCTGCGCCTGGCCCGAGCCCGACCACCGGCACGTCGCCGAGTTCTGCGAGAACGGCGCCAAGGCCGTCGCCGAAGAGGCGACACTGCGCCGCGTCACCCCCGACTTCTTCGCCGCCCACCCCGTCTCCGACCTGGCCCGCCGCAGCGGGTACTGGCTCGGGCAGCAGGGCCGCATCACCCAGCCGATGTACCTCGCCGAAGGGTCCGACACCTACGAGGCGATCCCCTGGGAGCGCGCCTTCGCGCTGATCGCCGACGAGCTCCACGCCCTCGGCGGTCCCGACGAGGCCGTCTTCTACACCTCGGGGCGCACCAGCAACGAAGCGGCGTTCCTCTTCCAGCTCTTCGCCCGCGAACTGGGCACCAACAACCTGCCCGACTGCTCCAACATGTGCCACGAGTCGTCCGGCTCCGCCCTCACCGAGACCCTCGGCGTCGGCAAGGGCAGCGTCCTGCTCGACGACCTCTACCAGGCCGACCTGATCATCGTCGCCGGGCAGAACCCGGGCACCAACCACCCCCGGATGCTCTCCGCACTGGAGAAGGCCAAGCGCGGCGGCGCCACCATCGTCACCGTCAACCCGCTGCCCGAAGCGGGCATGGAACGCTTCAAGAACCCGCAGACCGCCGCCGGACTGGCCGGCTCCGGCACCGCCCTGACCGACCTCTTCCTGCAGATCAGGCTCGGCGGCGACCAGGCGCTCTTCCGCGCCCTCGGCAAGCTCCTCGTCGAGGCCGACGCGCTCGACCGCGACTTCATCGACACCCACACCCACGGCTTCGCGGAGTACGAGTCCGCAGCGCTCGCCACCGACTGGGACGAGGTGCTGCGCGCCACCGGCCTCAGCCGCGCGGAGATCCACAAACTCCTCGCGCTCGTCCTCGACGCCAAGAGTGTCGTCGTCTGCTGGGCGATGGGCCTCACCCAGCACAAGCACGCCGTCCCCACCATCCGCGAGGTCGTCAACTTCCTGCTGCTCGGCGGCAACATCGGCCGCCCCGGCGCCGGCGTCTGCCCCGTCCGCGGCCACAGCAACGTGCAGGGCGACCGCACCATGGGCATCTTCGAACGCCCCTCCGCGGCCTTCCTCGACGCCCTCAAGGGCGAGTTCGGCTTCGAACCGCCCCGCGAGCACGGCTACGACGTCGTCCGCGCGATCCGCGCGCTGCGCGACGGCGACGCCAAGGTCTTCTTCGCCATGGGCGGCAACTTCGTCGCCGCCTCCCCCGACACCGACGTCACCGAGGCGGCCATGCGGCGCGCCCGGCTGACCGTGCACGTGTCCACCAAGCTCAACCGCTCGCACGTCGTCACCGGCGCCCGCGCCCTCATCCTGCCCACCCTCGGCCGCACCGAGAAGGACGAGCAGGACGGCGGACCGCAGTTCGTCACCGTCGAGGACTCCATGGGCATGGTGCACGCCTCCCGCGGCGGCCTCACCCCCGCCTCCCCGCACCTGCTCTCCGAACCCGCCATCGTCAGCCGCCTCGCCCGCGCCGTCCTCGGCGACCGCAGCACCGTCCCCTGGGCCGAGTTCGAGCACGACTACGACACCATCCGCGACCGGATATCCCGTGTGATCCCCGGCTTCGACGACTTCAACACCAGGGTGCGGCGCCCCGGCGGCTTCACCCTCCCCCACGCGCCGCGCGACTCCCGCACCTTCCCCACCGCCACCGGCAAGGCCAACTTCACCGCCGCGCCCGTCGAGTACCCCGCCATCCCCGAAGGACGGCTGCTGCTGCAGACGCTGCGCTCGCACGACCAGTACAACACCACCATCTACGGCCTCGACGACCGCTACCGCGGCATCAAGGGCGGCCGCCGCGTCGTCCTCGTCAACGCCGAGGACGCCACCGCGCACGGCCTGGCCGACGGCGACTACACCGACCTCGTCAGCGAGTGGACCGACGGCAGCGAGCGCCGCGCCGACGGCTTCCGCGTCGTGGTCTACCCCACGCCGCGCGGCTGCGCGGCCGCGTACTACCCCGAGACCAACGTGCTCATCCCGCTCGACCACACCGCGGACACCAGCAACACCCCCGCTTCCAAGTCCGTGGTCATCCGGTTGGAGCGACCGCTTCCGCCCGTTCAGCCAACCCCCGCGAGCGGCTGACCACCGCCGTCCGGTAGAAAGCTGTCCAATACACCGACCAAGGACGATCGGAGCACGACCCCATGGGCGAGCAGACCACCACGCAGTTCCCCCCGGAGATCCTGGAGCAGTACGACGGGCTCGGTATCGACCTGCGCGCGCTCTTCTCCGCCGGGCACCTGGGCGAGCGGATGGGCATCCAGGTCCTGGAGGCGTCCCCCGAGAAGGTGGTCGGCACCATGCCGGTCGAGGGCAACACCCAGCCCTACGGCCTGCTGCACGGCGGCGCCTCCGCCGTACTCGCCGAGACCCTCGGCTCGGTCGGCGCGATGCTGCACGGCGGCCCCGGCAAGCTCGCCGTCGGTGTCGACCTCAACGCCACCCACCACCGCGGCCTGCGCTCCGGCACCGTCACCGGCACCGCCACGCCCGTCCACCGCGGCCGCTCCTCCGCCACCTACGAGGTCGTCATCACCGACGATTCCGGCAAGCGCGTCTGCACCGCCCGCCTCACCTGCATGCTCCGCCCGGCCACCCCGGCGGCCACGGCCTAGTGCTTCGGCCCGACGTGCCCGTCCACCAACGCGACGGACGCACGTCGGGCCACCGAGAGTGTGCGATGCGGAGAACGGATTCACTACGTTCAGTGATCTCGCTCAAGGATTCTTTGGGTGCCGGGTATGGGATTCGAACCCACACGTCCTTTCGGACAGAGGTGTTTGAGACCTCCGCGTCAGCCAGTTGCGCCAACCCGGCCAGGGTGCGGCCACAGCTTACCGTGTCGATGCGCGGCGTCACAGCTAGGTAGGCTCAGCTGTGCAGCACCCGCACCGCACTCCGTCGCAGAGCAAGGAGCATCGTGAGCGCCCCCGAAGAGTCGCCCCAGGACGATCAGGCTCAGAACGAGTCGTCGCATGTACCGCCCCTGACGACACGGGTCGTCATCGCGGAGGACGAGGCTCTGATCCGGCTCGATCTCAAGGAGATGCTGGAGGAGGAGGGGTACTCCGTGGTCGGGGAGGCCGGGGACGGGGAGACGGCGGTGAAGCTCGCGGAGGAGCAGCGGCCGGATCTGGTGATCCTGGATGTGAAGATGCCGGTGCTTGACGGGATCTCGGCGGCGGAGCGTATCGCCGGGGAGAAGATCGCGCCGGTCCTGATGCTGACCGCGTTCTCGCAGCGGGAGCTGGTGGAGCGGGCCAGGGACGCGGGGGCGATGGCGTATCTGGTGAAGCCGTTCAGCAAGAGCGATCTGGTGCCGGCGATCGAGATGGCGGTGAGCCGGTTCCAGGAGTTGCGCGCCCTGGAGGCGGAGATCGCGGATCTCTCGCTGCGGCTGGAGACGCGCAAGCTGGTGGACCGGGCGAAGAGCGTGCTGCAGACCAAGTACGGGCTGACGGAGCCGGCGGCGTTCCGGTGGATCCAGAAGACGTCGATGGACCGGCGGATGTCGATGCAGGCGGTGGCGCAGGCCGTGATCGACGAGGTCGCGCAGGGCTGACCGTACGGCGCAGGGCCCGCACCGGATCGATCGGTGCGGGCCCTGCGCCATGGGTTGGGTGCCCGGGAGCTCAGTCCTCGCCGAGGTACGTCTTGCGGACGCCCTCGTCGTGGAGCAGGTCGCGCCCGGTGCCGGAGAGCTTGATGGTGCCGATCTCCATGACGTGGCCCTGGTCGGCGAGGGAGAGCGCGGCCTGCGCGTTCTGCTCGACGAGCAGGATGGTGGTGCCCTGGGCCTTGAGTTCCATGATGGTCGTCATGATCTTCTGCATCATGATCGGCGACAGTCCCATGGAGGGTTCGTCGAGCATCAGCAGCTTGGGCTGGGACATGAGCGCCCTGCCCATGGCGAGCATCTGCTGCTCGCCGCCGGAGAGGGTGCCGGCGGCCTGCTTGCGGCGTTCCCCGAGGATGGGGAAGAGGTCGTAGGCGCGCTGGATGTCCTTGGCGATTCCGGCGGCGTCCTTGCGGAGGAAGGCGCCGAGCTGGAGGTTCTGCTCGATGGTGAGCCGGGGGAAGATGTGCCGTCCCTCGGGCGAGTGGGCGAGCCCCAGTGCGACGATCTTGTGCGCGGGGACCCGGGTGAGCGGCTTGCCGTCGAAGACCACACGGCCGCCGACCGGCTTGAGCAGTCCGCTGAGGGTGCGCAGGGTGGTGGTCTTCCCGGCGCCGTTGGTGCCGATCAGGGTGACGATCTGCCCTGCCTCGACGGAGAACGAGATGCCCTTGACGGCTTCGATCTTGCCGTAGGCGACGCGGAGGTCTTCTACTTCGAGCAGTGCGGTCATCGGTCGTTCTCCTGCTCGGTGGTGTCCGCTTCCGCTTCGGAAGCCTCCGCCTCGGCGGCTGCTTCCGCCTCGACGGCCGCCTCCGCCGCGACGGCCGCGTCGCCCTCGTCGGCGGGTGCGCCTTCGAAGGGTTCGCCGAGGTAGGCGGCGATGACGCGTTCGTCCTGCTGGACGACGTCGGAGGTGCCTTCGACCAGCTTCTCGCCCTGGACGAGGACCGCGACGCGGTCGCAGAGGTTGAAGATGAACCGCATGTCGTGCTCGATGACCAGGACGGCGATGCCCTGGTCGCGGATGGCGAAGACGAGTTCCTCGGTGGCCCTGGTCTCCTGCGGGTTCATGCCGGCGGTGGGCTCGTCGAGGAGCAGCAGCCCGGGTTCGCTGGCCAGCGCGCGGGCGATCTCCAGCTTGCGCTGCTCGCCGTAGGGGAGGTTGCGCGAGAGGTGTTCGGCCTTGTGGTCGAGGCCGATGAACGCCAGCAGTTCCATGGCACGTTCGCGGGAGCGCGCCTCGGCCTTGTGGTAGCCGGGGCCGCGGACGAGGGCGGACATGAGGCCCTCGCGGGTGCGGGTGTGCCGTCCGACGAGGACGTTCTCCAGCACGGTCATGTTGGAGAACAGCCGGATGTTCTGGAAGGTGCGGGCGATGCCTGCCTTGGTGACGAGGTGGGGCTTGGGCGGCAGGACGGTGCCCTGGTAGGAGACGGTGCCCTCGGTGGGGACGTACAGCCCGGTGAGGCAGTTGAAGAAGGTGGTCTTGCCCGCGCCGTTGGGGCCGATGAGTCCGACGATCTCGCCGCTGTTGACGGTGAGGGACACATCGCGGACGGCGGTGAGGCCGCCGAACCGCATGATGACGCCGCTGGCCTGGAGGAGCGGGCCGGTGTCGGGAGCCGACGCCGGGGTGGGCTGCTGGGGGATGGTGGTGGTCATGGTGTCCCTCACGCCCCTGCCGTGCTGACGGGGACGGTGTCGTCGCCCATGGGGCGCTTGTCCGGCGCCAGTTCGTCGTCCTGGTGGAATTCGAGCTGGCGGCGCTTGTTGGCGATGATGCCCTCGGGCCGGAAGCGCATGATGAGGATGAGGGCCAGGCCGAACGCGAAGAGTTCGTAGCGCGCGAGGAAGTCGAGCTTCTCCGGGATGAGGTAGAGCAGTGCCGCGCCGAGGATCGGGCCGCTGACGGTGCCCATGCCGCCGAGGACGACGGCGGCGAGCAGGAAGGCGGAGTTCGGCGGCACGGGGCCGGAGAAGACGTACGGGTCGGGCACGACGCTGTTGGTCACGTGGGCGCTGACGGTTCCGGCGAGGCCGGCGAGCGAGGCGCCGAGTGCGAAGGCGACGAGCTTGACCCGGAAGCCGTTGATGCCCATGGCGGTGGCGGCGGTCTCGTCCTCGCGGATGGCGACCCAGGCGCGGCCGATCCGGGAGTCGGAGGCACGGGTGAAGACCAGCACCACGATGACGGTGATCACCAGCATGAGCAGGTAGTAGTTGGCGAACCTGCCCAGGGTGAAGGAGCCGACGGTGTGGGAGTCGCCGAGGTTGTAGCCGAAGATCGACAGATCGGGGATCTGGGCGATGCCGTCGGGGCCGTTGGTGACCTTGGGGCCGGAGACACCGTCGAGGTTCTTGACGACGATGCGGAAGATCTCTCCGAAGCCGAGGGTGACGATGGCCAGGTAGTCGCCGCGCAGGCGCAGGGTGGGCGCGCCGATGAGGACGCCGAAGACGAGCGCGGCGGCCATGCCGGTGAGTGCGGCCGCCCAGAAGGGGAACTGCACGCCGGACCAGATGGAGAACTGGGAGCCGGAGACCAGGGCGGCGGCGTACGCGCCGACGCCGAGGAAGGCGACGTAACCGAGGTCGAGCAGGCCGGTGAGGCCGACGACGATGTTGAGGCCGAGGGCGACGGTGCCGACGATGAGGATGCTGACGCCGAGGTTGGCCCAGTGCTCGTTGTTCTGCGCGAAGGGGTACGCGACGGCGGCGACGATGCCGACGCAGGACGCGAAGCTGCGGTTGTTGTGGGTGAGCTGCTGGAACTGGCGGGTGAGGCCCGCGGCGCCGAGTCCCAGGAAGCTGAAGGAGATGATGATCAGGAAGCCGAGGAAGATGTCGCTGTAGGTGGTGGCCAGGCCGAAGGTGAGGATGCGCAGGCCGATCGCGAAGACCACGACGATGGCGAGCCGCTGGAGCCACACGTTGAGCTTGCGGGCGTCGCCGACGGGCATGTCGCTGTGGTTGAGGCGGGCTTCGCGCAGCCACCGGTAGCAGGCGACGACGGGGGCGACGTTCTCGAACCGGCCGAGCTGGTAGTACTCGGCGTCGGCGGGCTCCTTCAGGTGCCGGTCGATGGGCAGGGACACGGCGCCGACGAAGAGCAGCAGGCTGCCGACGGCGGCGACGAAGCCGCCGGGGTCGAGGTTGGCCAGGCCGCCGAGCTTGGCCGCGATGTCGATGACCGTGTACCAGGTGGTGCCCAGGGTGCCCAGGGCGAGCAGCAGCACGGAGTTGTTGCTGCGGCTGGGGTTGAGCCAGGCCAGGCCCTTGACGCCGAAGGCGCCGAGGGCGATGACGGCGGTGAGGATGCCGCCGATGAGGGTGAGGACCTGGAGGCCGCCGGGGTATCCGTTGACAGTGAGGTCACCGGGGAACGCGGTGGTGTAGGTCCACGACATGAAGGTGGAGGCGATGGTGACGACCGCGCCGGCGAGGGTGGCGATACGGGCGCTGCCGCCGGGCAGGTTCACGAAGGGTGCGGTCCTGCGGTTGCCGCCGGCCGATTCGGCGACGACGGCTTCCGCGGTGGCGAGGGGGATGTCGGTCATCGAGATCACGCCCTGTCCGCGACGCGCTCGCCGAGCAGGCCCTGGGGCCGGACGAGCAGCACGACGATGAGGAGCACGAACGCCCATACGTTGGCCCAGCCGCCACCGCCGAGTTGCTGCATCCCGGGGATGTTGGAGATGTAGGCGGAGGCACAGGATTCGGCGACGCCGAGGACGAGTCCGCCGAGCATGGCGCCGTAGATGTTGCCGATGCCGCCGAGGACGGCCGCGGTGAACGCCTTGAGGCCGGCCTGGAAGCCGATGTCGTACTTGATCTGGCCGTACTTCAGACCGGAGGCGAGGCCGGCGACGGCGGCGAAGAGGCCGCCGATGGCGAACGCGATGATGATGATCCGGTTGGTGTCGACACCCATGAGCTGTGCGGTGTCGGGGTCCTGCGCGGTGGCCTGCATGGCGCGGCCGGTGCGGCTGGTGCGGACGAACGCGGCGAGCGCCACCATGCAGACGACGGCGGAGGTGACGAGGAATATGTCACCGCTCTGGATGTCGACCGAGCCGATGTGGAAGGGGCCGCCAGGGAGCTGGGGGAACTTCTTTCCGCTGGTGGCGTTGGGGTACCAGAGGAAGACCGCCTGCTGCAGAGCGAGGGAGAGGCCGATGGCGGTGATGAGCGGCGCGAGGCGTGGCGCGTTGCGCAGTGGCCGGTAGGCGAGCCGTTCGGCACCCACGGCGATGAGGACGGACACGATGATGCCGCCCGCCAGCATGAGCGGCAGCGCCGCCCAGATGGACATCCCGTCGGGGAGATTGGTGTAGACCGCGAGGGCGCCGAAGGCGCCGGTCATGTAGATCTCGCCGTGGGCGAAGTTGATGAGCTGGACGATGCCGTACACCATCGTGTAGCCGATGGCGATGAGCCCGTACATCGAGCCGAGGAACAGCCCGTTGGCCAGCTGTTGCGGCAGGGTGTGCACCGCATGGCCTCCATGTCGCTGGGGAGCAGGGGGGGTGGGAGGTTACGCCCGGGTAGGCGGGGGGCCGCGCGGTTGGTGGTGGCCAGCCGCGCGGCCCGGGGTACTGCGAGGTGCTGATCAGCCGCTGTAGGTGCCGCTCTTGACGGCCGCCCACGCGCCGCTCTTCACCTGGTAGACGGTGAGCTGCTTGTTGGTGGTGTCGCCGTACTGGTCGAAGGAGACGTGGCCGGCGATGCCGTCGAAGTCGCTCTTCTGGACACCGTCCACGACCTTGCCGCGCAGGTCGGTGCTGGCGGGGAGCTTGCCGCCGTTGGCGGAGACGACGGAGCCGACGGCCTTGATGATGGCGGTGGCGGCGTCGTACGAGTAACCGCCGTAGGTGCCGTAGTCGCCGGGGTAGCCCTTCGCCTTGTAGGCCGCGATGAAGTCCTTGGCCGCCGGGAGGGTGGTGACCGGGACGCCGACCGAGGTGGCCAGGTCGCCTTCGGCGGCCTTGCCCGCGGTCTTGATGTAGGTGTCGGAGAACATGCCGTCGCCGCCCATGAGCGGGATGTTGACGCCGGCCGCCTTGAGCTGCTTGGTGATCAGCTCCGACTCGTCGTACTGGCCGCCGTAGTACACCATGTCGGCGTGCGAGTTCTTGATCTTGGTGACGAGGGTGGAGTAGTCGGTGTCACCGGTGTTGACGTGGTCGGTGCCGGCGTTCTTGCCGCCGAGCGTGCCGAACTTGTCCTTGAAGATGCCCGCGAGGCCGGCACCGTAGGTCTGCTTGTCGTCGACGACGAAGGCGTTCTTCTTCTTCAGCGTGTTGTACGCGTAGTCGGCGGCGAAGCCACCCTGCAGGGCGTCGGTGGTGGCGGTACGGAAGTACGTCTTGAACGGACGGACCTTGTTGCCGGTGTTCCAGTCCTTGCCCTGGGTCAGGGTGGGGTTGGTGTTGGACGGCGAGATCTCGACCATGTTGGCGGAGTTGAAGACCTGCTGCATCGACTGGGCGACGCCGGAGTTCAGCGGGCCCACGACGCCGACGACATCGCTCTCCTGAACAAGAGCGGTGGCGTTCTGCTGGCCGGTGCCCGGCTGGGCCTTGTCGTCGAGCGCCTTGATCTTGAAGGTCACGCCCGGCACGAGGTGCTTCGCGTTGGCGTCGTCCACCGCGATCTGCACGCCGTACTGGATGCCGAGGCCGGTGGCCGAGTTCTGTCCGGTAAGCGGAGCGTCGACGCCGATGACGACCGTGGTGTTGGAGCCGGAGCTGTCTCCACCCTTCTTGCTGTCATCGTTGCTGCGCGAGCCGCAGGCAGTGAGGGAGAGCGCCCCGGTGGTGACCACGGCGGTAAGAATCAGCAAGGAACGGTGTCGCACGATCAGTCCTTTCCCCTGGCGCGGCTGTCTCTGATGAGAAGCCGAGTCGTGCGCTGGAACCCGAACTGACTAATCCGGTGGCGCGGTGACTGGCCGTGACTCTAGGCGTGTCGAGGTGAGTCAGGCAGAGGTGAGAGCAAGAGTGTGACCTGCTTGTTATCCCGGAAGGAAACTCTTGAGGTTCCACTGAGGTTACCCGTGGGGTTTGTGAGGATTTGTCCGATGTCCGCATGGTGAGAACGTGCACTTCCGCCCCGGGGTGGGGTACCTGCGGACCTTCTGCTAGGACGGCTCGGGTCAACCCGAATGGCGGATGGCACGGGTGCCGGGGACCGCTCCGGGGGCCGCTTTGAATGGGCAATCCCCGTGCGTTACATAGGGTTAATTTCTTTGGAATGACCGCGCCCCGCCCGGCGAATGCCGAACGGGGCGCGGTGCGGTTTCCCCGCCCGTACACCTCAGGATTTCGGCGAGTCGTCCTCACCGATGTGGTGCACCCTGACCATGTTGGTGGTGCCGGAGACACCGGGGGGCGAACCGGCCGTGATCACCACGACGTCGCCCTTCTTGCAGCGGCCGATGCGGAGCAGCTCCTCGTCCACCTGCTGGACCATCTCGTCGGTGGTCTGCACCATCGGGCCGAGGAAGGTCTCGACGCCCCAGGTGAGGTTGAGCTGGGAGCGGGTGGCCTGCTCGGGGGTGAAGGCGAGCACCGGGATCGGCGAGCGGTAGCGGGACAGCCGCCGGGCGGTGTCGCCGGACTGGGTGAAGGCGACCAGGAAGCGGGCGCCGAGGAAGTCGCCCATCTCGGCGGCGGCGCGAGCGACCGCGCCGCCCTGGGTACGGGGCTTGTTCCGCTCGGTGAGCGGCGGCAGGCCGGCGGCCAGCACGTCCTCCTCCGCGGCTTCGACGATCCTGGACATCGTCTTGACGGTCTCGATGGGGTACTTGCCGACGCTGGTCTCGCCGGAGAGCATCACCGCGTCGGTGCCGTCCATCACCGCGTTGGCCACGTCGCTGGCCTCGGCGCGGGTCGGGCGGGAGTTGTCGATCATCGAGTCCAGCATCTGGGTGGCGACGATGACCGGCTTGGCGTTGCGCTTGGCCAGCTTGATCGCGCGCTTCTGGACGATCGGCACCGCCTCCAGCGGCATCTCGACGCCGAGGTCCCCGCGGGCGACCATGATGCCGTCGAAGGCGTCGACGATGTCGGCGAGGTTGTCGACCGCCTGCGGCTTCTCGATCTTGGCGATGACCGGGACACGGCGGTCCTCCTCCGCCATCACCCGCAGCACGTCCTCGACGTCGCGGCCGGTACGGACGAAGGACAGGGCGATGACGTCGGCCCCGATCCGCAGGCCCCAGCGCAGGTCGCGCACGTCCTTCTCGGACAGCGCGGGCACGGAGACGGCGACGCCGGGGAGGTTGAGCCCCTTGTTGTCGGAGATCATGCCGCCCTCGATGCACATGGTGTGCACCCGGGGGCCCTCCACGTCGGTGACTTCGAGGGTGACCCGGCCGTCGTCCACGAGGATGCGCTCACCGCGGGCGACGTCGGCGGTCAGCCCCTTGTGGGTGGTGCCGCAGATCTGCTGGTCACCCTCGATCTCGTCGACGGTGATGGTGAACTCGTCCCCGCGTTCAAGGAGTACGGGCCCTTCGGCGAATCGGCCGAGCCTGATCTTCGGACCCTGAAGGTCGACGAGGATGCCCACGCTGCGGCCGAGTTCGTCGGAGGCCTTGCGGACCCGCCGGTAACGGTCCTCGTGCTCTGCGTACGATCCATGGCTCAGGTTGAGGCGCGCCACGTCCATTCCGGCCTCGACCAGTGCTTTGATCTGGTCGTAGGAGTCGGTGGCGGGGCCCAGGGTGCAGACAATTTTTGCTCGGCGCATGTACCGAGCGTATGACTTACTCGTTGGTAGAGAACTCGCTACCGGCAACTGCTCAACGACGGCTGGATTAACGCTTGTTGACAAGTGTCGAAGTGTGCGGGGGCCCGCTCTGATGAGCACTTCGGTAAGTCCCGGCGGCCCATGGCGTGACGTACGGCGACACAAGGCCGTTCATCCGCAGGACATCCACAGGTTACGTTCGGGGGGTGTCGCGGAGCGGTCCCTCTGGTCCAGAATCTACGCGCGTTGTTCCGACACCACAGTGGCTCGGGAACGCCAGGGATCAGGAGACGAGATGCCGCTCAACCGCAGGGACTTCATCAACCGCTCGGCCGCCACCGGCGCCGGCGTGGCGCTGGCAGGCACCGCCGGAGCGGTGGCGGCGGCCGGACCGGCGCAGGCCGCCGAGGCCGACCACGGCCATCGGCACCCGAAGACCTTCTCCTTGCGGGTGCTGGGCACCACCGACCTGCACGGCCACGCACTGAACTGGGACTACTTCACCAACGCCGAGTACGACGACGCCACCCACAACGACGTCGGCCTGGCCAAGGTCGCCACCCTCGTCGCGCAGGCCCGCGCCGAGAAGGGCCACGACCGCACCCTGCTGATCGACGCGGGCGACATCATCCAGGGCACCCAGCTGTCGTACTACTACGCCCGGGTCGAGCCGATCACCGGCGCCCGCTGCGGGCCGCGGCACCCGATGGCACTGGCCATGAACCACATGAAGTACGACGCGGCGGCGCTCGGCAACCACGAGTTCAACTACGGCATCCCGCTGCTGCGCGCCTTCCAGGACCAGTGCGACTTCCCGCTGCTCGCGGCCAACGCGGTGGACGCCAAGACCCTCAAGCCCGCCTTCCCGCCCTACCTGGTGAAGCGGATCTGCGTCGAGGACGGCCCGGACATCAAGGTCGGCATCCTCGGCCTGACCAACCCGGGCATCGCCATCTGGGACAAGGCCAACGTGCAGGGCAAGATGGCCTTCCCCGGTCTGGTGGAGCAGGCGAAGATCTACGTGCCCAAGCTGCGGGCGCTCGGCTGCGACGTGGTGGTCTGCACCGACCACTCCGGTCTCGACGGCAGCACCTCGTACGGCGACGCGCTCCCCTACCCCGAGAACGCCTCGTCGCTGGTGGCCCAGCAGGTGCCCGGCATCGACGCGATCCTGGTCGGCCACACCCACGTCGAGCGGCCGCAGACGCTGGTGACCAACACCGAGACCGGCAAGACGGTGGTGCTGTCCGAGCCGCTGATGTGGGGCATGCGGCTGAGCGTGTTCGACATCGACCTGGAGTTCGCCCACGGCCGCTGGCAGGTCACCTCGGTCACCGCCGAGGTCCGCAACGCCAACACCGTGGACGAGGACCCGGTGGTGGCCAAGCTGGTCAGGGACGAGCACGACAAGGTCGTCACCTATGTGAACCAGGTGATCGGCACCTGCGCGCAGGCGATGTCGGCGAAGGAGTCCACGTACAAGGACGCGCCGATCATCGACTTCATCAACCTGGTGCAGGCCGACACCGTCAAGGCGGCGCTCGCGGGCACCTCGTACGCCTCACTGCCGGTGCTCTCCGAGGCGTCCTGCTTCTCCCGGGCGGCGGCGATCCCGGCCGGCCAGGTGTCGCTGCGGGACGTGGCGGGCCTGTACATCTACGAGAACACCCTGGACGCCAAGATCCTCACCGGCGCCCAGATCAAGGACTACCTGGAGTGGTCCGCGCGGTACTACGTCCAGACCGCGCCCGACGCGCCGGTGGACGTCACCAAGCTGACCAACGCCAACAACACCCCCGACTACAGCTACGACATCCTCAGCGGCGTCAGCTACGAGATCGACATCGCGCAGCCGGCCGGCTCGCGGATCTCCAAGCTGACCTTCGGCGGCGCGCCGATCGACCCGGCCGCGCAGTTCGTGCTGGCGGTCAACAACTACCGCTCCAGCGGCGGCAGCAACTACCCTCATGTCGCCGCCGCCACGTCCGTGTGGTCCAGCTCCGACGAGATCAGGAACACCATCATCGCCTGGGTGAAGGCCCACGGGACGATCGACCCGGCGGCCTTCGGCGGCGACTCGTGGCTGCTCACCCGCGGCGGAGTGCCGCTGTTCGGGTAGGGACGTCGCTCGCGGCGGCGCCGTCGAGCCCGAAGGTGGTGAAGGCCGTCCTGGCCGGCAGCGGGTAGTGCTCGGCGCCGGTCAGGACCGCGGTCAGGTCGTTGAGGATGACGGCCGACCGCCAGGCGGCGAGACCCAGGTCCGGGGCGCCGACGCCGTGCGAGTGGCGTTCGGCGTTCTGGACGTAGACCCGGCCGGTCACCGACCGGTCGAGGACGACGCGGTGCTGCGGGCCGACACGGGGGCGGCCCGCGGCATCGCGCCGGATGTACGGGTCCAGCGGCTCCAGGAGCTGGTCGAGCGGCCGCTCCCGGTAGCCGGTGGCCAGCACCACGGCGTCGGTCATCAGCCGGGTGCGGGTGCCCTGTTCGCCGTGTTCAAGGTGCAACTCGATGCCGTGGGTGCCGATCCGGCCCGCGGTGCGGACGGTGACCCCGGGGGTGAGGGCGGCGTCCGGCCAGCCGCCGTCGAGGGTGCGCCGGTACAGCTCGTCGTGGATGGCCGTCAGGGTGTCGTGGTCGATGCCCTTGTGGAGCTGCCACTGCTGCGGCACCAGCCGGTCGCGTACCGGCTCGGCGAGGCCGTGGAAGTAGCGCGTGTAGTCCGGGGTGAAGTGCTCCAGACCCAGCTTGCTGTACTCCATGGGCGCGAAGGCGGGGGTACGCGCCAGCCAGGTCAGCCGCTCGCGGCCCACCGGACGGGCCCGCAGCAGGTCGAGGAAGACCTCGGCGCCGGACTGTCCCGAGCCGACCACGGTGATGTGGTCGGCGCCCAGCAGCCGGTCGCGCTGCTGCATGTAGTGCGCGGAGTGCACGACGGGGACGGTCGGCGTCTCGGCCAGCAGCCGCAGCGGCTCCGGCACATGGGGCGCGGTGCCGACGCCCAGCACCAGGTTGCGGGCGCAGGTACGGGCCAGCGCCTCGGCCTCGCCGTGCGCGTCGAGCTGGGTGTGGTCGACCTCGAAGTGGCCGCGCTCGGGGTCCCAGCGCACCGCGTCGACCTGCTGGCCGAAGTGGGTGGTGGGCAGCGATTCGGCCACCCACCGGCAGTAGGCGTCGTATTCGGCGCGGTGCACGTGGAAGCGCTCGGCGAAGTAGAAGGGGAACAGCCGCTCGCGGGTCTTCAGCCAGTTCAGGAAGGTCCAGCGGCTGGCGGGGTCGGCCAGCGTCACCAGGTCGGCGAGGAAGGGGACCTGGAGGGTGGCGCCGTCGATGAGCAGTCCCGGATGCCACTCGAACGAGGGACGCTGCTCGTAGAAGGCGGCGGTCAGCCCGGGGACGCCGTCGGCGAGGGCGGCCAGCGACAGGTTGAACGGGCCGACGCCGACACCGAGCAGGTCGACGGGGGCGGTGGGGCCGGTGGCCGGGGGCTGCTCGGGCAGCGGGGTGGTGCGGGCGTTCATCGGGTGGTGCTGCCTTCCGTCGTGAGCTGCACGAGTGCGTCGAGGTCTGCCGGGCGGGCGTGCGGGTTGAGCAGGGTGGCCTTGAGCCAGAGCCGGCCACCGGCGCGGGCCCGGCCCAGGACCGCGCGGCCGTCGCGCAGCAGCGCCCGGCGCACCTCGGCGACCTGCTCGTCGGTGGCGCCGGTGGGGCGGAACAGCACGGTGCTGAGAGTGGGCGGCGCGTACAGGGTGAGGTCCGGGTGCCGCTCGATCCGGGCGGCGAGGGCGCGGGCGTGGTCGCAGACGGCGTCGACGAGCGCGCCGAGGCCGTCGCGGCCCAGTGCCCGCAGGGTGACGGCAATCTTGAGGATGTCGGGGCGGCGGGTGGTGCGCAGCGAGCGGCCGAGCAGGTCGGGCAGGCCGGCCTCGGTGTCGTCGGTGGGGTTGAGGTAGTCGGCCTGGTGGTCCAGGGGGCGCAGCAGGGCGCTGTCGGGGACCGCGAGCAGGCCGGCGGCGACCGGCTGCCAGCCGAGCTTGTGCAGGTCCAGGGTGACGGAGACGGCGGAGCCGAGTCCGGCCAGGGTGGGAGCGGCGCGGTCGCTGAACAGCAGCGGGCCACCGTAGGCGGCGTCCACGTGGAGCGCGGCGCCGTGCCGGGCGGCGCTCGCGGCGAGGTCGGGCAGCGGGTCGACGGCGCCGGTGTCGGTGGTGCCGGCGGTGGCCACCAGCAGGGTGTGGGGGCCGAGTTCGCGCAAGGTCACGTCCACGGCGGCCGGGTCGAGCACTCCGGCGGGGGTGTCGACGACGACCGGGCGGGGCAGGCCGAGCAGCCACGCCGCGCGGTGCAGGCTGTGGTGGGCGTTGGCGCCGACGACCACCCGCAGGGCGCTCCCGGCGCGCTCGCGGGCCAGCAGCAGGGCCAGGTGGTTGGACTCGGTGCCGCCGGTGGTGACCAGGGCGTCGGGGCTGGGCAGGCCGGGGTAGACGACGGCGGCCAGCGCGGCGGTGACCAGTGCCTCGAGCGCGGTGGCGGCCGGTGCCTGGTCCCAGGAGTCCAGTGACGGGTTGAGCGCGGCGGCCGCCAGGTCGGCGGCGGCGGCCACCGCCAGCGGTGGGCAGTGCAGATGGGCGGCGCAGAGCGGGTCCGCGGGGTCGGCGGCGCCCTCGGCGAGGGCCCGTACCAGGGTGTGCAGGGCCTCGCGTTCGCCGGTTCCGGTCGCGGGCAGCACCTCGCCGACGGCGCTCGCCACGCGGGCGGCGGTGCGCTCCGGGCCGCCCGGCGGCAGGGGTCCGCCGCGGTCCGCGGCGCCCTCGGTGAGTGCGTTCAGGACGACGTCGAGCAGGGGCCGCAGCGCCCGCGCGCCGTCCGCGCCGCCGGCAAGTCCGGGCATCGCCATGACGGTTCCTCACCCCACCCGCTCGTCCGACGGTCGGTCCCCTCCCCCAGCACAACGACGATCGTGCCGAAGAGGCACCGCCCGGATGGATTAGTCGTATGCTTTGAGCGCTCGCTCAAATGCTCTGCCCATGCTCGTCGACGACAGGGGAAGGCGGTCGGCGCGGTGCCGAAGCCAGGGGTTCCGAGTAAGACGGGGGAGGCGGCCACGGCCGCTTCGGAGACCACCAGGAAGGCGCTGGTGGACGCGGCGATCGACGTCCTGCGGACGGACGGCTACCACGGGGCGAGCGCCCGGCGGATAGCGACCCGCGCCGGATGCAACCAGGGGCTGGTCTTCTACCACTTCGGCTCGGTCGCCAATCTGCTGCTCGCCGCGCTGGACGCGGTCAGCGCAGACCGGATGGAGCGGTACTCCGCGGCCGTCTCGCACGCCGCCTCGCTGGTGGAACTGACCGATGTGGCGGCGGCCGTCTTCGAGGAGGACCTCGACAGCGGCTACGCGAAGGTGCTGGTGGAGCTGATCGCGGGCGGGTCGGGCGATCCGGCGTTCGGCGCGGGGGTCGCGGCGCGGATGGAGACCTGGACGGCCTTCGCGCAGTCCGCCGTCACCGGCGCGGTGGACCCGATGATGCTCGCCGCGACCGCGCCCGCCTCGGAGGTCGCGTACGCGATCGTCGCGCTGTACCTGGGCCTGGAGATGCTCAGCCACCTCGACGGCGACCGCGACAAGGCGCTCGCCCTGTTCGGACGGGCGCGCACCATGGCCGCACTGGCCGGCGCGCTCGGCATCATCCCCACCACGAGAGGCGATGAGTGACGTATGAGCGGTAGGAAAGCCCCGGACGACACCGGCGTCGACACGGTCACCGGCGCCTTCAGCTACTCCGGCGCCGCCATCGCCCGCGAACTGCTGGCGGCGGGCCGCGGTGTCCGCACCCTCACCGGGCACCCCGGGCGGGCCCCGGCCGGGTCGCCGGTGGACGCCAGGCCGCTGGACTTCACCGACCACGACGGGCTGGTCGAGGCGCTGACGGGGACGACCACGCTCTACAACACCTACTGGGTACGGTTCGCGCACGGCGCCACCGACCACGCCACGGCCGTGGCCAACTCCCAGCGGCTGTTCGCCGCCGCGGCCGACGCAAAGGTGCGGCGCGTGGTGCATGTCAGCATCACCCACCCCAGCGAGGACTCGCCGTTCCCGTACTTCCGCGGAAAGGCCGTGGTGGAGCGGGAGTTGGCGGCCACCGGCATCCCGCACGCGGTGCTGCGGCCCGCGGTGCTGTTCGGCGGCGACGACGTGCTGGTCAACAACATCGCGTGGCTGCTGCGGCGGCTGCCGCTGTTCGCCGTCGGCGGCCGGGGCGACTACCGGGTGCGGGCGATCCATGTCGACGACCTCGCCCGGCTGTGCGTCGCCCGCGGACGCGACACGGCGACCACCACCGAGGACGCGGTCGGCCCGGAGAGACCGACCTTCACCGAACTCGTCACGTCCGTACGGCGGGCGGTCGGCAGCCGGGCGCGGATCGTCCGGGTGCCGGGCCCCGCGGTGCCCGCCATCGCCCAACTGCTCGGCTTCGTGCTGCGCGACGTGCTGCTGACCGCCGACGAGTACGGCGCCATGGCCAGCGGCCTGGCCGACTCCGACGGCCCGGCGACCGGCTCGACCCGGATCTCGGAGTGGCTCACGGAGCACGGCGACACCCTGGGTCGCACCTACGCCAACGAGTTGCGCCGCCACTTCTGAGACGGGCGTCGCTGTGTGCGGGGGCGGGGCGGCGCCCCACCCCCGCGGGGCCGGTCAGCCGCCGTGGACGGTGCGGACCCGCAGGGTGCGGGCCAGGTCGTCGAGGCGGTCGGTGAAGGCGCGGTGCAGCGCCGTGGTGAGGGCCGGGTCGGTGAGGGCCTTGCGGCCGTGCTGGAGCGAGATGTCGCTGACGACCGGCAGCGGGAAGGCGTACCGGCCGATGGCGTCGGCGATGGCCGGGCCGCGGCGGTCGGCCAGCGCGATGGCGGCCGGGTAGAACAGCGGCACGAACTCGTCCAGCAGGCCGAGCTGTTCGGGCTGCCAGAAGCCCTGGGCGGTGGCCGCGAACAGGTAGTTGGACAGGGTGTCGTCCTGGAACATCGACTCCCAGGCGGCGGTCTTCGCCGCCTGGTCCGGCAGTGCGGCGCGGCAGCGGGCGGCGCCCTGGAGGCCGGTGGCGCTGGGGTCGCGGGCCACCTCGGCGTCGATGTCCGCGGCGGTGGCGGCGCCCAGGACGGTCAGCCGCAGCAGGATCTTCCAGCGCAGCTCGGGGTCGACCGGCGCCGCGCCGGGGATCTCGCCGTCCGCGTACCACTGGCGCAGTACGGCCGCGTCGCCCGCGCTGATCGCGGAGTCGATCAGGCCGCGGGTGGCCACCAGGCGGGTGGCGTCGGAGCCGTCGGCGAGCAGCGCGCGGCTGGTGGCGGCCAGTTTGCCCAGCGCGTCGGGCCGCAGCGCCGGGTCGAGGAACCGGTCGGTGACCACGGTGCGGGCGAAGCCGAGGACCGCCTCGACCACGGCCGGGTCGCGCTCGGCGGGCAGATGGCGCTGGACCAGCGCGAGGTAGTCGCGCGGCGGGATCCGCGCGTCGCGCACCAGGTCGCGCGCCGCGTTCCAGACCACCGCCCGGCTGAGCGGGTCGGGCAGACCGCTGAGGGACTCGCCCAGCGACTCCCAGGAGTGCTCGTCGAAGCGGACCTTGGCGAAGGTCAGGTCGCCGTCGTTGAGCAGGATGACGTCCGGGCGCGGCCCCGGCAGGTCGACGCGCTCGACCACGGCGGTGGCGGCGATGTCGAGGGTGAGCCGGTCGCGCAGCACCAGCTGGCCGGGGTCGGCGACGGCCCGGTCGTACAGTCCGACCGCGATCCGGTGCGGGCGCTCGCCGCTGTGGCTGACCTCCAGCCGCCAGCCGGAGGGCGCGGGGGACGCGGCGGGGGTGAGGGTGTCGACGCCGGTCGTGCGCAGCCAGGCGGCGGCCCAGGCGTGCACGTCGCGTTCGGTGGCCCCGGCCAGCGAGTCGATGAAGTCGGCGAGGGTGGCGTTGCCGAAGCGGTGCCGGGCGAAGTGCTCGTTGATCCCGGCGAGGAAGTCCTTGCGGCCCAGCCAGGTGACCAGTTGGCGCAGCGCCGCGGCGCCCTTGGAGTACGAGATGCCGTCGAAGTTGTTGAGCGCGGAGGCGGTGTCGGGCACCGCCTCCGGGTCAGGGGCCACCGCGTGCGTGGACGGGCGCTGGTCGGCGTCCGAGCCGAACGCCTTGCGGGCGGCGGCGAAGTCGGTCCAGGTGGACGTGAAGCCGGTGGCCTCGGCCAGCACCTGGAAGCCCATGTACTCGGCGAAGGACTCGTTCAGCCAGATGTCGTCCCACCAGCGCAGGGTGACGAGGTCGCCGAACCACATGTGCGCCATCTCGTGGGCGATGACGACGGCCCGGAACTGCGCCTCGGTGGGCGTGACGGCCGACCGGTACACGTACTCGTCGCGGAAGGTGATCAGGCCCGGGTTCTCCATCGCCCCGGCGTTGAACTCGGGCACGAACGCCTGGTCGTAGGAGTCGAACGGGTACGGTTCGTCGAACAGCTCGTGGTAGCGGTCGAAGCAGCGCCGGGTGATGTCGAACAGCTCCGCGGCGTCCCGGTCGAGGTGGTCGGCCAGCGAGCGGCGGCAGTGCAGGCCGAACGGCAGCCCGGCGTGCTCGCTGCGTACCGAGTGAAAGGGTCCGGCGGCGACCGCCAGCAGATACGAGGCGATCGGCGGGGTGGCCGCCATCGTCCAGCGGCCGGGCGCGGTACGGGTGGCGATCGCGTTGCCGAGGACGGTCCACTCCTCGGGCGCGGTCACCGCCACCTCGAACACGGCCTTGAGGTCGGGCTGGTCGAAGGCGGCGATCAACCGCTGGACGTCTTCGAGGAAGAGCTGCGCGTAGACGTAGGTCTCGCCGTCGGCGGGGTCGGTGAAGCGGTGCATGCCCTCGCCGGTACGGGAGTAGCGCATGTCGGCGACCACCCGCAGCTCGTGCTCGCCCGCGGTCAGCGCGGTCAGCGGCAGCCGGTTGTCGTCGAGGAGCGCCGGGTCGAGCGGCGCGCCGTCGAGAGTGGCCTCGTGCAGGACGGCGGGCTTGACCTCGGCGAAGGAGTCGCAGTCGCGGGCGGCGGTGAAGCGGATCGTCACCGTCGAGCCGAAGACCTCGTCGCCCCGGGTCAGGTCGAGGTCGATCGCGTAGTGGTGGACGGTCAGATCACGGGCGCGGGTCTCGGCCTCGGCGCGGCTCAGAGCAGGCATGCCGCACATGCTGCCGCACGGGCGCGCCGCGGGGTACCGAAATCCCGCAGAGATGGATCATCGCCCGGCGCCGGGCCCGCCCGTGGCGAACACGCCGGGTGCGGACGTGCCGACTGCGGACGTGCCGGGGCGTCGGCGCGTACGCTCGATGGTCACGGGGAGGTGTTCATGGCCGAGCACGTCGGATCCGGCGCGACGGACGCCACGGGCGGGGCCATCGTGCACGGCTTCCCGCACCTCGGCACGGTGCAGGCGGCGCTGACCGCGCTGTACCGGCGGATCTCCGCGGACGGGGTGGCGCGGTTCGCCGCGAGCGTGCATCCGGAGCTGGTGGAGTTCCCGGCCGACGAGGACCTGTACCTGGGCGCCCAGCGGGTGGCCCGGGTCATGGTGCAGCACTTCCGGCTGCCGGACGCCCGGATGGTCGTCGGCTTCCGCGACATGGTGCACGCGGGGAACGTGGAACTGGCCGCGGGCCCCGAGTACTTCATCGAGCTGCACTCGCGGTTCAGGACCGACCGGCGCGATGTGGGCGCGGCGCTGGCCCATGAGGTCATGCACGTCCATCTGCACCGCCTGGGCCTGGAGTTCCCCGGCACCCGCGACAACGAGATCCTCACCGACACCGCGACGACGTTTCTCGGGGCGGGGTGGCTGCTGCTCGACGCGTACCGCGAGGAGGCCGCGATCCGCGGGGAGCGGCTGATGATGTCCGCGTACAAGCTGGGGTATCTCACCCCGGAGGAGTTCGGCTACGTCCTCGCCAAGCGGGAGCGGGTGTTCGGCGACGACATCGAGCCGTGGTTCCGCAGCGCGCAGGCCCGCGAGGCGTACCGGGCCGGGGCGGCCCGGGCTTCCCAGGACCTTCGCCGTGCCCCGCTCGCCGCCGCCGGGTGGGCCGCGCGGCGGCGCTACGCCAAGGATCGCCGGGCCCTCGCCTCGGGCCCCGACTACGCCTTCGACGGCCCCCCGTCCGCCCCCCGCGTCTCCTTCCCCTGCCCCACCTGCTTTCAGCGGCTCCGCCTCCCCTGCCGAGGGCGCCTCCGCGCCCGGTGCACCCTGTGCAAGTCGGAACTCGACGTCGAGACCTAGCGCCCCGTAGGGGCGCGGGGAACTGCGCGACCAGCCGTCGACGACCTGCACGTCACCACCGGCCCCAATGGGGCAGACGCGTTGTCTTCGGACCACCGGTCGGTGGGGGCTGAGCGCGCAGTTCCCCGCGCCCCTGAAAAGCAGGCCCTCCGCAAGCGCAGCGCGCTTCCCCGCGCCCCTGACGGGGCACCCAGGAATGCCGAGACGCCCGCCTCCTTGGTCGGGGAGTGGCGGGCGCCGCGGGCGTTCCGCACGGCGGTGTGCGGGACGGGGGAGCCGTCAGACGGTCAGCGGACGGTCTGTCGGGCGGATGGGGGCGGGCAGGGCGGAGGGCACGCCGGTGAGGTACGCGTCGACGGCCTTGGCCGCGGAGCGGCCTTCGGCGATGGCCCAGACGATCAGCGACTGGCCGCGCCCCGCGTCACCGGCGACGAAGACGCCGTCGACGTTGGTGGCGTAGGACCCGTCACGGGCGATGTTCCCGCGCGCGTCCAGCTGAAGGCCCAACTGCTCGACGAGCCCGTTCTTCTGGTCGGTGCCGGTGAAGCCCATGGCGAGGGTGACCAGCTCGGCCGGGATGACCCGCTCGGTGCCCTCCTGGGGCACGAACTTCCCGTCCTGGAAGGCGACCTCGACCAGGTGCAGTTCCTTGACGTTGCCCTCGGCGTCGCCGGTGAACTTCACGGTGCTGACGGCGTAGACCCGCTCGCCGCCCTCCTCGTGCGCCGAGGTCACCTTGTACACGGCGGGCATCGTCGGCCACGGCTGGCCCGCGGGCCGGTCGTCGGACGGCCGCGGCATGATCTCCAGCTGGGTGACGGACGCGGCGCCCTGCCGGTGCGCGGTGCCGACGCAGTCCGCGCCGGTGTCGCCGCCGCCGATGACGACGACGTGCTTGCCCTCCGCGGTGATCGGCGGGGCGACGAAGTCGCCCTCCTGCACCTTGTTGGCCAGCGGCAGGTAGTCCATGGCGAAGTGGATGCCGTTCAGCTCCCGGCCCTCGGCGGGCAGGTCGCGCGAGACGGTGGCACCGGCGGCGATGACCACCGCGTCGTACCGCCTGGCGAGCTTGGCCCCGTCGAGGTCGGTGCCGATCTGCACACCGGTACGGAACTTGGTGCCCTCCGCGCGCATCTGCTCGATACGCCGGTTGATGTGCCGCTTCTCCATCTTGAACTCGGGGATGCCGTACCGCAGCAGGCCGCCGATCCGGTCGGCGCGCTCGTAGACCGCGACGGTGTGCCCGGCCCGGGTGAGCTGCTGGGCGGCGGCCAGGCCCGCGGGGCCCGAGCCGATCACGGCGACCGTCTTGCCGGACAGCCGGTCCGGCGGCTGCGGGGTCACGTCACCGGCGTCCCACGCCTTGTCGATGATGGTGACCTCGACGTTCTTGATGGTGACCGCGGGCTGGTTGATGCCCAGCACGCACGCCGACTCGCAGGGAGCCGGGCACAGCCGCCCGGTGAACTCCGGGAAGTTGTTGGTGGCGTGCAGCCGCTCGCTGGCGGCGTTCCAGTCGCCGCGGTAGGCGTAGTCGTTCCACTCGGGGATCAGGTTCCCCAGCGGGCAGCCGTTGTGGCAGAACGGGATGCCGCAGTCCATGCAGCGTCCGGCCTGCTTGCTGATGATCGGCAGCAGGCCGCCGGGGACGTAGACCTCGTTCCAGTCCTGCTTGCGCTCCTCGACCGGGCGGGTCGGCGCGGTCTCCCGCGGGGTGGTGAGGAAGCCCTTGGGGTCAGCCATTTGCCGCCTCCATCATCTTCGCGGTGGTCTCGGACTCGGAGAGTCCGGCCTGCTCGGCGGCGTTCTTGGCGGCGAGCACTGCCTTGTAGTCCCTCGGCATGACCTTGCCGAAGCGGGTGAGGGCGCCGCCCCAGTCGGCGAGCAACCGCTCGGCGACGGTGGAGCCGGTCTCCTCGAAGTGGCGGCGCACCACGTCGTGCAGCCACGTGATGTCGTCGGCGTCGAGCGCCTCGACCTCGACCATGCCGGTGTTGACGTTCTCCGGGGCCAGGTCCAGGACGTAGGCGATACCGCCGGACATGCCGGCCGCGAAGTTGCGCCCGGTGGCGCCGAGGACGACGGCCCGGCCGCCGGTCATGTACTCGCAGCCGTGGTCGCCCACGCCCTCGGAGACGACGGTGGCGCCCGAGTTGCGGACGCAGAACCGCTCACCGGACCTGCCGCGCAGGAACAGCTCGCCGCCGGTGGCACCGTAGGCGATGGTGTTGCCCGCGATGGTCGAGTACTCGGCGAGGTGGTCGGCGCCGCGGTCGGGGCGGACCACGATCCGGCCGCCGGACAGGCCCTTGCCGACGTAGTCGTTGGCGTCGCCCTCCAGCCGCAGCGTGATGCCGCGGGGCAGGAAGGCGCCGAAGGACTGGCCCGCGGAGCCGGTGAGGGTGACGTCGATGGTGTCGGCGGGCAGGCCCGCGCCACCGTACTTCTTGGTCACCTCGTGGCCGAGCATCGTGCCGACCGTGCGGTTCACGTTGCGGATCGGGAGCTGGACGCGGACGGGTTCGCCGCTGTCCAGCGCCTCGGCGGCGAGCCTGACCAGCTCGTTGTCGAGGGCCTTCTCCAGACCGTGGTCCTGGCTCGTGGTGTGGTGCAGCGCCGCGCCCTCGGGCAGTTCCGGCACGTACAGCAGCGGGGCGAGGTCCAGGCCCTGCGCCTTCCAGTGGTCGACCGCGCGGTCGGCGTCGATCAGCTCGGCGTGGCCGACGGCCTCCTCGATGGAGCGGAAGCCCAGCTCGGCGAGGAGCTCGCGGACCTCCTCCGCGATGAACTCGAAGAAGTTCACCACGAACTCGGGCTTGCCGGAGAAGCGGTCGCGCAGCACCGGGTTCTGGGTGGCGACGCCGACCGGGCAGGTGTCCAGGTGGCAGACCCGCATCATCACGCAGCCGGAGACCACCAGCGGCGCGGTGGCGAAGCCGAACTCCTCGGCGCCCAGCAGCGCGGCGATGATCACGTCGCGGCCGGTCTTGAGCTGCCCGTCGGTCTGCACGACGATACGGTCGCGCAGTCCGTTGAGCAGCAGCGTCTGCTGGGTCTCGGCCAGGCCCAGCTCCCAGGGGCCGCCCGCGTGCTTGAGCGAGGTGAGCGGCGAGGCACCGGTGCCGCCGTCGTGCCCGGAGATCAGGACGACGTCGGCGTGCGCCTTGGAGACACCGGCGGCGACGGTGCCGACGCCGACCTCGGAGACCAGCTTGACGTGAATGCGCGCCTTGGGGTTGGCGTTCTTCAGGTCGTGGATGAGCTGGGCGAGGTCCTCGATGGAGTAGATGTCGTGGTGCGGCGGCGGCGAGATCAGGCCGACGCCGGGCGTGGAGTGCCGGGTGCCGGCGACCCACGGGTAGACCTTGTGGCCGGGCAGCTGGCCGCCCTCGCCGGGCTTGGCGCCCTGGGCCATCTTGATCTGGATGTCGTCGGCGTTGACCAGGTACTCGGAGGTGACGCCGAAGCGGCCGGAGGCGACCTGCTTGATGGCGCTGCGCCGGGCCGGGTCGTAGAGCCGCTCCGGGTCCTCGCCGCCCTCGCCGGTGTTGGACTTGCCGCCGAGCTGGTTCATGGCGATGGCCAGCGTCTCGTGCGCCTCGCGCGAGATGGAGCCGTACGACATGGCGCCGGTGGAGAAGCGCTTGACGATCTCGGAGACGGGCTCGACCTCGTCGAGCGGGACCGAGGGGCGGTCGTCGGCGCGCAGGCCGAACAGGCCGCGGAGCGTCATCAGCCGCTCGGACTGCTCGTTCACCCGCTCGGTGTACTGCTTGAAGATGTCGTAGCGCCGGGTGCGGGTGGCGTGCTGGAGCCGGAAGACGGTGTCCGGGTCGAACAGGTGCGGCTCGCCCTCGCGGCGCCACTGGTACTCGCCGCCGATCTCCAGCCTGCGGTGCGCGGCGGCGATCCCGGAGACCGGGTACGCCTTGGCGTGCCGGGCGGCGACCTCCTGGGCGACGACGTCGATCCCGGCGCCGCCGATCTTGGTGTCGGTGCCGTGGAAGTAGGTGTCCACGAAGTCGTCCTCGAGGCCGATCGCCTCGAAGACCTGGGCGCCGCGGTACGAGGCCACGGTGGAGATGCCCATCTTGGACATGACCTTCAGCACGCCCTTGCCGAGCGCCTTGATGAGGTTCCTGATGGCGTCCTCGGGCTCGATGCCCTGCAGGAAGGTGTCGGCGCGGACCAGGTCCTCGACCGACTCCATGGCCAGGTACGGGTTGACGGCCGCGGCGCCGTAGCCGACGAGCAGCGCCACGTGGTGCACCTCGCGCACGTCGCCGGCCTCGACCAGCAGGCCGACCTGGGTGCGCTGCTTGGTGCGGATCAGGTGGTGGTGCACCGCGGAGGTGAGCAGCAGCGACGGGATCGGCGCGTGCTCGGCGTCGGAGTGCCGGTCGGAGAGCACGATCAGCCGGGCGCCGTCCTCTATGGCGGCGTCGGCCTCGGCGCAGATCTCGGCGAGCCGGGCGGCGAGCGCCTGGCCGCCGCCGGTGACCCGGTAGAGGCCGGACAGGGTCGCGCCCTTGAGGCCGGGCAGGTCGCCGTCGGCGTTGACGTGGATGAGCTTGGCCAGCTCGTCGTTGTCGATCACCGGGAACGGCAGGGTGATGTTGCGACAGGACGCCGGGCTGGGCTCCAGCAGGTTGCCGGACGGGCCGATGGTGGAGATCAGCGAGGTGACGAGCTCCTCGCGGATGGCGTCCAGCGGCGGGTTGGTGACCTGCGCGAAGAGCTGGGTGAAGTAGTCGAAGAGCAGCCGGGGGCGTTCGGAGAGCGCCGCGATCGGCGAGTCGGTGCCCATCGAGCCCAGCGGTTCGCCGCCGCTCCTGGCCATCGGCGCGACGATGACCCGCAGCTCCTCCTCGGTGTACCCGAAGGTCTGCTGGCGGCGGGTGACCGAGGCGTGGGTGTGCACGATGTGCTCGCGCTCGGGCAGGTCGGCCAGGTCGATGAGACCGGCTTCGAGCCACTCGGCGTACGGGTTCTCGGCGGCGATGCCCGCCTTGATCTCGTCGTCCTCGACGATCCGGTGCTCGACGGTGTCGACCAGGAACATCCGGCCGGGCTGCAGGCGGCCCTTGCGCAGCACCTTCTCCGGGGCGATGTCGAGCACGCCGGACTCGGAGGCGAGGACGACCAGGCCGTCGTCGGTGACCCAGTAGCGGCCGGGGCGCAGGCCGTTGCGGTCGAGCACGGCGCCGACCACGGAGCCGTCGGTGAAGGTGACGCAGGCCGGGCCGTCCCAGGGCTCCATCAGCGTGGAGTGGTACTGGTAGAACGCGCGGCGGGCGGGGTCCATCGAGCCGTGGTTCTCCCACGCCTCGGGGATCATCATCAGCACGCTGTGCGGCAGCGAGCGGCCGCCGAGGTGCAGCAGTTCCAGCACCTCGTCGAAGGACGCGGTGTCGGAGGCGCCGGGCGTGCAGATCGGGAAGATCCGCTCCAGGTCGCCGTGGAACAGCTCGCTGGCGAGCTGCGACTCGCGGGCCCGCATCCAGTTCCTGTTGCCCTTGACGGTGTTGATCTCACCGTTGTGGGCGACGAAGCGGTACGGGTGGGCGAGCGGCCAGCTCGGGAAGGTGTTGGTCGAGAAGCGGGAGTGGACCAGCGCGATGGCGGTGGCGAACCGCCGGTCGGACAGGTCGGGGAAGAAGGGTTCGAGCTGCCCGGTGGTCAGCATGCCCTTGTAGACGATGGTCCGCGCGGACAGCGACGGGAAGTAGACGTCGGCCTCGCGCTCGGCGCGCTTGCGCAGCACGAAGGCGGGGCGGTCCAGGTCCAGGCCGGAGCGCGCGGTGTCCGCGGCGGCGTCGGCGACGAAGAGCTGGGAGAAGTACGGCATGGTCGAGCGGGAGGTGGCGCCCAGCAGCTCGGGGGCGACGGGGACCTCGCGCCAGCCGAGGACGGTCAGGCCCTCCTCGGCGGCGATCCGCTCGATCGCGTCGACGGCCTTGTCGCGGTCCTCGTGCTCCACGGGCAGGAAGGCGACGCCGACCGCGTACCGGCCGGCCTCGGGCAGGGCGAAGTCGACTGCCTCGCGCAGGAAGGCGTCCGGGACCTGGAGCAGGATGCCCGCGCCGTCACCCGAGTCGGGCTCGGCGCCGGTGGCACCGCGGTGTTCCAGATTGCGCAGGACGGTCAGGGCCTGCTCCACGAGCGCGTGGCTCGCCTCGCCGGTGAGGGTGGCCACGAAGCCGACGCCGCATGCGTCGTGTTCGTTGCGGGGGTCGTACATCCCCTGCGGGGCGGGGCGCCCGTCCATGAACGCGGAACGCGAACGCATGGCTCTCCCGTCGTCGTCATTGGCTTGTATGCATCGCCTGTCATAGGCATGCGCAACAGGGACGACGTTGGCCCTCTGCGATTTCGTGCAGGTTACATGATGGCTGAGTGTTCGAGAAGCGGATACTCAGTTCCAGCATGTGGACGTGCATCCGGTGGGAACAGGGATGTGAGCGATCAGTTCAGGCCAGTGTCCGGTACGGGGTTTCCGGCCGGGGTGCAGCGCGCCGTCCGGGGGTGTGCCGGGCGGGGGCCGTGCTGAGTTCTGGCGGAACTCAGCCAGTGGGTCACCCTGTGATGCCCGGTCCCGCGGGAACTGAAACGGCGGGAAGCCGGGCAAACGTGCGACGGGTGGCCTCCTGGGGGAGGCCACCCGTGATGTCGGTCTCGTATACGGCGGCCCGGTCAGCCGACGGCGGTCCCGATCAGGGCGCCGAGCAGGAAGGTGACCCCGGCGGCGGCGCCGCCCAGGAGGAGCTGGCGGACCCCGCTGAACCACCACGAGCGGGCGGTGACACGCGCCACAGCGGCGCCGCAGCCGAACAGTCCGACGGCGGCCAGCGCCATCGCGGGCCACAGCACGGTGGAGCCCAGCAGATACGGCAGGACGGGCAGCAGCGCGCCCAGGGCGAAGGAGACAAACGACGAGCCCGCCGCGACCAGCGGCGACGGCAGGTCGGAGGGGTCCACGCCGAGCTCCTCGCGGGCGTGGATCTCCAGGGCCTGCTCCGGGTCGGCGGAGAGCTGCCTGGCCACCTCGTGGGCCAGCGCGGGCTCCACGCCGCGGGCCACGTACAGCTCGGCCAGCTCGCGCATCTCGTCCTCGGGGTGGCGGCGCAGCTCGATCCGCTCCACGGCCAGCTCGGCCTCCACCAGCTCGCGCTGGGAGGCCACCGAGGTGTACTCCCCCGCCGCCATCGAGAAGGCACCGGCCGCCAGGCCCGCGAGCCCGGTCACCACGATCGTCCGCGACGACACCTCGCCGCCCGCCACACCGGTCATCAGGGCCAGGTTGGACACCAGCCCGTCCATCGCCCCGAACACCGCCGGCCGCAGCCAGCCGCCGCTCACGTCCCGGTGCGAGTGGTGCGGCACGTGGTACGGAGCGACGGCCTCCGCCGCCTCCGCCTCGACGCCCGCGGTCTCCGTCCCGACCATCGTCGACGACATCTTCCCCCCACTCCTCCGGCCGGCTCCAAGACCGGTCCCACCCACCAAACCCCTCGACCGTACGCGCGAATTCCCACCCCCGCCACCAAGGAAAGCCTCCCCTGACCTGCTGCGATGGCCCTCCGGGCGGGTCCCGGAAAACGTGCCCGCGCCCCCAGGGTGCGCCCCGACGCGCGCCGCGCTCGCGGAGGACCAGGCACCGAAGTGCCCCGAAGGGGCGCGGGGAACCGCGCTGCGCTTGCGGTGGCCCAGGCACCGAAGTGCCCCGAAGGGGCGCGGGGAACTGCGCGGCCCACCCCCACCGGCCGGTGGTCCGAAGACAACGCGTCTGCCCCATTGGGGCCGGTGGTGACCTGCAGCCCGTCGCGGGCTGGTCGCGCAGTTCCCCGCGCCCCTGTCGGGGCACAGGTGTCAGTGGCTGTTGCTGGGCTCTTCGGAGTCCGAGGCGGACTTGTCCTCGGCCGGGTCGGACTCGGGGTCGGAGTCCGGGGCGGGCTCGTCCTTGGCTTCCGGGGTGGCGGCGTCGGCGTCGGCCTCTGCCTCGGCGGCCGGCTGGTCCTCGGCGCCCTCCGCAGGAGTGCCCTCTTCCGGCGGGAGCGGGGGCTCGACCTCGGTTTCGCGGCCGGGGCGGAGGCGGGCGGAGAGGATGAAGTAGAGGACGGCGCCCGCGAAGACGATCATCGCGGTCCAGTCGTTGAGACGCAGTCCCAGGATGTGATGGGCGTCGTCGACCCGCATGTACTCGATCCAGAAGCGGCCCACCGTATACGCCGCCACGTAGAGCGCGAAGGCCCGTCCGTGGCCGAGCTTGAAGCGGCGGTCGGCCCACAGCACCAGCAGCGCGACACCGACGCACCACAGCGACTCGTACAGGAAGGTCGGGTGGTACGTGGCGAGGTCCGGCGTCGCCTCGGGCCGGTGCGCGGCGTCGATCTTCAGGCCCCACGGCAGCGTGGTCGGCTTGCCGTACAGCTCCTGGTTGAACCAGTTGCCCCAGCGTCCGCACGCCTGGGCGAGCGCGATACCGGGGGCCAGCGCGTCGGCCCAGGCCGGCAGCGCGATGCCCCGGCGGCGGCAGCCGATCCAGGCGCCGACGGCACCGAGCGCGATCGCGCCCCAGATCCCGAGGCCGCCCTGCCAGATCTTGAACGCGTCGACCCAGTCCTTGCCCTTGTCGAAATAGAGCTCGTAGTCGGTGATCACGTGGTAGAGCCGACCGCCGACGAGGCCGAAGGGCACCGCCCACACGGCGATGTCCGCGACCGTCCCCGCCCGGCCGCCGCGGGCGATCCAGCGCTTGTTTCCGAGCCAGACGGCTACGAAGACGCCGATGATGATGCAGAACGCGTAGCCGCGCAGCGGAATGGGTCCGAGGTGGACGACACCGTGCGACGGGCTGGGGATGAATGCGAGTTCCATGGCAATCACCGACGCTACCGTGCCGGGCGGGCAGTGCGACAACCCGCCCGGCTACGGCCTGATAACGGCGGGGCCGCTCAGGACGGCGGAGCGGCCGTCGCCGTACCCGGCTTCTTGCCCTTGTTCGCGGCCGCCACGAGGGCCTTGAGCGAGTCCGGGGTGAGCGCCGGGGCCGAGGCGCCGTAGATGTTCTTGCCGTTGAGCAGGATGGTCGGCGTGGAGTTGAAGCCGGAGGCACCGAAGGCGTCGTTGGACTTCTTGACCCATTCGTCATGGGTGCCGCCGTTGACGCACGCGGTGAAGGCCGGGGTCTTCAGGCCCGGGACCTGGCCCGCGAGCTGGAGCAGATAGTTCTTGTCGGCGAACTTGTCGGTGGTCTCGTCCGGCTGGTTCGTGTAGAGCACGTCGTGGTACGCCCGGAACTTGCCCGCGTCCTGCGCGCAGGCGGCGGCGTTGGCGGCGTTCAGCGACCCGGAGCCGCCGCGGTTGCCGTCGATCAGGGTCACCAGGTGGTACTCGGTGCGGATCTGCCCGCTGTCCTCGAGGCTGTGCACGGTCGGGGTGAACGTCTTCTCGAAGGCGTCGCACGCCGGGCAGCGGAAGTCCTCGTAGATCGTCAGGGTGGAGGGCGCGTCGGTGGCGCCGACCGGGATCACGAGGTTGTCCTTGCCGGTGGCGCCGCTGGGGGCCGCCGCCGGGGTGCCGCTGGACGAACTGCTGTTGTTGTTGTTGGCGACCACCACCCCGATCACGGCGGCGATGGCCAGTACGGCGACCACTCCGCTCGCGACCACCAGGGTCCGCTTGCGCCGGGCGCGGGCCTTCTCTTTCTCACGCTGTTCCTGCAGGGCCTCACGGGCGCTGCGCTTACCGTCACGGTTCTTCTCGCTCACATCCCTGGCTAACGGCACGGGACGGCGCTCAGGCCCGTCCCGTGCCGCGATTCGCCCCAACGTGTGACGCGGGCGTCCCCGGTCAGCGCTTGCGCACGCCTTCCGCCAGCTCGCCCGCGAGGGCGCGGACGGCCGCGAGGCCCGCGGGCAGGTCGCCCGCGGTGTCCAGGAGGCGCTGGACGAAGGCCGAGCCGACGATCACGCCGTCGGCGAAGGCGGCCACCTCGGCGGCCTGCGCCGCGTTGGAGACGCCGAGGCCGACGCAGACCGGCAGATCGGTGGTGGCGCGGGTGCGGCGCACCAGGTCGGCCGCCTGCTCGCCGACGCTGGCGCGGGTGCCGGTGACGCCCATCAGCGAGGCGGCGTAGACGAAGCCGCTGCCGGCCGCGGTGATCTTCGCCAGCCGCTCGTCACGGCTGGAGGGGGCGACGACGAAGACGGTGCCGAGGCCGTGCTGCTCGGCGGCCTTGCGCCATCCCTCGGACTCCTGGACGGGCAGGTCGGGCAGGATGCAGCCCGCGCCGCCCGCCTCGGCCAGCTCGGCGGCGAACCGCTCGGCGCCGTAGCGGTCGACCGGGTTCCAGTAGGTCATCACCAGCACCGGCTTGCCGGTGGCGGCGTGCGCCTCGCGGACCGTACGGAGCACGTCGGCGATCCGGACGCCGCCGCGCAGGGCGATGTCGTCGGCGGTCTGGATGACCGGGCCGTCGAGCACCGGGTCGCTGTGCGGCAGCCCGACCTCGACGATGTCGGCGCCGCCCTCGAAGGCGGCCTTGACGGCCTCGATGCCGTCGTCCACGGTCGGGAAGCCGGCCGGGAGGTAGGCGACCAGCGCGGCGCGGTTCTCGGCCTTCGCGTCGGCGAGCGCCCGGTCCAGAAGTTCGATGTTGCCGCTCACTTGACCGCCACCTCGTTCTTCTCGTCGACCTCGGCGGTCGCGTCGTACAGCCCGAAGTAGCGGGCCGCCGTGTCCATGTCCTTGTCGCCGCGGCCGGAGAGGTTGACCAGGACCAGGCCGTCGGGGCCCAGCTCACGGCCGATCTCCAGGGCCCCGGCGAGGGCGTGGGCGCTCTCGATGGCGGGGATGATGCCCTCGGTACGGGACAGCAGGCGCAGTGCCTGCATCGCGGCGTCGTCGGTGACGGCGCGGTACTCGGCGCGGCCGGCGTCCTTGAGGTAGGCGTGCTCGGGGCCGACGCCGGGGTAGTCGAGTCCGGCGGAGATCGAGTACGGCTCGGTGATCTGGCCCTCGTCGTCCTGCAGCACATAGCTGCGGGAGCCGTGCAGGATGCCCGGCTCGCCCGCGGTGAGGGTGGCGGCGTGCTCGCCGGTCTCCACACCGTGGCCCGCGGGCTCGCAGCCGACCAGCCGCACGCCGGTGTCGGGCAGGAAGGCGTGGAACAGGCCCATCGCGTTGGAGCCGCCGCCGACGCAGGCCACCGCGGCGTCGGGCAGCCGCCCGGCGCGCTCCAGGATCTGGCGGCGCGCCTCGACGCCGATCACCCGGTGGAAGTCGCGCACCAGCGCGGGGAAGGGGTGCGGACCCGCGACCGTGCCGAAGAGGTAGTGCGTGCGGTCGACATTGGCCACCCAGTCGCGGAACGCCTCGTTGATGGCGTCCTTGAGGGTGCGGCTGCCGGAGGTCACCGAGACGACCTCGGCGCCGAGGATCCGCATGCGGGCGACGTTCAGCGCCTGCCGCTGGGTGTCGATCTCCCCCATGTAGATGGTGCAGTCCAGGCCGAAGAGCGCGCAGGCGGTGGCGGTGGCCACGCCGTGCTGGCCCGCGCCGGTCTCGGCGATGACGCGGGTCTTGCCCATCCGCTTGGTGAGCAGCGCTTGGCCCAGCACGTTGTTGATCTTGTGCGAGCCGGTGTGGTTGAGGTCCTCGCGCTTGAGGAAGACCCGGGCGCCGCCCGCCTCGGCGGCGAAGCGCGGCACCTCGGTGAGGGCGCTGGGGCGGCCGGTGTAGTTGACCATCAGGTCGTTGAGCTCGGCGGCGAAGGCGGGGTCCGTCTTGGCCTTGTCGTACTCGGCGGCGACCTCGTCCACGGCGGCGACGAGCGCCTCCGGGATGAACTTGCCGCCGAAGGCGCCGAAGTAGCCCTCGACGGAGGGGATGGCGCCTTCCGGGTCGGGAAAGAAGAACTCTGGGCTGGCTGACATGGGTGTCCCCTGGCAGTGGTGAATGACGCGGAATCGGCTGATGGAGGTACGCGGATCAACCGCGCCGCCATCGCCTCCCGTTCACCTGGCCGGGCTCGCACCCGATGACGTACCGCACCCGGCGGCCCAGCACGCGGCGCGCGGGCGCACGGCAGCCGCGGGGGCGGCAGCCGGGGGCGAGGCGCGTGGCGATGGACACGGTGCGGAGTCTACTTCCCTGGGGGGCCTGTGCGGCGCCGGTCAGTTGCGGCCGAAGCGCAGCGCGGGGTGGGCGCCCGCGGCCACCAGGTCGGCGACCGCGGCGCGCGGGTCCTTGCCGGTGACCAGGGACTCGCCGACGAGTACGGCGTCGGCGCCGTCGTTGGCGTACGCGATGAGGTCGTGCGGGCCGCGGACCCCGGACTCGGCGATCTTCACGATGTGGTCGGGGATCTCGGGGGCCACCCGGCCGAAGTTGCCGCGGTCGACCTCCAGCGTCTTGAGGTTGCGCGCGTTGACGCCGATGATCTTCGCGCCCGCGTCGACCGCCCGCGCCACCTCCTCCTCGTCGTGCACCTCGACGATCGGGGTGAGCCCGATGGAGTGCGCCCGCTCGATCAGCGAGACCAGCGCCGGCTGGTCGAGCGCCGAGACGATCAGCAGCGCGAGGTCGGCGCCGTAGGCCCTGGCCTCCCAGAGCTGGTAGGCGGTGACGATGAAGTCCTTGCGCAGGACGGGGATGTCGACCTTGGCGCGGACCGCCTCGAGGTCGGCGAGCGAGCCGCCGAACTTGCGCTCCTCGGTCAGCACGCTGATGACGGCCGCGCCGCCCGCCTCGTAGTCGGCGGCCAGTCCGGCCGGGTCGGCGATCGCGGCGAGCGCGCCCTTGGACGGGCTGGACCGCTTGACCTCGCAGATCACCTTGACGCTGTCGCCGCGCAGCGCCGCGACACCGTCCTTGGCCTCGCGCGCCCGGGCGGCCCGCTCCTTGAGTTCGTCGAGGGTCACGCGGGCCTGTCGCTCGGCCAGGTCTGCGCGGACTCCGTCGATGATCTCGTCGAGCACACTCACGCGAGAGCTCCCCTTCCGGCCGGGTCGTACAGCGAACTGATCGAAATGATCAAGCCAACGGAGGGAACCATCGGCACTCCGATGGTATCGGGCAGTCGGCGGAGTCCCCGCATCCGGTGATCTCCGGTCCCACCACCTGGACAAACTTGTCACCGCGGGGCGGCTCCTCAGGGTGCGAGGGCGCCGCCGAAGGGCAGGTTCCGGACAACGCTGAAGGCCAGTACGAGGGCGCACAGCGCCCAGCGGTGGGCCGGGCGCAGCTCCGGGTCGAACTGGCGGCCGCGCAGCGCCCGGCCGCACCAGACGGCCCAGACGGCGGCGAAGACGGCGAATCCGGCCACCGCGAGCGCGTTGCAGCCGAGGGCGGTGCCCAGATGGCCGTGGGCGAGCGCGTAGGCGCTGCGCAGCCCGCCGCAGCCGGGGCAGTACACGCCCGTGTAGCGCAGCAGCGGGCAGACGGGGTAGTGGCCGGGGGTGTTCGGGTCGACGGCGGCCACATAGCCGAAGGCGGCCGCGGCGCTGCCGAGGACGGCCAGCGGCACGGCGGCACGGCGTACCCCGCTGTGCCCGGGGGCGGCGGCGAGGGCGGCCGCCGGGGCGGACGTGTCGTTGATCACATGCCGATTCTGCCCGCGGACGCACGAAGGCGCAGCGCGCCGGCCCCTGCTCGGGGGTACGGCGGCTGCGCCCGGTGAAGGAGTCGCGGCCCGCGGGGGCGCGGGTCAGGCGTTGGCGTGCGCTTCCTCCTGCACGCGCGCCCGGGCGACCGCCACGTGGGCCTCTTCCTTCTTGCCCATGCCCATCAGGCGCATCGCGCCACCGACGACGGGGGCCAGCAGGATGACGGCCATGCCCGCCCAGAAGCCGACCGGCTGCGCGGCGACCATGAACACGCCCGCGACGCAGAAGCCGACGAAGGCGATGATCGAGCCGGTCCAGGCGGCAGGGGTGTGTCCGTGGTCGACGTGGCCCGCCATGAGTGCTCCCTCGGTGTTCTCGGTAGTTCTACCGGTGGGGGACGTCCGTCGCCGCCCACTTCGTCCTCCATTGTTGCGCGTCCGCGGGAGGGTCCGTGCACGGGGGTGGTCAGCCGCCCTGGGTGGGGTCCTCGCCGCGGTCGAGCGCCTTCCACAGGTCCTCGGCCCGGTCGGGGTCGACCGCGGGCGCCGCGGCGGCGGCCCGTACCCGCGCGGGCCGCTTGCCGCCGGCGCGGTCGTAGCGGCTGGACATCGCGGGCCAGGCGTGGCCGTACCGCAGTGCCAACAGGCCCGCGACCAGCAGCAGCAGGCCGCCGAGCGCGCAGACCAGCGGCCAGGAGGTGGCGGCGGTGTGGGTCGCGGTGGCGTGGGTGAGGCCGGTGGCGGTGGCCGCGGCGTCGTCGACCGCGCCGGTGTCGCCGTGCCGGGCGAGTACGGCGACGATCACACCGAGGCCGCTGAGCGTGAGCAGGGCGGACACCAGGTAGCGGCCCACCCTGCGGACCGCGAAGACGGCGACCAGCGCGGCCAGGCCGACCAGGGCCAGTGCGCCGGGCAGCGCCGTGGTCTGGCCGCCGGTCGCGTGCACCGCGAGGTGCCCCTGCCCGAAGGCGGCGGTCCCGCGCATCCAGGTCTTCCCGGCGGCGAGCAGCACCAGGCTCGCGCCGAGCGCGCCGCACGGCAGCGCGACGGCGAGGGTGCGCAGCGCGGCCCGCCGGGCGTCCGACGACGGCCGGGCGACCACGGAGGGTGCGCCCTGCCCGCCGGTCGCGGACTCGGCAGCCTCTTCGGCTGGGGTCGCGGACGCGGCGGAGGGCTCCGCGCCGGACTCGGGGTCGGGCTCGGACGCTCGGGCGGCGCGGGGCTGCGGGACGGCACTCACCCCTCCACTATCGCCTGCCCGCCGCGCGGACCGTCGGGCAGGGGGTGATTCCGGGCCTTTACCGCCCCCGGCTCCGGCTGTCCGCCACCACTTCACAGGGTGGCAGCCGCGGGTCCCGTTCCAGGTCAGGACAGACCGGGACGAGTCCAAATCATGCCTGCCCGCCGGTCAGCAGTCCGCAATATCTCGGTCAACTCCCCTCCGCCACAGGTAAAGCGGAGGTATTTCTTCCGACCCGCTCCTTGTTGACGTGCGCCGGTCACAAATACGTTCACGGCCAATCCCTCTGTTCACCACTGACATCAGAGGCATCAATCCCCCCGCACGCCCCCCGGTTCACCCACCACAGGAGGCAGCAGTTGCGCTCCACCCTCACCCCCACAGCTCTCCGCGCGGGCCTGGCCCTGACCGCGGTCGCCGGGCTGACCGTCTCCGGTCTCGCCCTGGCGTCCTCGGCCGGAGCCTCGCCCGCGTCGCACGGTGTCACCACGGCGCGCTCCTGCGCCGCGAGCACACACCGCGATGTGATGGCCTGTAAGGCGATCAAGGTCACCGGCGGCATGAACTCGCTGGCGAAGTCCACCGGTTCGGTCAACCCGGCGGCCACCCCGTCCGGCTTCGGCCCGGCCGACCTGAAGAGCGCGTACAACCTGCCCTCCGGCGGTTCCGGCGCCACCGTGGCGATCGTCGACGCCTACGACGACCCCAACGCGGCCTCGGACCTGGCCACTTACCGCTCCACGTACGGGCTGCCCGCCTGCACCGTGGCCAACGGCTGCTTCAAGAAGGTCGGCCAGACCGGCACCTCCACGCTGCCGAGCGCCGACGCGGGCTGGGCCGAGGAGATCTCGCTCGACCTGGACATGGTCAGCGCGGCCTGCCCGAGCTGCCACATCCTGCTGGTCGAGGCGAAGTCCGCCTCGATGGCCAACCTCGGCAAGTCGGTCAACACCGCGGTGTCGCTCGGCGCGAAGTACGTCTCGAACAGCTACGGCGGCGGCGAGTCCTCCTCCGACAGCTCGTACGACAGCTCGTACTTCAACCACCCCGGCATAGCGATCACCGTCAGCGCCGGTGACAGCGGCTACGGCGCCGAGTACCCGGCGGCCTCGAAGTACGTCACCGCGGTCGGCGGCACCTCGCTGAAGAAGTCCTCGACCACCCGCGGCTGGACCGACACCGTCTGGAACGGCACCGGCTCGGGCTGCTCGGCGTACGACGCCAAGCCGACCTGGCAGAAGGACACCGGCTGCGCCAAGCGCACCATCGCCGATGTCTCGGCGGTCGCCGACCCGGCCACCGGTGTCGCGGTCTACGACACCTACGGCGGTGACAGCGGCTGGGAGGTCTTCGGTGGCACCAGCGCCTCGTCGCCCCTGATCGCCGCGGTCTACGCGCTGGCGGGCACCCCGTCCTCCGGCTCGTACCCGGCGTCGTTCCCGTACGCCCACACCGGCTCGCTCAACGACGTGGTGAGCGGCTCCAACGGGTCCTGCTCCGGCTCGTACCTGTGCACCGGCAAGGCCGGCTACGACGGTCCGACCGGTCTCGGCACCCCGAACGGCACGACGGCGTTCAAGGGCTGACACCTCGCGGCGCACCACCCGCCTGAGAGGGGCGGGGCGGCCGGTCCCCACCGGCCGCCCCGCCCTTCGCCGTGTCCGGCGGTTCCGCGTCAGCCGTGCAGCCGGTTGGCGGTCGCCACCGCGCGCAGCACCGCGGCCGCCTTGTTGCGGCACTCGGTGTCCTCGGCGACCGGGTCGGAGTCGGCGACGATCCCCGCGCCCGCCTGGACGTACGCGGTGCCGTCGCGCAGCAGCGCGGTGCGGATCGCGATCGCGGTGTCGGCGTCGCCCGCGAAGTCCAGATAGCCGACGCAGCCGCCGTACAGCCCGCGCCTGACCGGCTCCAGCTCGTCGATGATCTGCATGGCGCGCGGCTTGGGCGCGCCGGACAGGGTGCCCGCGGGGAAGCAGGCGGTGAGCACGTCGAAGGCGGTGAGGCCCTCGGCGACCCTGCCGGTGACGGTCGAGACGATGTGCATCACGTGCGAGTAGCGCTCGACGGACATGAAGTCGACGACCTCGACGGTGCCGGGCTCGCAGACCCGGCCCAGGTCGTTGCGGCCGAGGTCGACCAGCATCAGGTGCTCGGCCCGCTCCTTGGGGTCGGCGAGCAGCTCCTCGGCGAGCGCGGTGTCGGCCTGCGGGGTGGCGCCGCGCGGCCGGGTGCCCGCGATCGGGTGCACCATCGCGTGCCCGTCCTCGACCTTCACCAGTGCCTCGGGGCTGGAGCCGACCACGTCGAAGGACGCGCCGTCCGCGCCGGGGAAGCGGAAGAGGTACATGTACGGGGACGGGTTGGTGGCCCGCAGCACCCGGTAGACGTCCAGCGCGCTCGCGGTGCACGGCGCCTCGAACCGCTGCGAGGGCACGACCTGGAACGCCTCGCCCGCGCGGATCCGCTCCTTGATGTCCTCCACCGCCGCCCGGAACCGCTCACCGCCCCACACGTCGGAGTAGACCGGCGGCTGGGACGGCGGCAGCGCCACCGGCGTGCTGTGCAGCGGCCTGCCGAGGTCGGCCTCCATCGCGTCCAGCCGGGCGACGGCGTCGGCGTACGCCTCGTCCACGCCGGTGGCGCGGTCGTTGTGGTTGATCGCGTTGGCGATCAGCAGCACGCTGCCGTCCCAGTGGTCGAGGACGGCGAGGTCGGAGGTGAGCAGCATGGTCAGTTCGGGCAGCCGCAGGTCGTCGCGGCCGTGCTCGCCGATCCGCTCCAGCCTGCGCACGATGTCGTAGCCGAGGTAGCCCACCATGCCGCCGGTGAACGGCGGCATCGCGGCGGCCAGGTCGTGCGGGGTGTGCAGGGTCTCGACGGTGGCCTTCAGCGCCACCAGCGGGTCGCCGTCGGTGGGGACGCCGACCGGCGGCGTGCCCAGCCAGCGCGCCTGCCCGTCCTGCGCGGTGAGGGTGGCGGCGGACCGCACGCCGACGAAGGAGTACCTGGACCAGGAGCGGCCGTTCTCGGCCGACTCCAGCAGGAAGGTGCCCACCCGCTCGCCCGCGAGCTTGCGGTAGAGGCCGACCGGGGTGTCGCCGTCCGCGAGCAGCCGGCGGCTGACCGGGATGACTCGGCGGTCGACCGCCAGCTTGCGGAAGGTTTCGAGGTCCATGGCCGCAGAGACTACTGGCCCGGCGCGGGCAGCAGGACGTCGGAATCGAAGCAGGTGCGGTCGCCGGTGTGGCAGGCCGCACCGACCTGGTCGACCTTGACCAGCAGGGTGTCCGCGTCGCAGTCCAGCGCCACCGACTTCACGTGCTGGACGTGCCCCGAGGTGTCGCCCTTGACCCAGTACTCGCCGCGGCTGCGGCTCCAGTACGTGCAGCGGCCGGTGGTGAGCGTGCGGTGCAGCGCCTCGTCGTCCATCCAGCCGAGCATGAGCACCTCACCGGTGTCGTACTGCTGGGCGATGGCGGGAATCAGTCCGTCCGCGCTGCGTTTGAGGCGGGCGGCGACGGCGGGATCGAGCGAGGTGGCAGCCATGGTGACCATTCTGCCGCCGATCTCGCCGAATTCGAAAAGCCTTGATAACCCGCAAACGGGGCAAGTGTGTTGACCGTCATCCGGTACTCGCTCGCTGATGTCACCCGTATGGGGCATCCTGCCTCCATGGGTTTTCCTCCGCCGCCGCCAGATGGACCGCCTCCGCCCTCCGGGCAAGGGGGCGGTTTCGGCCCGCCTCAGGGCTTCGGCCCGCCTCCTCCTCCCCCGCCGTCGGGCAACGACGGCTACGGCTACCCCCAGCAGGGCGGCGGTGAGGGCTACGGCTATCCGCAGCAGCAGGGCGGCGGTTACGGCCCGCCCGGACCTCCCGGACCGCCGATGCCGCCCGGCGGCTACGGCTACCCGCAGCCGGGCCCCGGTGGATATCCGCCGCCCCCGCCGAACAACAACAAGCGCAACGCGTGGATCGCGGTCGGCGTGGTGGCGGTGATCGGCGCGGTCGTCGCCGGTGTCGTGCTCGCCGGTGGCGGCGACAGCAAGAAGAAGGACGACGCCAAGCAGAGCGGCAGTCCGACCATCTCACTGCCGTCCGGCCTGCCCTCGGGCCTGCCGACCGACATCCCCACGCCCACCTTCACGCTGCCGTCGGACGATCCGAGCCTGGACCTGCCGACCGACTTCCCCAGCTTCACCCTGGACCCGACGCCGACCGAGAAGGTCGTGCCGTACGTGGTGCTCTCGCCGGGCAAGTGCTTCGACGCGCCCACGCTGTCGCCCAGCGTGGACACGGTGACCACCAAGTCCTGCAACTCCGCGCACGACGGCCAGGTCGTGGCCAACGAGACGCTGTCCGGCAGCTTCTCCACCGACACGGAGATCCAGAACAAGGCGCTGGAGCTGTGCACGGCGGACGCCAGGAAGCACCTGCCCGCGGACGGCCGGATGTACTACCCGTACGCGCTCTTCCCGAAGCTGACGACGTACGAGATCCAGGGCCGCAAGACGGTGACCTGCTCGCTGACGCTCAACAACGGCAGCAGCGCCACCAAGGGCAAGAAGCTGTACCACCCGCTGGGCTGACGGCACGGCGAGGAGCGGACGACGACGGCCCGGGGGTCGTTAGTGTGGCGGCATGTCGACACATGCCCAGCGTGAACGTCTGCTCCTCGCCGATCTGCTGGAACAGTCGGGGCCCGAGGCCCCGACGCTGTGCGAAGGATGGCGGACGCGGGATCTGGCGGCCCATGTGGTGCTCCGCGAGCGCCGCAGCGACGCGGCGGCCGGACGGCTGATCCCGCAGCTCGCGGCGCGCCTGGAGCGGGTCCGCGAGGAGTACACGGCCAAGCCGTACGAGGAGCTGATCCAGCTCATCAGGACCGGTCCGCCGCGGTCCTCGCCGTTCAGCATCAAGCAGCTCGACGAGGTGTCCAACACCGTCGAGTTCTACGTCCACGCCGAGGACGTCCGCCGCGCGGCGCCCGACTGGACACCGCGCGCGGTCGACCCGGTCTTCGCCGACGCCCTGTGGTCGCGGCTGGAGAAGGCCGCCCGGCTGCTGTGCCGCAGGTCCCCGGTCGGCCTGGTGCTGCGGCGTCCCGACGGCCAGACCGCCGTCGCCCGCAAGGGCTCCCCCGTGGTCACCGTGACCGGCGAGCCCACCGAGCTGACCCTCTTCGCCTTCGGCCGCCAGCGGGCGGCGACGGTGGACGTGGCGGGCGACGAGGACGCGGTGGCCAAGGTGTACGCGGCGAAGCTCGGGTTCTAGCAAGGCGTCTTCGGGGCCGGGGCCGGCTACGGGCGTGCCGTGCGCGGGAGTTCGGCGGTGCGTACGGCCGGGGCGAGCAGGCCGACGACGCCGCCGAGCATGCCGAAGGCGGCGCTTGCCAGGAAGACCGGGGCCAGCCCCCAGGTCGCGGCGGCCACGCCGAACAGCGGGTAGGCCAGCGGGGCGAGACCGAATCCCGACAGGCTCATCACCGCGCTGACCCGGCCCAGATAGCGCGGGTCGGTAGCGGTCTGGACGAGGGCGAAGGCGAGCGAGCCGCAGAGCCCGCAGACCAGCCCGCCGAGCAGCGCCACCGTCACCGCGACCGCCAGTGACGGGGTGGTGCCGATCAGGCCGAGCGCCGCGGAGCCCGCGAAGAGGGTGCCGATCTGCACCTGCCCGGCGCGCGGCACCCGCCCCCGTACGGTCAGCAGCAGCGCGCTCAACGCCGCGCCCGCGCCGAAGGCGCCGATGATCCAGCCGTAGCCCGCGCTGCCCCAGCCGCGGTCGGTGGTGAGCAGGATCATGCCGATGTTGAGCGGGCCGACCAGGCCGAGTTCGCAGAGCGCGCCGGAGAGGACCAGCGGGCCGACCAGCCGGTGCCCGCGGACATAGCGCAGCCCGTCGAGCAGTTCCCGCCAGGGGGTGTCGGCGCCGGCGGGCGCGTCGGTGTCGTCGGCCGCGGCCGGTTCGCGGAACCGGGTGGCCACCAGCAGCGGTACGGAGAGCGCGAAGAGCCCGCCGGCCACGGTGAAGGCCGCGACCGCCCCGCCGGTCCCCATCGCCAGACCGCCGAGAGGCGGCCCGACGATGGTGCCGCACCGGATGACCAGGGCGCGCATGCCCTGCAGCCGCACCAGTTGGTCGGCGGCCACGATCCGCGGCGGCAGCGCGCCGACCGCGGGCATGAACAGCGCGTCCACGACACCGAAGACCAGCGCGACCGCGACCAGCAGCCACAGCCCGGGGGCGCTGAGCGCGAGGGTGGCGGCCACCGCGAGGATCAGCACGCAGCGCACCGCGTCGCTGCCGATCACCACCCGCCGCGGCCCGAAGCGGTCGGCGACCACTCCCCCGCCGAGCATCAGCGCCGCCCGCGGCACCGCGCCCACCGCCAGCACCATGCCGACCTCGCCGGGCGAGGCCGCCTTCGCGGCGGCGAAGCCCAGGGCGAGGAAGTAGACGCTGTCGCCCAGCATCGAGGCGGCGTAGGCGGTCAGCCAGCGCAGCACGTTCGCGTCGCGGTGCGCGGGCCTGCCGGGCGGTGCTGCGGTTATCGCGGTCGCCGTCGTCATCGGGCGGCCCTCCTTCACGTCGGGGCGGGCTCAGGGGCGGAGCAACGGGCGCGGGCTCAGGGGCGCGAGCCGGTTCAGGGGCGGAACGGGAAGCCGTACATCTGCACCGCGACGTGCTCGCGGTCCGCGGTGTCGCCCGCGTCCTCCGCCGCCCGCCCGCGGTCGGTCCAGCGGGCCATCAGGTCGCCGATCTCCTCGGCCATCTCCTGGAGTTCGGCGGCCGTCAGCCGCGGCATGTACTCGGAGCTGAAGGCGGCCTGGGTCCACTCCGCGGGCCAGGCGGCCTGTTCGCCGAGGAAGCGCTCGTACCGTTCCGAGCGGGTCGCCAGCAGCTGCCGGGTGACCTCGTTCATTACGGCGACGCCTTCCGGCCTGTCGGCGAAGTCCGCGGTGCGGAAGGAGAATCCGCGCTCGGACGACACCTTCCACCAGCGCTCCCGCCCGTCGCCGCTCTTCTCCGGCGCCTCGACGATGAAGCCGTGTGCGGCCATCTTCCGCAGGTGGTAGCTGACCAGCGAGACCGCCTCGTCCACCTGGTCGGCCAGGTGCGAGGCGGTGGCGGTGCGCGCGGTGTAGAGGGCGCGGTAGAGCCGGATGCGCAGGGGGTGGGTGAAGACCTTGAGCGCGGCGAGGTCGGTGATGCGCTCGGGGGTCCCGTCAGGAGCGGTCATGGCTCCCACGGTAGATACGCAAGAAAATTTTCGCAATCTTATTTGCGCAACTTTATTTTCCTATCGGGCCGAAAACCGCCCGCCCGTGCGGCACGGGCGGGCGGATGGTGCGGGTGTGCCGGCGCGGCGGGGTGTCAGCGCACCGGGTGGCCGGCGTCCCGCAGGGCCGACTTGACGTCGCCGATGCGCAGGTCGCCGAAGTGGAAGACGGAGGCGGCCAGCACGGCGTCCGCGCCCGCGGCGACCGCGGGGGCGAAGTCATCGAGCCGCCCGGCGCCGCCGGAGGCGATGACGGGGACGGTGACGTGCTTGCGGACGGCCGCGATCATCTCCACGTCGTAGCCGTCCTTGGTGCCGTCCGCGTCCATCGAGTTGAGCAGGATCTCGCCCGCGCCCAGCTCCGCGGCCCGGTGCGCCCACTCCACCGCGTCGATGCCGGTGCCGCGCCGCCCGCCGTGGGTGGTCACCTCGAAGGCGCCCTCGGGGGTGCGGCGGGCGTCCACCGAGAGCACCAGCACCTGCCGCCCGAACCGCTCGGCGATCTCCCGGATCAGCTCGGGCCTGGCGATGGCCGCGGTGTTGACGCCCACCTTGTCGGCGCCCGCGCGCAGCAGCTTGTCCACGTCGTCGGCGCTGCGCACCCCGCCGCCCACGGTCAGCGGGATGAAGACCTGCTCGGCGGTACGGCGTACGACGTCATAGGTCGTCTCCCGGTCACCGGAGGACGCGGTGATGTCCAGGAAGGTCAACTCGTCGGCGCCCTCGGCGTCGTAGAGCTTGGCCATCTCGACCGGGTCGCCCGCGTCGCGCAGGTTCTGGAAGTTGACGCCCTTCACGACGCGGCCGTTGTCCACGTCGAGGCAGGGGATGACTCGGACCGCGAGGGTCATGTACCCGCTCCTCGGAAAGCTTCGATCTCCACCTCGACCAGCACCCGGGAGTCCACGAACCCGGCCACCACGACCATGGTCGCGGCGGGCCTGACGGCCCCGAACAGCTCCTTGTGGGCACGGCCGACGTCGTCGGCGTCCCGGGCGTGGCTCAGGTACATACGGGTGCGGATCACGCTGTCCGGGCCGAGGCCGAACGGCTCCAGCGCGGCCAGCGCGTTGCGGAACGCCAGCAGCGTCTGCTCGTACGGGCTGCCCTCACCGCGCACCGCGCCGCCGACCAGCGGCATCGTGCCGGACACCAGCACCCTGTCCCCCGCCGCCACCGCGCGGGCGAAGCCGATCGTCTCCTCCAGGGGGCTGTCGGACTGGTCGCGCCGTACTGCGGGGGTCTCCGTCATCGTGACACTGCCTCCAGGGCCTCTTCGAGGGTGAACGCCTTGGCGTAGAGCGCCTTCCCGACGATCGCGCCTTCCACCCCTTGGGGAACAAGAGACGCGATGGCCCGCAGATCGTCAAGGGAGGACACACCGCCGGACGCCACCACGGGCCGGTCGGTGGCCGCGCAGACCCCGGCGAGCAGCTCCAGATTGGGGCCCTGCAGCGTGCCGTCCTTGGCGATGTCGGTGACCACGTAGCGCGCGCAGCCCTCGGCGTCGAGCCTGGCCAGCGTCTCGTACAGGTCGCCGCCGTCACGGGTCCAGCCGCGGCCGCGCAGCGTGGTGCCGCGGACGTCCAGGCCGACGGCGATCCGGTCGCCGTGCTCGGCGATGACCTTGGCGACCCACTCCGGGGTCTCCAGCGCCGCGGTGCCCAGGTTGACCCGGGTGCAGCCGGTGGCCAGCGCCGCGGCCAGCGTGTCGTCGTCGCGGATGCCGCCGGACAGCTCGACCTTGATGTCCATCGAACGGGCGACCTCGGCGATCTGCGCCCGGTTGTCGCCGGTGCCGAACGCCGCGTCGAGGTCCACCAGATGCAGCCACTCGGCGCCCGCGGCCTGCCAGGCGAGCGCGGCGGCGTGCGGGTCGCCGTAGGAGGTCTCGGAGCCGGACTCGCCGTGCACCAGGCGGACGGCCTGGCCGTCCCGGACGTCGACGGCGGGGAGGAGTTCGAGCCTGTTCATCGGGATGCGTCCTAGGGCCTAGAGAGTGTCGAGCCAGTTGGTCAGCAGTTGCGCTCCGGCGTCGCCGGACTTCTCGGGGTGGAACTGGGTGGCCCACAGCGCGCCGTTCTCCACCGCGGCCACGAACGGCTCGCCGTGCGTGGCCCAGGCGACCTGCGGGGGGCGCAGATGCGGGTTGTGCGTTTCGAGGTCCCACTGCCGCACCGCGTAGGAGTGCACGAAGTAGAACCGGGCGTCGGGGTCGAGTCCGGCGAACTGCCGCGAGTCCTCGGGGGCCTTGACGGTGTTCCAGCCCATGTGCGGCACGACGGGCGCGCGCAGCGGCTCCACGGTGCCGGGCCACTCGTCGAGCCCGTCGGTCTCCACCCCGTGCTCGATGCCGCGGGCGAACAGGATCTGCATCCCGACGCAGATGCCCATCACCGGCCGCCCGCCGGACAGCCTGCGCCCGACGATCCAGTCGCCGCGTACGCCCTTGAGCCCGGCCATGCAGGCGGCGAACGCGCCGACGCCCGGCACCAGCAGCCCGTCGGCGTTCATCGCCCGGTCGAAGTCGGCGGTGATCTCCACCTGCGCCCCGGCGCGGGCCAGCGCCCGTTCCGCGGAGCGCACATTGCCGAAGCCGTAGTCGAGGACGACCACGTTCCTGCTCATCAGGTCCCTTCCCCTAGAGCTGGAGCAGCCCGGCCACCAGCGCCATCACGGAGCCGATGGCGAGCAGCGTGATGAGGCTCCTGGACTGCTTCTGCTGCCAGAAGGAGTAGACGCCTCCGGCGAGGAAGAGCCCGAGCAGGATGAAGAGGGTCGAGTACGTGTTCACAGTGCGCCCTTGGTCGACGGCAGGATTCCCGCGGCGCGCGGGTCGCGCTCGCTCGCGTAGCGCAGGGCCCTGGCGAGGGCCTTGAACTGGCATTCCACGATGTGGTGGGCGTTGCGCCCGTACGGCACGTGGACGTGCAGGGCGATCTGCGCCTGGGCGACGAAGGACTCCAGGATGTGCCGGGTCATCGTGGTGTCGTAAGCGCCGATCATCGGCGCCATGTTCTCGGGCTCGGTGTGCACCAGGTAGGGGCGGCCCGAGAGGTCGACGGTCACCTGGGCGAGGGATTCGTCCAGCGGGACCGTGCAGTTGCCGAAGCGGTAGATGCCGACCTTGTCGCCGAGCGCCTGCTTGAACGCGGCGCCGAGCGCGAGCGCGGTGTCCTCGATCGTGTGGTGCGTGTCGATGTGCAGGTCGCCCTCGGTCTTCACCGAGAGGTCGAACAGGCCGTGCCTGCCGAGCTGGTCGAGCATGTGGTCGTAGAAGCCGACGCCGGTCGACACCGACACCTGCCCGGACCCGTCCAGGTCGATCTCGACGACGACGGACGTCTCCTTGGTGGTGCGCTCCACGCGGCCCACGCGGGTCATGCGGACTCCTTCTCACGGTGCTCTTTGAAGACGGTGCGGACGGCGTCCAGGAAGGCGTCGTTCTCCGGCGGAGTGCCCGCGGAGACCCGCAGGCGGCCGGGGACGCCGTTGTCGCGGACGAGGACGCCGCGGTCGAGGATCGCCTGCCAGGCGGCGTGGCTGTCGGCGAACCGGCCGAACTGCACGAAGTTGGCGTCCGAGTCGGTCACCTCGCAGCCGATCGCCCGCAGTTCGGTGACCAGCCGGTCGCGTTCCGCCTTGAGCTGCTCGACGTACTTCAGCAGGGTGTCGGTGTGCTCCAGCGCGGCCAGCGCGGTCGCCTGGGTGACCGACGACAGGTGGTACGGCAGCCGGACCAGCTGCAGGGCGTCGACCACCGCGGGGTCGGCCGCCAGGTAGCCGAGCCGCAGCCCGGCCGCGCCGAACGCCTTGGACATGGTGCGGGTCACCACCAGGTGCGGGCGGCCCTCCAGCAGCGGCAGCAGCGACGGGGTGTGCGAGAACTCGCCGTACGCCTCGTCCACCACGACCATCGACGGCTTCGCGGCCTGCGCGGCGTCGTACAGCGCCAGCACGGTCTCGGCGGCGACCGCCGTACCGGTGGGGTTGTTGGGCGAGCAGATGAAGACCACGTCGGGCCGGCGCGCGTGGATCTCGCGCACCGCCGCGTCCACCTCCACCCGGAACTCCTCGTCCCGGGGCCCGGAGATCCAGCCGGTGCCGGTGCCCCGCGAGATCAGCGCGTGCATCGAGTACGACGGCTCGAAGCCGATCGCGGTACGGCCGGGACCGCCGAAGGTCTGCAGCAGCTGCTGGATGACCTCGTTGGAGCCGTTGGCCGCCCAGACATTGGCCAGGCCGACCTGGTGGCCCGCGGTACGGGTCAGATACGCGGCCAGCCCGGTGCGCAGCTCGACCGCGTCCCGGTCCGGGTAGCGGTTCAGGTGCCGGGCGGCCTCGGTGACGCGCTCGGCGATCCTGGCGACCAGCGGCTCGGGCAGCGGGTACGGGTTCTCGTTGGTGTTCAGCCGCACCGGCACGTCGAGCTGCGGTGCGCCGTACGGTGTCTGGCCGCGCAGTTCGTCGCGGATGGGCAGGTCGTCGATGCGGGTCACGCCTGTGGCACCTCGTTGTCGAAGCGCGCCTTGACCGCCGCGCCGTGCGCGGGCAGGTCCTCGGCCTCGGCCAGCGTCACCACGTGGTGGGCGACCTCCGCGAGCGCGTCGCGCGAGTAGTCGACGACGTGGATGCCGCGCAGGAAGGACTGCACGGACAGGCCGGAGGAGTGGCAGGCGCAGCCGCCGGTGGGCAGCACGTGGTTGGAGCCCGCGCAGTAGTCGCCGAGCGAGACCGGCGCGTGCGGGCCGACGAAGATCGCGCCCGCGTTGCGCACCCGGGCGGCGACCGCGGCCGCGTCCTCGGTCTGGATCTCCAGGTGCTCGGCGGCGTAGGCGTCGACCACGGCGAGCCCCTGCTCGACGGTGTCGACGAGCACGGTGGCGGACTGGCGGCCGGACAGGGCGGTGGTGATCCGCTCGCTGTGCTTGGTGGCGGCGACCTGGACGGCGAGTTCCTTGTCGACGGCGTCGGCCAGCTCGGGCGAGGTGGTGACCAGGACCGCGGCGGCGAGCGTGTCGTGCTCGGCCTGGCTGATCAGGTCGGAGGCGACGTAGCCGGGGTCGGCGGAGGCGTCGGCGAGGATGGCGATCTCGGTCGGCCCGGCTTCCGCGTCGATGCCGATCCGGCCCTTGAGCAGGCGCTTGGCGGCGGCCACGTAGATGTTGCCGGGGCCGGTGACCAGGTTGACCGGGCGGCACTCGTCGGTGCCGTAGGCGAACATCGCGATCGCCTGGGCGCCACCGGCCGCGTAGACCTCCTCGACGCCGAGCAGCGCGCAGGCGGCGAGGATCGTGGGGTGCGGCAGACCGTCGAAGGCGGCCTGCGGCGGGGAGGCGACGGCGACACCCTCGACGCCCGCTTCCTGGGCGGGCACCACGTTCATCACCACGGACGACGGGTAGACGGCCAGGCCGCCGGGCACGTACAGCCCGACCCGCTCGACCGGCACCCACTTCTCGGTGACGGTGCCGCCGGGCACGACCTGGGTGGTGACGTCGGTACGCCGCTGCTCGCGGTGGACCAGCCGGGCGCGGCGGATGGACTCCTCCAGGGCCGCGCGGACCGCCGGGTCGAGCTCTTCGAGCGCCCGGTCGAGCGCCTTGGCGGGCACCCGCAGCCGCTCCGGGCGCACTCCGTCGAACCGCTCCCCGTACTCGATCACCGCCGCCGTGCCACGATGCCGTACGTCCTCGCAGATCGGTCGCACTGTGTCCAGCGCGGCCTCCACGTCGAACTCGGCACGGGGCAGCAGGTCGCGGTCGATCCCGCCCTCGGGGAAGGCGGCGCCGCGCAGATCGATTCGGGAGATCACGCTCCAAGTGTAGAGACCCCGCCATGTCGGGCGTTCCGTGGTTCCAGTCCGTGATACGCGAGGCGGGCACCCCCGTGGCCCCGGCGGCCGGTCCCGCGGTGATCCACTGTCCGGCCGCGCCCGGCCGCCCGGGACCGCTAGCGTGGCGCCCGGGGCGGGCCCTGCCCGGCCCGGCGAGCCCGCGACGACAGGGGGAGGGCGCGGTGACCGAGCCGCCGCAGGACTGGACGGACGCCGAGCGGGGGATGTGGCGCGCGTTCCGGCAGGGCACCACATACGACCTGCGGACCGGCGTGGCGGAGGAGGACGACCCGTCCGGCGCGGCGGCCGCCGACTGGGGCCAGGAGCGCACGGTACGCGCCACCACCGTCGCCCAGCTGCTGCTGGACGGGCCGCCGCCGCTGCCGGGCCGGGTCACCGGGCTGAAGCTGGCGGGGCTGCGGATCAGCGGGCGGCTGTCGCTGGCGGGCGGCGCCGTGACGCCCTACGTCCAGCTCGACGGCTGCCGTTTCGACGAGCAGCTGCTGATCGCCGAGTGCCAGGTCGGCAGTGTGCGGCTGGCGGGCTGCCTGATACCGCGGATCGAGGCGGCCAGGCTCCAGGTCTCCGGTGATCTGCACCTTCCGCAGTGCGTGGTGCCCGGCGGCATCCGGCTCACCGACGCGCAGATCGGCACCGACCTGCTGCTCAACCAGCTCACGGTGCGGCGCGGCCGCGGCCCCCGGGCCTTCGCCGCCGACGGCCTCACCGTCGGCCAGGACCTGGACGCCGAACTCATCGACGTGCGCGGTGAGTTCAGTCTGCGCAGCGCCCGGATCGGCGGGCGGCTGAGCCTGCGCGGCGCGACCCTGCGCAATCCCGACGGCGCCATAGCGCTGAACGCGGCCAGGATCACTGTCGAGCACACCCTCTACCTCAGCTCGGGCTGGAACACCGCGAGCCCGGAGGGGACCCGGCAGTCCCGGGACTTCGTCTGCGAGGGCGGGGTGCGGCTGGACGACGGCCGGTTCGGCAACGCGGCGGTGATCACCCGGGCACAGTTCCGGCTCGGCGACGAGCAGCAGCTCTCGCTGCGCCGGATCCAGACACCCGAGCTGCGGTTCGCGCTGCGCAGGCCGCCCGAGGGCCTGGTGACGCTGGCCGGGGCGAAGGTCGGCAACCTCACCGACTCCCCCAGCAGCTGGCCCGCCGCCGGACGGCTGAACCTCACCGGTTTCAGTTACGAGGCGCTGACCCCGCGCGACCCGTTCCCGCTGCGCGACCGGATCGCCTGGCTGCACGACGCCACGCCCGAGTACAGCCCCGGCCCGTACGAGCGCCTCGCCGCCGCGCTGCGGGCGGGCGGCGAGGACGCGCACGCCCGCGAGGTGCTGCTGGCCAAGCAGCGCCGCCGCCGCGAGTCGCTGCCGCCGGCCGGCCGGGTGTGGGGCTGGCTGCAGGACATCACCGTCGGGTACGGCTACCGGCCGGGCAGGGCCGCGGTGTGGATGGCGGTGCTGTGGGCGCTGGGCGCGCTGTACTTCGCGGTGCACCGCGCGCCGCTGCCCGCCGCGAACGACTACCGGCCGCACTGGAGTCCCGCGCTGTACGCCCTCGACCTGCTGCTGCCGGTGATCGATCTGGGCCAGGACAACGCCTGGCGGGAGGCCGGGATCAGCCAGTGGGTGGCCTCGCTGATGGTGCTGCTCGGCTGGATGCTGGCGACCACCGCGGCGGCGGGCGCGTCCCGGCTGCTGAGCCGCGGCTGACCCCACCAGCACACCTTGGGTACAGCCGCTGCCGAAGGCGGGCGTACTGCCCGTACCCTTGCTCACTGTGACCGATCGCCTTCCGCTCTTCCCGCTCAGTTCGGCGCTGTTCCCCGGGCTGGTGCTGCCGCTGAACGTCTTCGAGGAGCGGTACCGCGCCCTCGTCGGCGATCTGCTGGCGCTGCCCGAGAGCGCGCCACGGCGCTTCGGGGTGGTCGCCATAAGGAACGGCCAGGAGGTCGCCCCCACCGGTCAGGACGGCCGGGACACCGGCCCGCTGGCCGGACTGGGCAAGGACCCGATGGCCGCGCTGTACGGGTACGGCTGCGTCGCGGACGCGGCCGGTATCTCCGAGCGGGAGGACGGCGGGTACGAGCTGGTCGCCACCGGCATCGTCCGCTTCAAGCTGCTGTCGGTGGACGCGAGCGGGCCGTATCTCACGGGTGAGTTCGAAGAGCTGCCGGACGTGGCGGGCTCCGGCGCGGGCGCGCTGGCCTCGGAGGTGGGCCGGGTGTTCGGCACCTACCAGAAGCGGCTGGCCGGGGCGCGCGAGCGCACCCTGTCGGCGGCCCAGGAGTTCCCCGACGACCCGACCGTGCTCTCGTACCTGGTGGCGACCGCCGTGGTGGCCGAGACGTCGGTGAAGCAGAAGCTGCTGGAGGAGCCGGACACCGCGGCCCGGCTGACGGCGGAGCTGCGGCTGCTGCGGCACGAGAGCGCGGTCATCGAGAAGCTGCCGTCGCTGCCCGCCGTGGACCTGACCCAGCAGGCGGTCAGCGCCAACTGACACGGCGGTCGGCCTGATCGGCACGGGACGGCTCGGCACGACACGGCTCGGCTCGGCAGGGGGAGGAACCATGGGCAAGAAGACGAAGGCGGGCGGCACCCCGGCCACGGTGGTGCTGGAGAAGGCGGGCCTGCCCTTCACCGTGCACGCCTACACCCACGACCCGGCCTCGGAGCTGAGCTACGGCGACGAGGCCGCGGCGGCGCTGGGGACCGCGCGCGAGCAGGTGTTCAAGACGCTGGTCGCCGAGGTGGACGGGGCGCTGACGGTGGCGGTGGTGCCGGTCGCCGGCTCGCTGGACCTGAAGGCGCTGGCCGCGGCCGCGGGCGGCAAGCGCGCGGTGATGGCCGACCCGGCCGACGCCGAGCGCACCACCGGATACGTGCGCGGCGGCATCTCGCCGCTGGGCCAGCGCAAGCGGCTGCCGACGGTGGTGGACGCCTCGGCGCTCGGTTTCGCCACCGTCTTCGTCTCGGCGGGCAAGCGCGGCCTGGAGCTGGAGCTGTCGCCGCACGACCTGGTGGCGCTGACGGCGGCGACGACGGCCGAGGTGGCGCGGGGCTGAGCCTCGGCCCGGACAGGCCCTAGTCCTTGTCGGGGCCGGGCGGCGGGGTGTCCTCGGGGCCGGGGTGCGGGTGCTGCGGGTGGGGCTGCGGCTGGGCGTTCGGGTACGGGTGGGGCTGGGGGTACGGCTGCTGGCCCGGTGCCACGGGCGGCGGCGCGCCCCACTTGGGGTAGGGCCCGTACACCGGCTGCGGGTCGCGCGGGCCGAAGGCGGAGGTCAGGCCGAGGTGGACCAGCATCGCCGCAGCCGACCAGGCGACCAGCGCGCTCTTGGCCCGGAGCTCCAGCGGGCCGTCGAAGACGACCTTCGGGCCGACGGCCTTGGCGTGCGCCACGATGTCCGAGGTCGGGCCGAGCGCCACACCGATCCGCCAGCCCACCACGGAGGCGAGCAGGCCGCCGACGGCGAGGCCGAGGACGACGGCGACGCCGCCGCGGCGGTAGCGCAGGAAGACGCCGGTGGCGGTCAGGGCGCCGAGCACCATGGCGATGATCGCGAAGGTGCCGTCGCCGCCGATCGCCTCCTCGCCCTCGGTGTCCTTGAGGTAGACGGCCTTGCCGTCGGAGATCATCGGGATGCGGGGCGAGAGCCACAGCCAGAGCAGGCCGAGCAGCACACCGCAGACGGTGACCAGGAGCGCCACCAGCGCGCCGCGCGCCAGCTCGGCGGTGAGCGAGGGCTGCTCGTCCTTGCCCCCGCCGGGGCCGCCCGTCCCCGGATAGGGCGGGAACGGCGGCTGCTGGTCATGCGGCGTCAGGGGTGCGGTCACCCGCCCATCGTGCCAGGTCTTCCTGGCAGACGCGTCACCGGCAGGCGGCCCTGCGGTACGCCCGGGTGGCGACGGCCAGTGAGGCGACGCCGACCGCGGCGCACACCGACAGGTCACCGAAGACCGCGGCCCAGTCCGGGTGCGCGTCGAAGGTGCGGGCGAACGCCTCCACGCCGTACGTGGACGGCAGCAGGTCCCGTGTCCAGGAGATGGGCGCGGGCATGTGGGAGGCGGGCAGCACGCCGAGCAGCAGCGCCGCCGACATGCCGAGCTGGCCGAAGAGGGTGGCGATCTCCTGCCGTGGCGCCAGCAGCCCGAGCGCGGCGCCGAGGCCCGACAGCGCGGCCCCGGCGAGCGGGATCACCACCGCCAGCACCCACAGGTTGGCGGGCGGCAGATGGAAGAGGACGCAGCCGGTGACCGCCGTGACGAGCGTGCCGGGCACGGTGAAGGAGGCGTACGCGCCCGCCGCGCCCAGGACGACGGCCGCGGGCGGCACCGGCAGGGTCGCGTAGTGGTCGAGGCCGCCGGAGGCCCGGAGCTGCCCGAAGTACTGCGCCAGCAGGTTGAGCGCCACGAAGGCCACCACCAGCACGCTGGACCCGGCGACCACCGCCCGGGCGGCCTCGCCGTCACCGGCGTGCACCACCCCGCGCATCATCACCATGATCCCCACGGACTGGAACGTGGCCACGAACAGCAGCGGAATCCGCGCCACCCGCGCCCGCGACAACTGCGCCCGGTACACCGCGGCGAACCCGGCCCCCAGCCCCACCCGCGGCCCGAGCACCCCGATCTCCCCCGCCCGCGGGCCCGGCACCACCTGCGCGACAACGCTCATCGGCGTACTCCCCGGAACACGGGCGCCGCCGCAATAGGCGCCGGAATGGTCCGGGAACCCGCCCGGAGGGTGGTCTTCACGACTTCACCAGGCCCTCTCCCCGGCCGCCCAGGGCGAGGTAGACGTCTTCGAGGCTGGGCATGGCCAGGGTGAAGTCGTCCAGGGCGGCGAACGCGGGGCCGCCGGTGACCTCGGCCACGGCGGCGCGGGCGCGGTCCTGGGGGAGGCGGAGGGTCCAGCGGCGGCCGGAGATGTCGGCCAGCGGGCGCAGCGCGGCGATCGCGGGCAGCGCGACCGGCGCCTCGTCGCGCCAGACCAGGTCGAGCCTGACCTCGTCGGCGACCAGGGCGCGCAGGCCCGCGGGGGTGTCGGAGGCGATGACCCGGCCGCGGTCGAGCACGGCGACCCGGTCGAGCACGGTCTCGGCCTCGATGACGTTGTGGGTGACCAGCAGCACCGTGGCGCCCTGCTCGGCCCGGCGGCGGCCGACCGCCGCCCACACCGCGCGGCGGGCGACCGGGTCCATCCCGGTGGTGGGCTCGTCGAGGACCAGCACCGGCCGCTCCCCCACCAGCACGGCGGCGAAGCAGGCCAGCCGGCGCTGGCCGCCGGACAGCCGCTTGATGGGGCGCCCCGCGATCGCGCCGAGTTCGAGTTCGTCGAGCACCGCGTCCCGCGCGGCGCGGGCCGCCCGCGCGTCGAGGCCGCGCAGCCGCCCGGTGGTCTCGGCGGCGAGCGCCACCGTCAGCTCGTCGAGCGCGGTGGACTCCTGGCCGAGATAGCCGACCAGCCGGGAGGCCCGGTCGGGGTGGCGCACGAGGTCGTGGCCGAGCAGGTCGATCGACCCGGCGTCGGGCCGCAGCAGTCCGGTGAGCTGGCGTACCAGGGTGGTCTTGCCCGCGCCGTTGGGGCCGAGGATGCCGAACAGCTCGCCGCGCCTGACGTCGAGGTCGATGCCGTCGTTGGCGCGCACCGCGGCCGGCGCCGCAGCGGTTCCACGGCGCCGCAGGAGCCTGCCACGGCCGCCGGAACCGGCCGGGTACGTCCTGACCAGACCGCGCACGGTGCACACCGTGTCGCGGGCTGTGGCGACCGCCGGGGGCGCCGTCTCCTCCGTGCCCGTACTCACGAGGATCGAGCGTACGCGTCGCGCGCGGCAGAGGCCGCAACGGGGTTGTGTTTGCCGCCCGTCGGCGGGCCCACGGTCAGGCGTCAGTCGGCGGCCGGGGCGTGCTCCGCGACCGTACGGGCGTCGACCTCACGCCAGAAACCCGCCCGGATCGCGTACCGGTCGTGCTCGTCGATCTGGTCGTCCTTGTGGGCGAGCAGGCCGAAGCGGGCGGCGTATCTGAGCAGCTCGCCGTCGATCCGGTGCGGCACCCGCGGGTAGTGGGTGGAGAGCTGCTGGAGCTGGGCGGGCTCGGTGAGCCGGGCGATCCAGCGGCGGGCGAAGACCTGGCCGACCTCGTACGGGTCGCCGCTGACCGCGGTGATGTCGGCCTCGCGGTCGGCCCAGCGCTGCTCGGCGGTGGTGAGCTGGGCGAGGGTCGGCAGGCCGCTGGTGTCGGGCAGGTCGGCGCCGGTGGCGCGCTCGGTCCAGCCCTTCTCCGACGACCAGCGCAGGGTGGCGCTCGGGGCGGGCTGCGGGTGCTGGCTCGGCGCGGCGTGGGCGCGGCCCAGGTCGGCCAGGTCCTTGGGGGTGGGCACGCCCTTGCCCGGTGCGGCGGTCCCGGTTCCTTCCGCCGCGGGCGCGGAGCCGTTCTTGCCCGGGCGCTGCGCCTCGGGGTGGGGATGGGCCTCCTGGCGGGGCTCCGATGGGCCCGCGGCCGACTCCGGCAGCGGGGCGGCCAGGATCGCGGCGAACTCCGAGTGCGGCCCCGGCGGCGGGCAGACCACGCCGTCGCGGGCCCGGATCGCGGCGGTGATCCAGGCGCGGTCCAGCACCCGCCGCTCGTCGGCCTCGGCGACCAGGTCCTCCGACTGGTTGTAGTCGCCGTCGGCGGCCTGTACGGCCCACAGGTGGACGGCCACGCCGTGCTCCTTGGCGGACATCATGCCGGGCAGCAGGTCCCCGTCCCCGGTGACCAGCACGATGTCGGAGCAGGCGCGGTTACGGGCCAGCTCGGACAGCTCGGCGTGCATCGCCGCGTCGACGCCCTTCTGCGCCCACCGCCCGTCCGTCCGGGTGAGGGCGCCCAGCCGTACCGTCACCCGGGGCATGACACGCAGTCTGCGGTGCTCGGGTTGCGGGACGCGGTCGGGTGCGCCGTCGAACCAGTAGATCCGCAGCAGCGGCTGACCGGTCTCCAGTTCGGCGCGTTCGCGCAGGCCGGAGACGACGGCGGCGTGATCGACCGCGATCCGGGACCGGGAGGGCTCACCCGCCAGCAGACTCGCCGCCGCGCCCAGTAGGTACCCGGCGTCCACCAGGACGACGCAGCGGTCCATGTTGCACCTCTTCCGGTCGCCCCCACAGCCCTGATGTGCCCCCAGGTTCCCCCGAGTCTGCCCGAATGCTCGGGGGTTATGACCTCGAACCCGATCATCGGCGTGGCGGTCGTCACTTTTCTGCCTGCTTACCAAGGCAAGTGCCCGAAATGCGCCCTTCGTACTCCCGTGCAAGTCTGATGGCGGCCCATCGTCCACGTACCCCCACTAGGAGGAACGATCGTGGCTAAGCACAAGAACCAGAACCGTCAGCGTGAGCACCAGCAGGAGCGGGCGCGCACCGGCGCCATGGAGGCTCAGGAACAGGCGAAGAGCTCCGCGGCCGAGGAGCAGATAATGCCCTCCTCGCAGCAGGTCTCGCGTAAACAGCAGCGGAGGTTCGGCCACAACTGATCCGCGCCGCGAAAGACGCGGGGGCGCTCCGGAAGGAGCGCCCCCGCGGTCGTGCCCGGTGCCGGGTCCGGGTCAGCCCGCCTGCTGCTGGGCGGCGCCCAGGCAGGCCGGGCCGAGCAGCGCCTTGAGGTCGCCGAAGAGCGAGGGGTCCGCGGTCACCCGGTGCCGGTCGAGCCGCAGCACCGTCGTACTGCGCACGCCCTGCAGCTTCACCCGCACCTCGGTGTTGCCCTTGTGGCTGGCCAGCACCTCGCCGAGCCTGGCCACCAGCGGCGGGGTGACCTTGACCGTCGGGATGGAGATCATCACCGGCGCGTTGGTGCCGACGTCGGTGAGGTCGGGCACCATCAGCTCCATCGCGACCAGCCGCGGGATGTCCTCGCGCTTGTCGAGCCGCCCCTTGACGAAGACCACCGCGTCCTCGACCAGCTGGGTCGAGACGAGCTGGTAGGTGGCGGGGAAGAACATGCAGTCCACCGAGCCCGCCAGGTCCTCCACGGTGGCGATCGCCCAGGCATTGCCCTGCTTGGTCATCTTCCGCTGCAGCCCGGAGATGATGCCGCCGATGGTGACGATCGCGCCGTCCGAGTAGTCCCCGGCGAGCGCGGCGATGGCCGCGTCGGTCTTGTCGTTGAGGATGTGCTCGATACCGAACAGCGGGTGGTCGGAGACGTAGAGCCCGAGCATCTCGCGCTCCTGCGCGAGCAGGTACGTCTTGTCCCACTCGATGTCGGAGAAGACCACGTCCATCCCGAAGGCCGGGGTGTCGTCGCCGTCGCCCATCCCGCCGAAGAGGTCGAACTGGCCCTCGGCCTCCTTGCGCTTGACCTGCACCACGTTGTCGATCATCGACTCGAAGTGCTCGGTGAGGCCGCGCCGGGTGTGCTTCATCTCGTCGAAGGCGCCGGCCTTGATCAGCGACTCGACGGTGCGCTTGTTGCAGACCACGACCTCGACCTTGTCGAGGAAGTCGGGGAAGGAGGCGTACCGGCCCTTGGCCTTGCGGCACTTGACCACGGACTCCACCACGTTCTGCCCCACGTTGCGGACGGCGGTGAGGCCGAAGACGATCGTGTCGTCGCCGCGCGGCGTGAAGTTAGCGTTGGACTCGTTGACGTCCGGCGGCAGCACCTTGATGCCCATCCGGCGGCACTCGTTGAGATAGAGCGCCATCTTGTCCTTGTCGTCCTTGACCGAGGTCAGCAGGCCCGCCATGTACTCGGCCGGGTAGTTGGCCTTCAGATACGCGGTCCAGTAGGAGACCAGGCCGTACGCGGCGGAGTGCGCCTTGTTGAAGGCGTATCCGGCGAAGGGGACCAGTACGTCCCACACGGCCTGGATGGCCTCGTCGGAGTAGTTCCGCTCCCGCATGCCCGCCTGGAAGGGGATGAACTCCTTGTCGAGGACCTCCTTCTTCTTCTTGCCCATCGCGCGGCGCAGCAGGTCGGCCTGGCCCAGGGAGTACCCGGCGAGCACCTGGGCGGCCTTCTGCACCTGCTCCTGGTACACGATGAGGCCGTAGGTGATGTCCAGGACCTCGCGGAGCGGCTCTTCCAGCTCCTTGTGGATCGGGGTGATCTCCTGCTGCTTGTTCTTGCGCAGCGCGTAGTTGATGTGCGAGTTCATGCCCATCGGACCCGGCCGGTACAGCGCGGAGACGGCGGAGATGTCCTCGAAGTTGTCGGGCTTCATCATGCGCAGCAGCGAGCGCATCGGGCCGCCGTCGAACTGGAAGACGCCGAGGGTGTCGCCGCGGCCGAGCAGGGCGTAGGTGTTCGGGTCGTCCAGCGGCAGCGCCAGCAGGTCGATGTCGATGCCCTTGTTGGCCTTGATGGACTTGACGGCGTCGTCCATGATCGTCAGGTTGCGCAGGCCGAGGAAGTCCATCTTGAGCAGGCCGAGCGACTCGCAGCTCGGGTAGTCCCACTGCGTGACGACCGCGCCGTCGTTCTTCGGCGAGAAGATCGGCACATGGTCGATCAGCGGCTCGGCGGACATGATGACGCCGGCCGCGTGCACGCCCATCTGCCGGACCAGGCCCTCGATGCCCTTGGCCGAGTTGATCACCTTGGTGACGTCCGGCTCGTTCTCGTACATCGCCCGGACCTCGCCCGCCTCGCTGTAGCGGGGGTGCTCCTTGTCGGTGATGCCGGACAGCGGGATGCCCTTGCCGAGGACGTCGGCGGGCATCGCCTTGGTGATCCGGTCGCCCATGGAGAACGGGTAGCCCAGCACGCGGGCCGAGTCCTTGATCGCGGCCTTGGCCTTGATGGTGCCGTAGGTGGCGATCTGCGCGACCTTGTCGGAGCCGTACTTCTCCGTCACGTAGCGGATGACCTCGCCGCGCCTGCGCTCGTCGAAGTCGATGTCGACATCGGGCATGGACACGCGCTCGGGGTTGAGGAACCGCTCGAAGATCAGCCCGTGCGGGACCGGGTCGAGGTCGGTGATGCCCATCGCGTAGGCGACGATCGAACCGGCCGCGGAGCCTCGGCCGGGGCCGACCGCGATGCCGTTGTTCTTCGCCCACATGATGAAGTCCGCGACCACCAGGAAGTAACCGGGGAACCCCATCTGCACGATGGTGTCCATCTCGTAGTCGGCGAGCTTCTGCCGGTCCTCGGGGATGCCGCCGGGGAAGCGCCGGGCCATGCCGCGGGCGACCTCCTCGCGGAACCAGGTCACCTCGGTGTAGCCCTCGGGCACGTCGAACCGCGGCATCAGGTTCTTGGTCTCGAACATGCCGGTGGTGTCGACCCGGTCGGCGATCAGGAGCTGGCTGTTGCGGCAGCCCTCCTGCCACGCGTCCGAGGTGTCGATCGCGTACATCTCGGCGGCCGACTTCAGGTAGTAGCCGCTGCCGTCGAACTTGAAGCGGTCCGGGTCCGACATGTTCGACCCGGTCTGGATGCACAGCAGCGTGTCGTGCGCCGAGGACTCCGTGGCGTACGTGTAGTGCGAGTCGTTGGTGACCACGAAGGGCGCGCCGAGCTTCTTCGAGATCTCCATCAGGCCGTCCCGTGCCCGGCGGTCGATGTCGATGTCGTGGTCCATGATCTCGACGAAGAAGTTCTCCTTGCCGAAGATGTCCTGGTACTCGGAGGCGGCCTTGATCGCCTCGTCCATCTGCCCGAGCCTGATCCGGGTGGAGACCTCGCCCGACGGGCAGCCGGTGGTGCCCATCATGCCCTCGGCGTACTCGCTGAGCAGCTCGCGGTCCATGCGCGGCTTGCGGAAGTAGCCCTCGAAGGCGGCCCGGGACTGGGCACGGAACAGATTGTGCAGCCCGGTGGCGTTCCGCGCCCAGATCGTCATGTGCGTGTACGCGCCCGCGCCCGAGATGTCGTCGCGCTTCTGGTGCGGGGCGCCCCACTTGACCGGCTTGTTGTACCGCCGCGACTCGGGCGCCAGATACGCCTCGATCCCCATCACCGGCGTGACCCCGGCCGCCTTGGCCTGGTGGAAGAAGTCGTACGCCCCGTGCAGGTTGCCGTGGTCCGTGATGGCCACATGACTCATCTGCATCTCGTTGCACGCCTTGAACATGTCCTTCAATCTCGCCGCTCCGTCCAGCAGCGAGTACTGGGTGTGGACATGGAGATGAGCGAAGGGCTGTTCGGTCACGGGTGGGAATACCTCCGGCGAGCGCGGGTCTTCTGGCGGCGTTGGCGAGTCTACGACTCCGCTCGGACACCGTCCCGCACGGCGGGCGGATCGCCCCGCGCGGGCGCCGTATCGGGGCCCGGAAGCCGCCGTCCCGGACCCTGACCGATTCTCATGCGGCTCATAGACAACTGTGCGAGCGCCCGTGGCACACTGAGCCCCTATGGAGCGGGCCGGGACGGGACTGAGAGTGGTGCGGGCGGGGTTGTTCGCCGCGCTGTGCGTCACCATGTCCACCACCTCCCACATCCTGCTGTCCCGGTCGCCGCTGCCGCTGCCCGTGGTCGCGGGCGCGGTCGCCGCCATCTTCACGCTGGCCTATCTGCTGGGCGGCCGCCGGGAGCGCGGCTTCTGGCCGATCGCCGCCCTGATGGTGCCGCTTGAGCTGGCCACCGACACCGTCTTCACCGCGGGCCAGCAGGCGTGTTACGGGCCGTCCGGCGGCCCGGTGACCGGCTCGTGGTGGTCGTTCCACGAGGCGTTCCTGTGCAGCGGAGGACAGGTCGGCCCCAAGCTCGGCGCGATGCCCGGCGGCGCCGCGGCGCCCGCGCTGCCGTCCACCGCCCTGCCGTGGCTGCTGCTGGCCGTGCACGTCACGGTCGGCCTGGCCGCGTCCTGGTGGCTGCGCCGCGGTGAGGCCGCGCTGCACCGGGTGCTGCGTGTGGTGGCGGCCGCCGCCTTCCGCCCGCTGCGCCTGGCGACCGCCGCCGCCCGTACCGCCGCGCACCTCCCGCCGCGCCGCCCGGTCGGCCCGGCCCACACCGCGGTCGCCGCCGTCTCCACCCTCCCGCTGCTGCACGCGGTCGTACGCCGTGGTCCCCCCGTCCTGGCCGCCGCCTGACCCTGGCGGACCGGCACGGAATTTCACCCACACCACCTTTGCGTACCCACGGAGATCCCCCATGAGCAGCAGGAACAGCAAGGCCGCCAAGGACGCCGCCCGCGAGCGGCTGCGTATCCAGCGCGAGAAGGAGGCGAAGCGCGCCAAGGTGCGCCGCCAGTTGATGGTCGGCGGCGGCGTGGTCGCCCTGCTGGCGATAGCCGGCGGTGTCGCGGTCGCCGTCAACCAGATGAACAAGGACAGCTACTGGCAGGCGGCGGCGAAGAAGACGCTGGTCAAGCCCGCCAACAGCTCGGGCACCAACGGCACCCAGGTCGTCGTCGGCGACGCGGCCAACAAGAACACCGTCGCGGAGTACGAGGATCTGCGCTGCCCGGTCTGCGCCGCCTACGAGCAGGCCGCCGGTGACGCGGTGCTCAAGGGCGCGCAGGACGGCAAGTACAAGATCGTCTACACCTTCGGCACCTTCCTCGACAACGGCCAGTCCCCCGGCTCCGGTTCGAAGAAGGCCCTCAGCGCGCTGGGCGCGGCCCTGAACGTGTCCACCGACGCGTTCACCGCGTACCACAAGGTGCTCTACAGCAAGGCCGACCACCCCGAGGAGACGAACGACGCCTTCAACGACGCCGACCACCTGATCGCGCTGGCGCAGGAGGTCCCGGCGCTCAAGGGCAACGCCAAGTTCTCCGACGCGGTGAAGAAGGGCACCTTCGACAAGTGGGCGCTGACGATGAGCTCAGCCTTCGACAAGAGCGGCGTCACCGCGACGCCGACCGTCAAGGTGAACGACGCGGACGTCAAGGTTCCCGGGCTCTCCTCCACGGACGTGATGTCCGCGATCGAGGCCAAGCTCAAGAAGTAGCCGCCGCGAGGCACCGGCCGCCGCGGCTTCCCCGGGGGAGCGGGTCTCAGAGCTCCCCGAGGAAGTCCGCGGCGATCGCCCAGGTCCGCTCCGCCGCCTCCGCGTCGTAGTCCGGCAGCTCGGGGTCGGTGTAGAGGTGGCCCGCGCCGCGGTAGCGGTGGATCTCCACATCGGCCCCGGCCTTGCGCATCCCCAGGTACCAGGTGTTCAGCCAGTCCTCGGTCTCGAAGGGGTCGGGGTCGGCCACGTGGAGCTGTACGGGGATGTCGGTGGCGGCGCCTTCGGCGATGTCCGAGGTGCCGTGCAGCAGGAGCAGGCCGCGGGCGTTCTCGTCGCCCAGGGCCAGGTTCTGGGCGAGGGAGCCGCCCAGGGACAGGCCCGCGTAGACCAGGCCCCGCGCCGAGAAGGGCGCGGCGGCGACGATGGCCCGGCGCAGCAGCTCGTCGTTGCCGATCTCGTCCCTGATCGCCATGCCCTCCTCCACGGTCGGCGCGGTGCGGCCGTCGTAGAGGTCGGGTACGTGCACCTCGTGCCCGGTGGCACGGAGCCGGTCGGCGGCGGTGTGCACCGCGGGGCGCAGCCCGCACGCGGAGTGGAACAGGACGATCGTCACAACACTGCCTTCGTTCGGGGTGTTCGGGTACGCGACCATGGTGCCAGGCGGCGCCGCGGCGCCGCATTTCGCGAATGAGCCGAGGTGAACGCACATGGGCGGCGCGCTGCGACCGCTGATCGTCGTCGGGGCGGCGGTCCTGCTGTCGCTGGCCGCGGGGTGGGCCGTGGACCGGTCGCTGCGCCGGATGGACGCCAAGCACCCGGAGACCCCGCTGTGGGGGCTGCTGCGGCGCTGCGGCGTCCCGCTGCAGGTGGTGATCCTCACGGCGATACTGCGCGGCGGCTACCACGCCGGGCACCTGGCCGACGATCACGCGGCCGGGGTCGGGCAGCTGCTGGTCCTGGTGCTGATCGCCGCGTCGGGCTGGCTGGTGGTCCGGGTCGCCGCCGCGGTGACCGACTCCTCCTACGCCCGGTACGCGGCCACCTCCCGCGATGTCGCCAAGATCCGGCGGCTGCGCACCCAGCTCACCCTGATACAGCGGGTGCTCACCGCGATCGTGGCGGTGATCGCGGTCGCGTCGATGCTGTTCACGTTCCCCGCCATGCGCACCGTCGGGGCGTCGATGCTGGCGTCCGCGGGCATCATCGGCATCGTCGCCGGTGTCGCGGCGCAGTCCACGCTGGGCAACCTCTTCGCCGGGCTGCAGATCGCCTTCGGCGACATGGTGCGGATCGGCGACACCGTGGTGGTGGACGGCGAGTGGGGTCTGGTGGAGGAGATCACCCTGACCTATCTGAGCGTCCGCACCTGGGACGAGCGGCGGATCACGATGCCGGTGTCGTACTTCACCAGCAAGCCGTTCGAGAACTGGTCGCGCGGCGACCCGCGGATGACCGGCACCGTGCTGCTGCACCTCGACCACGCCACGCCCATGGGCCTGCTGCGCAAGCGGCTCTTCGAGATCCTGGAGGAGACCTCGGAGTGGGACCGCAGGGCGTGGGGCCTGGTGGTCATCGACACGACGCCGACCACCATCCAGGTCAGGGCGCTGGTCACCGCCAAGGACTCCGACGACATCTTCAACCTGCGCTGCCTGGTCCGCGAGCAGCTGATCGACTGGCTGCGCTGCGAGCACCCGTACGCGCTGCCGCGGGTCAGCACGGCGACCGCGCCCGGGCACGAGGAGGGCCAGGACCGGCCCGCCGCGCCGCCGCCGGATGCCAAGGACCTCGGGCCGGGGCCAGGGGCGCGCTAGGTCGTACCGGGGGCAACGGCTCGCGCCGCGGTGTCAGCCGCGCATCGAGCGCAGGTCGAGCTGGCGCAGCACCCGGTCGACGACCTCCGGGTCGTAGCCCGGCTCGCTGCGCGCGGAGAGCACCTCGTGCCGGGCGGCCGACATCATCTCGTCCTGGATCCGGCGGACTGCCTTGTGCCGCTTGACCCGCTTGGCATGGCTCTCGCGCCGCTCGTCGTCGACGATGTCCGGGCAGATCCTGGCGCCGAGGTCGAACGCCCGCCGGTGCAGCACCTCCGACAGCTCCTCGCTGAGCGTCTCGACCGCTTCGATGTCGCGCAGCCTGACCTTGGCGGCGTTCATCGCCCGCAGTGCGAGCATCCGCTCCAGGTCGTGCTCGGCCTCGATGTCGCCGCTGACGCCGAGCCGCCGCACCAGCCAGGGCAGGGTGAGGCCCTGGACGACGAGGGTGGCGAGCACCACCGCGAAGGCGATGAAGAGGATCTCGGCGCGGGCCGGGAACGGGTCGTGGTCGTCGGTGGTCAGCGGGATGGCCAGCGCCAGCGCCACGGACGCCACCCCGCGCATCCCCGCCCACCACATGATGACGGTCTCCCGCCAGGTCATCGGGATGTCCTCGGCCACGTCCCGCAGCTTGTGCAGCTTGCGGGCGATCCACGAGGCGGGCAGCAGGTACAGCAGCCGTACGCCGACGACGACGGCGACCACCAGCCCCGCGTGCCGCAGCATCGGCCCCCAGTTGCCCGTGCCGACCCGGAAGACGTTGTGCAGCTCCAGGCCGATCAGCCCGAAGGCGATCCCCGTGACGAGGGTGTCGACGATCTCCCAGAAGGTGCTGCCCGCCAGCCGGGCCGTCACGTCGTCGGCCTCGAAGGCGTACTCGGCCAGGAACAGCGCGGTGGTGAGGACGGCGAGCACCCCGGAGCCGCCGAGGGCCTCGGCGAGCGCGTACGAGGCGAAGGGCACCAGCAGTGACAGGCCGATCTGCAGCGTCGGGTCGCCGACGATGCCCATCAGCTGGTTCGCCGCCCAGCCGAGGGCCAGGCCGACGGCCACGGCGACGACACCGGAGAGCACGAGTTCGAGCACGGCGTGCGGGGCGGAGAAGTTGCCGGACACCGCCGCGGCGATCGCCACGTGGTACAGCACGATCGCGGTCACGTCGTTGAAGAGCCCCTCGCCCTCCAGGATGGAGACCATGCGGCGCGGCAGGCCCAGGCTGCCCGCCACCGCGGTGGCGGCCACCGGGTCGGGCGGCGCGACCAGGGCGCCGAGCGCGAGGGCCCCGGCCACCGTGATGCCCGGCACCACCGCGTCGGCGACCGCGGCGACGGCGGCCGTGGTGACGAAGACCAGGGCCACCGCGAGCAGGAAGATGGCGCGCCTGTTGGCCGCGAACTGCCGCCAGGAGGTGCGCTGCACGGAGGCGTAGAGCAGCGGCGGCAGCACCAGCGGCAGGATCAGGTCGGGTTCGATCTGCACGTTGGGCACCTGCGGCACGGCCGCGAGCACGCCGCCGAGCAGCGTCATCAGCACCGGTGACGGCAGCCCCACCCGGTCGCCGAGCGGCACCACGATGATGGCCGCGAGCATGAGGGTGAAGAAGAGCGCGAGCTGATCCACCGCGCCAGGTTGTCACGCTTCAGCGCAGCGACCGCCGCATGGCGCGGTGGGCGATTCCCGCGTCCTGGAACTCCGGGCCGAAGGCGGTGTAGCCGAGCCGCTCGTAGAAGGCGATCGCGTGCACCTGGGCCTCCAGGTAGACGCCGTCGAGGCCGAGGCGGCGGGCCTCGTCCTCCAGGGCGCGCACCAGCCGGGCCCCGGTGCCGTTGCCGCGGGCGCCCGGGAGCACGGCGAGCCTGCCGAGCACCGCGGTCCGCGGGTCGCCGCCGTTCTTCTTCGCCGCGTCCTCACCGAGCAGCAGCCGCCCGGTCCCGGCGCCCTCGGCGAGTACGTGCACGGCCCGGTCGTCCTTGCCGTCCCACTCCAGGTCGGCGGGGACGTCCTGCTCGACGACGAAGACCTCGTGGCGTATCGCGTGCACCGCGGCCATCGCCGCCGGGTCGTCGGCGGCCACGATCCGCACGGCGGGCACGGGCACGGTGGCGCCGGCGGTCACTCGCTGTCCGCGCGGATCACGTCCAGCGCGTGCTGGAGGTCCTGCGGGTACGCGCTCTCGAACTCCACCCAGCTCCCGTCGGACGGGTGCTCGAAGCCCAGCCGCATCGCGTGCAGCCACTGTCTGGTCAGGCCGAGCCGCTTGGCGATCGTGGGGTCGGCGCCGTAGGTGAGGTCACCGACGCAGGGGTGGCGGTGCGCGGACATGTGCACCCGGATCTGGTGGGTGCGGCCGGTCTCCAGCTTGATGTCGAGCAGGCTGGCGGAGCGGAACGCCTCGATGAGGTCGTAGTGCGTCACGGACGCCTTGCCGTCGGCGACGACCGCCCACTTGTAGTCGTGCTGCGGGTGGCGGCCGATCGGCGCGTCGATGGTGCCGCTCATCGGGTCGGGGTGGCCCTGCACCAGGGCGTGGTAGCGCTTGTCCACGACCCGGTCCCGGAACTGCGCCTTGAGCAGGGTGTACGCGCGCTCGGACTTGGCGACCACCATCAGGCCCGAGGTGCCGACGTCGAGGCGGTGCACGATGCCCTGGCGCTCGGCGGCGCCCGAGGTGGAGATGCGGTACCCGGCGGCGGCGAGGCCGCCGATCACGGTGGTGCCGGTCCAGCCGGGGCTCGGGTGGGCGGCCACCCCGACGGGCTTCACGATGACCACGACGTCGTCGTCGTCATGGATGATCTCCATGCCCTCGACGGGCTCGGCGACGATCTGCACGGGCGCGGGCGCCGCGGGCATCTCGACTTCCAGCCAGGCACCGCCGTGCACCCGCTCGGACTTGCCCGCGGCCGACCCGTCGATCGAGACCTTCCCCGCCGCGGCCAGCTCGGCGGCCTTGGTCCGCGAGAATCCGAACATACGGGCGATGGCGGCGTCGACACGCTCGCCTTCCAGGCCATCGGGCACGGGCAGGGAACGAACCTCGGGAAGGGTACTCACCAGTCGAGTATGCCGGACCGCGAGGACCCTCCCGTCCCGGGCCGACCGAGTGCCCGCCCCGGAGGGGTCAGTCCCGGTGGACGGTGCCGTCCGGGTCCACGCCGCGGAAGGAGAGCAGGACGATGAGGACGCCGCCGCAGCAGATCGCGGAGTCGGCGAGGTTGAAGACCGCGAAGTGGGCCGGGGCGATGAAGTCCACCACACGGCCCTGGAAGCCGCCGGGGGCGCGGAAGACCCGGTCGGTGAGGTTGCCGAAGGCGCCGCCGAGCAGCAGGCCCAGCGCGATCGCCCAGGGCAGGCTGTAGAGGCGGCGGGACAGCCGGGCGATCACCACGATCACGCCGAGCGCGATCAGCGTGAACACGATCGTCATGCCCTGGCCGAGACCGAAGGCCGCGCCCGCGTTCCTTATCGCGTCCAGCCGCAGGTAGTGGCCGAAGACGTCGATCGCGTCACGGCCCTCGAGACGCTTCACGACCCAGATCTTGGAGAGCAGGTCGAGCGCGTAGGCGAGCGCCGCCACCCCCAGCAGGATGGGCACCCGCCGCCTGCGCGGCGGCGGGGCGGGCTCGTCCTGCTGCTCCGGGGCGACAGCCGGGTCAGGCGTCTGTCCCGGTGTCTCGTCCGGCGTGGTGATGGTGCGCTCCGCTTCCGTCACGTGAGTCCCTCAGCCCTTTGTGCTCCGTGCCCGCCAGGCCGAAATCCTGACTGATGACGAGGGTACGGCACACCCGTACGACCGGTCAGCGCCGCTCCTGTCGCTGCTTGCAGTCCAGGCACAGGGTGGCTCGCGGGAACGCCTGCGTCCTGGCCTTGCCGATGGGGTTGCCGCAGGACTCGCAGCGGCCGTACGTGCCCTCGTCCAGGCGTTCCAGCGCGTGCCGGGCCTGCGTCAGCATCTCGCGGGTGTTGGCGGCCAGCGCCAGCTCGTACTCGCGGGTGATGTTCTTGGTGCCGGTGTCGGCCTCGTCGTCGCCCGCCCCGTCACCGGAGTCCCGCAGCAGGCCCGCGACGGCCGCCTCGGACGAGGTGATCTCCGCTTCGTACCGCTCCACCTCGGTCTGGAGCTCGTTTCTGGCCTCGGCCACCTCCTCGGCCGTCCACGGCTCCTCGCCGGGGAGTACGGCGAGGACGCCGGGCTCCGCGGCGGCGCGCGCTGCGGGTACCGCGGACGCGGCCCCCGTGGTCGCGGCCGTGCTCGCCGCGGTCTTCTTCGCAACCACCTTGCTGGCTCCCGTCTTCCTTTTCGCCGTCCCGGCCTTCCCGGCCGAACCGTCCCTGCCCGACGCCGGCGCCGTCCCGGTGGACGACGCCGTCTTCTTGGACGCCGTCCGCCCGGCCGCCGCCTGCTTCTTGGCCGCCACCTTCTTCGCGGGTGCCGTCTTCTTCGGCGGTGCCGTCTTCTTGACCGGCACCTTCTTGGCCGCCGCAGGCTTCCTGGCGGCGGTGCTGGGGGCCGCCGTGCTGCTCGCGGCCGTCTTCTTCGCCGCCGGTTTCCCGGCCGCGGTCTTCTTGGCGGTGCCCGCCGTCTTCTTGGCGGCGGCCTTCTTGGCCACCGCCTTCGCGGGCACCGCTTTCTTGCCCGCCGCCTTCTTCGCCGCCGCCTTCTTCGCCGGTGCCTTCTTCGCCGGTGCCTTCTTCGCCGGCGCCTTGGCCGCGGTCTTCTTGGCCGGGGCCTTCCCGGCCGCTGCCGCCTTCTTGCCCGCTGCCGCCTTCTTCGGCGAGGACTTCTTCGCCCGTGGCGCCGCGGGCGGCTTCTTCACGACCATGGCCGCGACCCCTTCACATCTGTGATCTTGTTCGCGAATCGTGCCGGAAACGGTAAATCGGCTCCGGACCCGCGGCAAACGGGGCGCGCTGCCTGACCGACCGATCCGCCCCGCGGGGCAGGCAGGTCTGCCATCCGTTGTGCCCAGCTCACCGCCAGGTATTCCGGTCCATGGCGGTAACGATGCGTGACGGCCGCGCGGACGGCGCGCGGAGCAGGGCATTCGGGTCAGCCGCCGGCCGGCCCCGCCCGGCGGGCGGCGCCCGGGAAAAGCGTTCCTCCGCGCCGCCTGCCGCCCCGTACACTGGGCGCAGCGAAAGGCGTGGATGGGACGAGTAGCGCCGCACGCAGCCGAGAGCGACCCGGGGCCGGTGGAAGCCCGGGGGTGTGCGCGACGTGAAGATCACCCCGGAGCCGCCGGAGGAAAACCCGTGGGGCCTGCGTGTGCGTGCGCGCCTCCCGGGCCGTAGAACCGGCGTCGCTGCCCCAATGAGGGGGCGGTGGGATTTTCCCGCCGCCAAGGAGGGTGGTACCGCGGGAGCGCTCGCTCTCGTCCCTCCGACGGAACGCACCAGCGTCAGTGTCCGCCGGAGGAAATGCCCTGATGAGCCCGCAGACCCCGCAGCCGCAGTACCGCCAGGTACCCGCCCAGGTCGACCTGCCCGCCCTCGAGCACGAGGTGCTCGACCTGTGGACCGAGCGGAAGACCTTCGCCCGCTCGCTGGAGCAGACCGTGGGCCGCCCCGACTGGGTCTTCTACGAGGGTCCGCCGACCGCCAACGGCATGCCCGGCGCCCACCACATCGAGGCCCGGGTCTTCAAGGACGTCTTCCCGCGCTTCAAGACCATGCAGGGCCACCATGTGACCCGCAAGGCCGGCTGGGACTGCCACGGCCTGCCGGTCGAGCTGGCGGTGGAGAAGGAGCTGGGCTTCACCGGCAAGCAGGACATCGAGAAGTACGGCATCGCCGAGTTCAACGCGAAGTGCCGTGAGTCGGTGACCCGGCACACCGACGCCTTCACCGAGCTGACCCACCGCATGGGGTACTGGGTCGACCTGGACGACGCCTACCGCACCATGGACCCCGAGTACGTGGAGTCCGTGTGGTGGTCGCTGAAGCAGATCTTCGACAAGGGCCTGCTGGTCCAGGACTACCGCGTCGCCCCCTGGTGCCCGCGCGACCAGACCGGCCTGTCCGACCACGAGCTGGCGCAAGGCTACGAGACGATCGTCGACCCCTCGGTCTTCGTCCGCTTCCCGCTGACCGGCGGCCCGCTGGCCGGCGAGGCCGCGCTGCTGGTCTGGACGACCACCCCCTGGACGCTGGTCTCCAACACCGCCGTCGCCGTGCACCCCGACGTGACCTATGTGGTCGCCACCGACGGCACCGAGCAGCTCGTCGTCGCCGAGCCGCTGCTGGGCAAGGCGCTGGGCGAGGGCTGGACCGCCACCGGGCGGACCTTCACCGGCCGCGAGATGGAACGCTGGTCGTACGAGCGGCCGTTCACGTATGTCGACATCCCCGACGCGCACTACGTGCTCAACGCCGACTACGTGACCACCGAGGACGGCACCGGACTGGTCCACCAGTCCCCCGCCTTCGGTGAGGACGACCTCAAGACCTGCCGGGCGTACGGCCTGCCCGTCGTCAACCCGATCCGCCCCGACGGCACCTTCGAGCCGGACGTCCCGCTGGTCGGCGGGATCTTCTTCAAGAAGGCCGACGAGGCGCTGGTGGCCGAACTCCAGGCCACCGGGCGGCTGTTCCGGCACGTGCCGTACGAGCACAGCTATCCGCACTGCTGGCGCTGCCACACCGCGCTGCTCTACTACGCGCAGCCGTCCTGGTACATCCGCACCACCGCGGTCAAGGACGCGATGCTGCGGGAGAACGAGCGCACCAACTGGTACCCGGAGTCCGTCAAGCACGGCCGCTTCGGCGACTGGCTCAACAACAACGTGGACTGGGCCCTGTCCCGCAACCGCTACTGGGGCACCCCGCTGCCGATCTGGCGCTGCGAGGACGACCATCTGACCTGCGTCGGCTCGCTCACCGAACTCGGCGAGCTGACCGGCAGCGACCAGTCGGGGCTCGACCCGCACCGCCCGTACATCGACGAGGTCACCTTCGCCTGCCCGACCTGCGGCGGCACCGCGACCCGGGTGCCCGAGGTGATCGACGCCTGGTACGACTCGGGGTCGATGCCGTTCGCGCAGTGGGGCTACCCGTACCGCAACAAGGACGTCTTCGAGCGGACGTACCCCGCGCAGTTCATCTCCGAGGCGATCGACCAGACCCGCGGCTGGTTCTACACGCTGATGGCGGTCGGCACCTTGGTCTTCGACAAGTCGTCGTACGAGAACGTGGTCTGCCTCGGCCACATCCTCGCCGAGGACGGCCGCAAGATGTCCAAGCACCTGGGCAACATCCTGCAGCCGATCCCACTCATGGACCAGCACGGCGCGGACGCGGTGCGCTGGTTCATGGCGGCCGGCGGCTCGCCCTGGTCGGCCCGCCGGGTCGGCCACTCCACGATCCAGGAGGTCGTCCGCAAGACGCTCCTCACGTACTGGAACACGGTCGCCTTCCAGGCGCTGTACGCCCGTACGTCCGGCTGGGCGCCCAGCGCGGCGGACCCGGCGGTCGAGGACCGGCCGCTGCTCGACCGCTGGCTGGTCGGCGAGCTGAACGTACTGGTGCGCGATGTCACCGCCGCACTGGAGACCTTCGACACCCAGCGCGCGGGCAAGCTGCTGTCCGGCTTCGTCGACGACCTGTCGAACTGGTACGTGCGGCGCTCCCGCCGCCGGTTCTGGCAGGGCGACGCGGCGGCGCTGCGCACCCTGCACGACGTGGTGGAGACGGTCACGCGGCTCATGGCGCCGCTTGTGCCGTTCATCACAGAGCGGGTCTGGCAGGACCTGGTGGTGCCGGTCGTCCCCGACGCGCCGGACTCCGTCCACCTGGCGAGCTGGCCGCTCGTGGACGACAGCCGGATCGACGCCGGGCTGTCCGAGCAGATGCAGCTGGTACGGCGGCTGGTCGAGCTGGGCCGCGCGACCCGCGCGGAGTCCGGGGTCAAGACGCGGCAGCCGCTCTCCCGGGCGCTCGTCGCGGCCGCGGGCTTCGAGGGGCTCTCCGAGCAGCTCCGCGCCCAGATCACCGAGGAGCTGAACGTCAGCTCGCTGGCCTCGCTCTCCGAGGTCGGCGGCTCGCTGGTCGACACCACCGCCAAGGCGAACTTCCGGGCGCTGGGGAAGCGGTTCGGCAAGGGCGTGCAGGCGGTCGCGGCGGCGGTCGCGGCGGCGGACGCGGCGGCGCTGTCCGCGGCGCTGCGGGACGGGACGGCGGCCGTCGAGGTCGACGGCGAGACCGTGGCGCTCGCGCCGGAGGAGGTCATCATCACCGAGACCCCGCGTGAGGGGTGGTCGGTGGCGTCCGACTCCGGGGCGACGGTCGCGCTCGACCTGGAGATCACGCCCGAACTGCGGCTCGCGGGGCTCGCGCGGGACGCGATCCGGCTGATCCAGGAAGCGCGCAAGAATTCGGGGCTCGATGTGGCGGACCGGATCGCGGTCCGGTGGCAGTCCACCGACGCCGAACTCTCCGACGCGCTCCGGGCGCACGCCGCCCTCATCTCCGAGGAAGTCCTCGCCCTCACCTTCACCGAGGACGCCCCCGACGCGACCTTCGGCCCCGCCTTCACCGACCCCACCCTCGGCCTCACCTTCCACCTCACCAAGTCCTGACCCCACCCCCCGCCCTTGGCGCTCAAACGCCGCGCGGGCTGAATGTTGTGTGCCCGGGGGACGGAGGTGCCCCGTCAGGGGCGCGGGGAACTGCGCGAGCGGCCACCGCGCACCGGCGGGGGACCACCGACCCGGAGGGGCAGTCGCTGTCGTTGCCGGACCACCGGCCGGTGGTGGGTTGCTCGCGCAGTTCCCCGCGCCCCTTCGGGCCTCGGTCCCTTCCGGCCGGAAGCACATTCCAGCCGGTCCGGCGCTTGAGGACAAGGGGGCGGGCGGGCGGGGAAGGGCAAAGGGCCGGGCCCCGCGGGGAAAAAGGATTCCCCGGGGGCCCGGCCCTTGGTGGTGCGTGCGCCTAGCGGCAGGCGATCAGTTGTCGTCCTCGTCGATCAAAAAGCCCCGCATCGGCGTCGGCGCCTGCTGCATCGGCTGCGGCGCCTGCGGCCGCACCGGCGCCATCGGCTGCGTCATCGCGGGCGACATCTGCTGCTGGCCGCCGTACGTCGGGCCGGGCGTGTGCCCACCCATGCTCTGGCCACCGTAGGAGGGCGCGGAGCCGGAGTGGCCCATCGCACCCGCACCGGCGGGAGCCATGCCGTTGCCCATACCGGCGCCCATGGATCCACCCATGGTGCCGCCGCCCATCGAGCCGCCCATGGTGGACGCGGCCGGGAGGGACGGTGCGGCCGGAGCCGTACGCGGCGGGGCGAGCGAGTCGTCGGCCTGGTTCTCCAACTGACGCAGCTGCGACTCCAGGTAGGACTTCAGCCGCGTGCGGTACTCGCGCTCGAAGCCGCGCAGGTCCTCGACCTTGCGCTCCAGCGTGGCGCGGGCGGACTCCAGGGAGCCCATCGCCACACGGTGCTTCTCCTGCGCGTCCCGCTCCAGCGCGTCCGCCTTGGCACGGGCGTCCCGCTCCAGACCCTCGGCGCGGCTGCGGGCCTCACCGACGATCTTGTTGGCCTCGGAACGCGCCTCGGCGATCGCCTGGTCGGCGGTCTGCTGGGCGAGCGAGAGGACGCGGGCGGCGCTGTCGCCACCGGGACCCTGCTGCTGCATCGGCTGCTGCATGGGGTGCTGCTGCTGCATCGGGTGCTGGCCCATCGGACCGGGCCCCTGCTGCATCGGGTGCTGGCCCATCGGGCCCGGACCCTGCTGCTGCATCGGGTGCTGGCCCATCTGCTGCATCGGACCGGGGCCGTGCTGCTGCTGGGCGCTGGGGCCGGGCGGCAGCTGCGGCATGCCGCCCTGCTGCTGCGGCGGGCCCATCTGCTGCTGCGGCACCGGCTGCGGTCCGGATATGGCAGCGGGGACCGGACGGTCCTGCTGCTCCGGCTTGCGCATGCCCTGCTGCTGGTTCTGGGCAGCGGCACGAGTGGCTGCGGCCAGTTTGGCCCGCAGATCCTCGTTCTCGCGGAGCAATCGGGTCAGCTCCGCCTCCACTTCGTCGAGGAAGGCGTCGACCTCATCCTCGTCATAGCCCTCTCGGAGGCGGACGGTCGTGAACTGCTTGTTCCGAACGTCCTCGGGGGTCAGCGGCATCTCTTCACCTCAACGTGATCGTCGACATATCGGGAGCCCGCACCGTTCACATCAAGCCCCCAACGACGGAGATCAGGATGTACACGATGATCATCAATACGAAGAAGGACAGGTCGAGCGCCACGCCCCCGAGACGTAGCGGCGGGATGAACCGCCGCAGAAGCTTGAGTGGCGGATCGGTGACAGTGTAGGTGCCCTCGAGGACCACCACCATCGCCTTCCCAGGGTGCCACGAACGGGCGAACTGGAAGACGTAATCCATCACCAATCGGAAGATCAGCACGAACAGGAAGCAGTACAACGCGATGTACAGCACCTGGAGTGCGACACTCATCGCGCTTCCCCTCTCCCCTGCTCGTCGTCGGCCTGGCGGCCGGGCTCTACGGTTGCGGCTGGCTAGCTCTGGTTGAAGAACCCGCCCTCGGCGATTCGGGCTTTGTCCTCCGCCGTGACATCGACGTTAGCAGGCGACAGGAGGAAGACCTTCTGCGTCACCCGCTCGATGCTCCCGTGAAGGCCGAAGACCAGGCCGGCGGCGAAGTCGACAAGTCGCTTTGCGTCTGTGTCGTCCATCTCCGTCAAGTTCATGATCACCGGCGTACCCTCACGGAAGTGTTCCCCGATGGTACGGGCTTCGTTGTACGTCCGGGGGTGGAGCGTCGTGATCCGATAGGGCTCGCGCTCTGACACGACCTTGGGCATGATCACCGGTGCGTTCTTCTCCAGGCTGTGACGTTCGGGTGTGATGGACGCCACGGGGGCGATCCGCGGCTCGCGGGGCGCGGGGGCGTGTACGAGACGCGCCGGCTCGTCCTGCGGCGGCTGGTGCTGGCTCTGCTGAAGCTGGCCGTGCGGGCGGCGGGGAGCGGCACGCTCGGGTTCCGCTGCCCGTGCGGCGGGCGGCGCGGTCATCTCGGGCTCGAACTCGTCCTCTGGATCGAATCCCGGCCCGTCGTACCCGTCGTCCTCCACGAGGCCGAGGTAGACCGCCATCTTGCGCATCGCGCCGGCCATGCTCTGCGTCCTCTCAGCGGGGTTGCGGTCCTCGGCCGCCTCGCGGGACGGCCGCCACACCATATTTATGCTGTGGTCCGACTTGTTTGGTGACGTTACCGGAGCCCGGGACGGACTCCGAGTACCGCCGTTCCGACGCGTACATGTGTCGCCCCGGCCGCCACGGCTTCGTCGAGGTCCTGGCTCATCCCTGCCGAGACCATGTTCGCAGCCGGATGAGTCTCGCGCAGGCCGGATGAGATTTCCATCAACCGATCGAAGGCGGCGCGGGGTTGGCCCGCGTATGCCCCGGCCAGCGGCGCGACGGTCATCAGGCCGTCGAGGCGCAGTCCGTCGGCCGCCGCGATCGCGTCGGCGAGCGAGGCGACCGCGTCGGGGGCGACCCCGCCGCGCTCCCCCTGGGTGCCCGACTCCGCGTCCAGGGCGACCTGGACGAGGCACCCGAGCTGCCGGCCCGCGGCGGTTGCCGCGTGCGACAGCGCGCCGACCAGCTTGAGCCGGTCGACCGAGTGCACATGATCAGAGTAACGGACCACGGAACGGGCCTTGTTGGTCTGCAGCTGCCCCACGAAGTGCCAGCTCAGCGGGAGATCGGCGCAGGCGGCCGCCTTGGGGGCCGCGTCCTGGTCGCGGTTCTCCGCGACGTGCCGGACGCCGAGTCCGGCCAGCAGCCGGACGTCGCTCGCCGGATAGGTCTTGGTGACCACCACGAGGGTCACCTCCTTGCGGTCCCGTCCGGCCGCCTCGCAGGCCGCGGCGATACGGGTCTCCACCCGGTCGAGATTGGCCGCGAGTTGGGCGGATCTCGCGCCCGGATCGGTCATCGGGTGCGGGGAGTCGGTCACGCGGCGCCGTCCAGCCAGACATATCCGGCGAGCCGTCCGGTGACGCGCTCGCGGCGGTAGGAGAAGTGGTCCTTGGATTCGAGGGTGCACGGCGCGGGCGCGCCGTCCGCCCGCACTCCGGCGCGCGAGAGCTGTGCCCGCACTCCGGCGGCGACGTCGACGGCCGGTGTGCCCCAGCTCGTCTCCGCGTACGCCTCGGGGACCACGGCCGCGACCTCGTCGCGCAGCGCGGCGGGCACCTCGTAGCACCGTCCGCAGACCGAGGGGCCGAGGACGGCGGTGATCCGGCCCGGCTGGGCGCCGAGTGTGATCATCGTCTCGATCGCGGCGGGCACGGCGCCGAGCACGAGCCCGGGGCGGCCCGCGTGCGCCGCGGCGACGACCCGGGCGACCGGGTCGGCGAGCAGCACCGGTACGCAGTCGGCGGTCAGCACGCCGAGGGTGAGGTCGGCGCGGGCGGTGACGAGCACGTCGACCGAGGGGACGCGTTCCGCCTCGCTCGCGCCGTCGTCGCCCCAGGGGGCCTCGACGACCGCGACGTCGCGGCCGTGCACCTGGTTCATCCAGACCACCCGGGACGGGTCGCGGCCGAGCGCGGCGGCGGCGAGGCCGCGGTTGGCGCGGACCGCGGCGGCGTCGTCGCCCACCGCGCCACCGAGGTTGAGGCTGTCATAGGGAACGGCGCTCACCCCGCCCCACCTGTCGGTGAATGCGAAGTGCGCGCCGTCCACCGCGTGGCGGTGTCCTATCACTTCAGGAAGTCGGGGACGTCGAGTTCCTCGGCTGCCGAGTCCTGGTACGGACGGGCGGGCGGGACGTGCGGCGGGGCGACCGGGGTCTGCGGCATCTCCGCGGCCGGCTCGCTGTCGGCGTCGCGGTCCGACGACGCCACCGGCACGCTGCCGAGCCCGCCGAAGGACGGCGTGGCCGGGCGCGGCACCTCGGGCTGCGCGGGCCTGGCGCCGCTGTTCGCGGCCTCGTCCCGGTAGGCGCCGAGCACCTTGTCGCGGCTGCCCTTCGGCGGCGGCTGGCCGCCGTCGAACCCGGCGGCGATGACGGTGACCCGCACCTCGTCGCCGAGGGCGTCGTCGATGACCGCGCCGAAGATGATGTTGGCCTCGGGGTGCGCGGCCTCGCTGACGAGCTGGGCCGCCTCGTTGATCTCGAACAGGCCGAGGTCGGAGCCGCCCGAGATGGACAGCAGCACCCCGCGGGCGCCGTCGATCGACGCCTCCAGCAGCGGCGAGGAGATGGCCATCTCCGCGGCGGCGACCGCCCGGTCGTCGCCGCGGGCCGAACCGATGCCCATGAGGGCGGAACCCGCCTCGCTCATCACGGACTTCACGTCGGCGAAGTCCAGGTTGATGAGGCCGGGGGTGGTGATGAGGTCGGTGATGCCCTGCACACCGGAGAGCAGCACCTGGTCGGCGGAGCGGAACGCGTCGAGCACGCTGACCTGGCGGTCCGAGATGGACAGCAGCCGGTCGTTGGGGATGACGATGAGGGTGTCGACGTTCTCCCGCAGGCCGGCGATGCCGTCCTCGGCCTGGTTGGCGCGGCGGCGGCCCTCGAAGGTGAAGGGGCGGGTGACCACCCCGATCGTCAGGGCGCCCAGCGAGCGGGCGATGTTGGCCACCACGGGCGCGCCGCCGGTGCCGGTGCCGCCGCCCTCACCCGCCGTCACGAAGACCATGTCGGCGCCCTTGAGCACCTCTTCGATCTCCTCGCGGTGGTCCTCGGCGGCCTTGCGGCCGACGTCGGGGTTGGCGCCCGCGCCGAGTCCGCGGGTCAGTTCCCGGCCGACGTCGAGCTTGACGTCGGCGTCGCTCATCAGGAGGGCCTGCGCATCGGTGTTGATCGCGATGAACTCGACGCCCTTGAGACCGACCTCGATCATCCGGTTGATGGCGTTGACGCCACCGCCGCCGATTCCGACGACCTTGATGACTGCGAGGTAGTTCTGCGGTGCTGCCACGTCGAAGGCCTCTCGCCTCGAGTTACGTATCGGTGGGACGGTCGGTACGCTCGCCGGTGCCGTTCCGAACCCTAACCATGAGGTTTAGGGTTACCAGTATGCCTGTCCCATGTGTTCCTTGGGACGAGACACTAAGTCGACAAGCGGTGGCGGTTCAACGAACACGCCGAACCTCCCGTTTTTCTTTTGACCCTATGTGATCACGTGCCGGGTTGCGGAACCAGGGGTCGAACTCCGTCATTTGGGACGTCAACTCCCCGAAGCCGCAGGAGCGCTGGGTGCGCTGACGTCGAAGTGCGAGGCGTGCGGCTCGGCCTTCAGGAGCGCGGCGAGCGCCGCCGACTTGGCCCCGCCGTCCTCCGCGCTGCCCCACATCACGCTCCGTCCGCCCGAGAGTTCGACGGTGACGGCGTCGTACGAGCGGACCACGATCGCGGTCGCCTGACCGCGCAATGACCGGGGAAGATCGGCGGAGACCGCAATGGCGGCCTGCAGCAACCGCTTTGTTCCGAACACCCGCAGGCTCGCCGAGGGCGGCGCGGCCAATTGCACCAGCGGTACGCCGGCCGGCGCGTGATCGACTGTCGCGAATCGCACACCCCCCGGGTCCACTTCGATGAACTTCCCGCCGCTTTTCAGTGCCGCCGACGCCCTGCGTTCGGTCACTTTCACGCTGATCGTGTGCGGCCACGAGCGTTCCACGTCCGCGTGGTCGATCCGCGGCAGGGCAGCGAGCAGCCGCTTGCGGACCGCGCCGGTGTCCACCGACATCAGCGGGCCGCCCAGCGGTACGGCGGCGGCCTTCTCGATCTGGGCGGCCGTCAGCACCTGGCCGCCGCTGACGGACACCCGGGTGGCACGCAACCAGGAGGATCCGTAGACCGCCCAGGTGCCGCCCGCGACCAGCACGGTGAGCGCCACCAGCGCGATGAGCACGGTGCGCCGCGGCAGCGGTCCGGGAAGGGTCAGCCGCGGCAGCCGCGACGGCGGACCGGCCGGGCGCCGCCCGCCGTCCACCGCCCCGGGCCTGCCGAGGGCGCCGCGCACCGCGGACTTGGCTCCGGCTCCCGGTCCGGTCACGTCGGTCCTCCCGTGTGTTGGTCCCCGGTACTCGGACCTATCGTGCCCGGCGGGCGGCCACCGCCTCGTACACCATGCCGACCAGCAGGTCGTCCGCGTCGCGGCGGCCGAACTCGGCGGCGGCGCGCGACATGTCGTAGAGCCGGTGCGGATCGGTCAGTACGGGCAGTACGTTGCCCAGTACCCAATCGGGGGTGAGTTCGGCGTCGTCGACGAGTAGACCGCCGCCCGCCTTGACCACCGGCTGCGCGTTGAGCCGCTGTTCGCCGTTGCCGATCGGCAGCGGGACGTACGCGGCGGGCAGCCCGACCGCGGACAGTTCGGCGACCGTCATCGCGCCGGCGCGGCAGAGCATCATGTCGGCGGCGGCGTAGGCGAGATCCATCCGGTCGACGTACGGCACCGGGCGGTACGGCGGCATGCCGGGCATGTTGTCGGACCGCGGGATCTCGTTCTTGGGGCCGACCGCGTGCAGGATCTGGACGCCGGACTGCTGCAGGCGCGGGGCGACCGTGGCGATCACCTCGTTGAGCCGCCGGGCGCCCTGGGAGCCGCCGGAGACCAGCAGGGTGGGCAGGTTCTGGTCGAGGCCGAAGGCGTGCCGGGCCTCGGGGCGGGCGGCGGCGCGGTCCAGGGTGGCGATCGAGCGGCGCAGCGGGATGCCGATGTAGCGGGCGTCGCGCAGCTTGCTGTCCGGGGTGGAGACGGCGACCGCGTGGGCGTAGCGGGAGCCGATCTTGTTGGCCAGGCCCGGCCGGGCGTTGGCCTCGTGGACGACGATCGGCACACCGAGCCGCTTGGCGGCCAGATAGCCGGGCAGCGCGACGTAGCCGCCGAAGCCGACGACGCAGTCGGCCTTGGTGCGTTCCAGGATCTGCTCGGCGGCCTTGATGGTGCCGCGCAGCCGTCCGGGGACGGTGATCAGCTCGGGGGTGGGGCGGCGCGGCAGCGGTACGGCGGGGATCAGCGCCAGTTCATAGCCGCGTTCCGGCACCAGTCTGGTCTCCAGGCCCTTCTCGGTGCCCAGTGCCGTGATGCCCACGGTCGGGTCCTGCCTGCGCAGGGCATCGGCGAGCGCGAGCGCAGGCTCGATGTGGCCGGCGGTCCCCCCACCGGCGAGTACGACATGCACCGAAATTCACCGCTCTCCGGACGGCCGTCGTGTGACGTACCGCCGCATCGTCCGTGTCATTGCCCCGCTGCGGGAGTTCCGCCCCCGCACGGCCAAGGCCGCTCTCGCCGCGGGCTCGTTCCTGGCGAAGGAGATGAGCAGCCCGACCGCGAACATGGTCGGCAGCAGGGCCGACCCCCCGTAGGAGAACAGCGGGAGCGGGACTCCGGCGATCGGCAGCAGGCCGAGCACCGCACCGATGTTGATCACGGCCTGGGCCGTGATCCAGGTGGTCACGCCACCCGCTGCGAACCTGACGAAGGGGTCTTCCGTACGACCGGCCACGCGGATACCCGCGTAGCCTAGTGCCGCGAAGAGGGCGAGTACCGACAGCGTCCCCGCCAGACCCAGTTCCTCCCCGGTCACGGCGAAGATGAAGTCGGTGTGCGGCTCAGGAAGTTCACCCCATTTTTCCACACTCGCCCCGAGTCCGGAACCGAACCAGCCGCCGGAGGCGAGGGCGTAGATCCCGTGCACGGCCTGCCAGCACTGGTCGCCGGTGCCGGGGTCGGTGGCGGCGATGCAGTGCAGCCGTCCCATCCGGTTGGGGCTGGTGGCGATGGCGAGCAGGGCGAGCGAAGCGGCGCCGGCCAGCACGCCGCCGAACAGCCGGGTGGGGGCGCCGGCCAGCCAGAGCATGCCGAAGAGGATGGCGGTCAGGATCATGGTGGTGCCCATGTCGCCGCCGAGCATGATGAGTCCGAGCAGCAGCACGGTGCCCGGCACCAGCGGCACCAGCAGGTGCTTCCACTGGACCAGCAGGTTCTTCTCGTTCTTGCGGGCCAGCAGGTCGGCGCCCCACAGCACCAGCGCCAGCTTGCCGAACTCGCTGGGCTGGAGCTGGAACGGGCCGCCGATCGAGATCCAGTTGGTGTTGCCGTTGACCGTCTCCCCTATCCCTGGCACCTGCACCAGGCACATCAGGAAGACCGCGCCGAGCAGTAGCGGGTAGGCCAGCGCCCGGTGCAGGCGTACCGGCATCCGCGCGGCCGCGTAGAGCAGCACCGAGCCGATGCCGACCGCGAGGAGCTGCTTGCGGAAGTAGAACGTGGACGGCAGGCCGAAGCGCAGCGCCTGGATCATCGAGGCCGAGTAGACCATCACCAGGCCGAGCACGGTGATCAGCAGGCTGCCGCCGAGGATGATGTAGTAGGCGGTCAGCGGCCGGTCCCAGGCCGCCCGCAGCCGTCCGGGGAGCCGGGCCGCGCCGCGCAGCGCGCTGCCCCGCGGTGCGGAGCCGCCCCAGCGCGGCGGCGCGGGCGCCCGCCGCGGTCCGGGCTGCCGGCCGCCCGAGGCGCCCACCGCACTGCCGCTGACGCCGCCGCGCGCCACCGGTGAGCGGCGGGCCGCGCCGACGACGGCCCGCCGCAGCGAGGGCGCGCCACGGCCGTCGTCACCGCGCGCCGGGTCGGCGGGTGCGCCCGCCCGCCCGCGCGAGGGCCTGTCGGCGCCACCGGCCGCGGAGCGGTCCGCACCCGCCCGCCCGCGTGCTGACGCGTCGCCGCCGCGAGCGGCGGAGCGGTCTGCCGTCATGCGTCCCCTCCATCGGTGCGCCGCGCCGACGCCCCGCGGAACGCGGGGACCCGCGGCTACGGCCTGGGCGGGCCGTCCGCCGACGGACGGGCGGTCAGGTCCCGTACGGCGTCGGCGAACGCGTCACCGCGCTCGTTGTAGTTGGTGAACATGTCCATCGACGCGCAGGCCGGGGCCAGCAGGACCGTGTCACCGGGCCGGGCCAGGTCGCGCGCGGCGGACACGGCCGCGGCCATCGCCCCAGTGTCGGTCCGGTCCAGCTCGACGACCGGCACCTGCGGGGCGTGTCGCGCCAGTGCTTCGGCGATCAGCGCGCGGTCGGCGCCGATCAGCACGGCGCCGCGCAGCCGCCCGGCGGACCGGGTGACGAGTTCGTCGAAGGTCGCGCCCTTGGCCAGGCCGCCCGCGATCCAGACGATCGGGTCGTACGCGGCCAGCGACGCCTCGGTGGCATGGGTGTTGGTGGCCTTGGAGTCGTCGACGTAGGTGATGCCGTCGACGACCGCGACCTCGGCGATGCGGTGCGCGTCGGGCCGGAAGGCGCGCAGGCCCTCGCGGACCGCGGCGGGCGGGACGCCGTAGGCGCGGGCGAGGGCGGCGGCCGCCAGCGCGTTGGCGATGTTGTGCGGCGCGGGCGGGTTGACGTCGCCCGCCTCGGCCAGCTCCTGGGCGTTGTTGCGGCGGTCCTCGACGAAGGCGCGGTCGACCAGGATGCCGTCGACGACGCCGAACTCGGACGGCCGGGGGGCGTTGAGGGTGAAGCCGATCGCCCGGCAGCCCTCCTCGACGTCGGCCTCGCGTACCAGCCGCTCGGTCTCGGGGTCCGCGGTGTTGTAGACGCAGGCGACCTGGTTGCCGTGGTAGATACGGCCCTTGTCGGCGGCGTACGCGGCCATCGAGCCGTGCCAGTCGAGGTGGTCGGGCGCCAGGTTGAGCACGGCGGCGGAGTGCGGGCGCACGCTGGGCGCCCAGTGCAGCTGGTAGCTGGAGAGTTCGACGGCGAGGACGTCGTAGGGGCCGTCCTGGTGCTCGCCGAGGACCGCGTCCAGCAGGGAGACGCCGATGTTGCCGACGGCGGCGGTGCGCAGTCCCGCCGCGGCGAGGATGGCGGCGAGCATGCGGGTGGTGGTGGTCTTGCCGTTGGTGCCGGTGACCGCGAGCCAGGGGGCGACGGGCTGTCCGGGGCGGCTGCCGCGCAGCCGCCAGGCGAGTTCGACGTCGCCCCAGATCTCCACGCCCGCCGCGGCGGCGGCCGCGAACAGCGGGCTGCCGGGCTTCCAGCCGGGGGTGGTGACGACGAGTTCGGTTCCGGCCGGGAGGGTGTCCCCGTCGCCGAGGCGCACCGTGACGCCGAGCGCCTCCAGTTCGGCCGCCTCCGCGCGCTGCCGGTCCCCCGCGGTGCCGTTGACGACGGTGACGTGCGCGCCGAAGGAGTGCAGCACCTTCGCGGCGGGCACCCCGGAGATCCCGAGCCCGGCGACGGTGACCGCGAGCCCCTTGAGCCGCTCCGCGGTGGCGGCGCCCTCGGCCCCCGCGGCGCCCTCCGTGCTCCCCGTGCTCCCCGTGCCCTCGGTGCTCACGAGGCCGCCACCCAGGCCGCGTAGAACAGGCCGAGGCCGACGGCCATGCACATGCCCTGGATGATCCAGAACCTGACCACGACCAGGACCTCGCTCCACCCCTTGAGTTCGAAGTGGTGCTGCAGTGGCGCCATCCGGAAGACCCGCTTGCCGGTGAGCCGGAAGGAGCCGACCTGGATGATCACGGACATCGTGATGAGGACGAAGAGGCCGCCGAGGATGGCGAGCAGCATCTCGGTGCGGGAGCAGATCGCCAGGCCCGCGAGCGCCCCGCCCAGCGCCAGGGAGCCGGTGTCGCCCATGAAGATCTTGGCGGGTGAGGTGTTCCACCACAGGAAGCCGAAGCAGGCGCCCATCAGGGCCGCGGCGACCACCGCCAGGTCCAGTGGGTTGCGTACCTCGTAACACGCCCCGTTGGCGCTGACCGGGGCGCCGCACCACTGGCCGTACTGCCACACGCCGATGACGGTGTAGGCGGCGAAGACCATCACCGAGGCGCCGGTGGCCAGGCCGTCGAGGCCGTCGGTGAGGTTCACGCCGTTGGACATCGCCAGGATCATGAACAGCGCCCAGACCACGAAGATCACCGGGCCGATCGACCAGCCGAAGTCGGTGGTGAACGACAGCTTGGTGGAGGCCGGGGTCTGGCCGCGGGAGTCGCGGAAGTTCAGCGCGAGCACCGCGAAGGCGATGCCGACGGTGAGCTGCCCGCCCATCTTCGCCTTGGCCCGCAGGCCCAGGCTGCGCTGCTTGACGATCTTGATGTAGTCGTCGAGGAAGCCCACCAGGCCGAGGCCGGCGGTCAGGAACAGCACCAGCAGTCCGGACGCCGTCGGCTTGTCGCCGGTGATCAGCTTCGTGGCCCCGTAGGCGATCAGCGTGGCCAGGATGAACGCGATACCGCCCATGGTGGGGGTGCCGCGCTTGCTGTGGTGGGCCTGCGGGCCGTCGTCCCGGATCATCTGGCCGTAGCCCTTGCGGGCCAGCAGGCGGATCAGCAGCGGGGTGCCGACCAGTGACAGGAAGAGTCCGAGTACGCCGGAGACGAGAACCTGCTTCATCGGGCGGCACCCTCACGGGCCGTGCCGCCGAAGCCGTCGGGGGCTTCCAGCAGCGCCAGGGCGACGGACTCCAGGCCGACCGACCTCGATGCCTTCACCAGTACGACGTCCCCCGGGCGCACTTCGCTGCGCAACAGGTCGATCGCCGCCTTCGCGTCGGACACGTGCACCGACTCCTCACCCCACGAACCCTCGTTATAGGCGCCCATTTGCAGCCAGGCGGCTTCGGTACCGCCCACGGCCACGAGCTTGCTGACGTTGAGCCGGACGGCCAGCCGCCCCACCGCGTCGTGCTCGACGAGTGACTCCCCGCCGAGTTCGGCCATCTTTCCGAGCACCGCCCACGTACGACCCCCGCGTGCCTGTGAGGACCTGCCCATTGCGACGAGTGCGCGCAGGGCTGCCCTCATGGATTCGGGGTTCGCGTTGTAGGCGTCGTTGACGACCGTCACGCCGTCGGGCCGCTCGGTGACCTCCATACGCCACTGCGAGAGCGTGCCGGCCCCGGAGAGCGCGGTGGCGATCTCCTCGGCGGGCATGCCCAGTTCACTGGCTACGGCGGCCGCGGCGAGCGCGTTCGACACGTGGTGCTCACCGTACAGGCGCAAGGTCACGTCAGCGCACCCGGAGGGTGTTCGCAGCGTGAAGAGCGGCTGACCCCGATCGTTCAACCGGGCGTCCAGCGCCCGGACCGTGGCGTTCTCGCTCTCGCCGAAGAGCACCACGCGGGCCCGGGTGCGCGAGGCCATCGCGAGCACCAGCGGGTCGTCGGCGTTGAGTACGGCGATGCCGCCGTCGTCGGCGGAGGGCAGCGCCTCGACGAGTTCGCCCTTGGCCTGCGCGATCTGCTCGCGGCCGCCGAACTCGCCGATGTGGGCGCTGCCGACGTTGAGCACGACGCCGATACGCGGCGGGGTCAGTCCGGTGAGGTAGCGGATGTGGCCGATGCCGCGGGCGCCCATCTCCAGCACCAGGTGGCGGGTGGACTCGTCGGCGCGCAGCGCGGTGAGCGGCAGCCCGATCTCGTTGTTGAGCGAGCCGGGCGTCCACACCGTCGGCGCCGCCTTCTGCAGCAGCTGGGCGACGAGGTCCTTGGTGCTGGTCTTTCCCGCCGAGCCGGTCAGCGCCACGACGGTCGCGCCGAGCCGCTCGATGACGTACTTGGCGAGCGCGCCGAGCGCGGTCTGCACGTCGTCGACGACGATGGCGGGCACACCGACCGGGCGGGTGCCGAGCACCGCGACGGCGCCCGCCGCGACGACCTGCTCCGCGAAGTCGTGGCCGTCGGCGCGCTCTCCGGCGAACGCCGCGAAGAGCGCTCCCGGTACGGCCTGACGGGAGTCGATGACCACCGGCCCGGTGACACACAGCTCCGTGTCCGGTATGTCATGCATGCTCCCGCCGACCGCGGTGGCGACCTCGGCGAGGGTAAGGGGGATCACGGTGTCTTCCGGTCCTTCTCGATCGCGGCGCGCAGCACCTCGCGGTCGTCGAAGGGGCGAACCACTCCGGCGATGTCCTGGCCCTGCTCATGGCCCTTGCCCGCGACCAGCACGATGTCGCCCGGGGCCGCGGCGGCCACGGCGGCGGCGATCGCGGCGGCCCGGTCGGGCTCGACGACGACGTGCCCGCGCAGTTCCGCGGGCACCTCGGCGGCCCCGGCCAGCATCGCGCCGAGGATCGCCAGCGGGTCCTCGGAGCGCGGGTTGTCCGAGGTCAGTACGGCGGTGTCGGCCAGCCGGGCGAGGGCGGCGCCCATCGGCCCGCGCTTGGTCGTGTCGCGGTCGCCGCCGCAGCCGAGCACCGCGTGGATCCGGCCCTCGGTGGTGGTGCGCAGCGCGCGCAGCACCGACTCGACGGCGTCGGTCTTGTGGGCGTAGTCGACGACGGCCAGATAGGGCTGGCCCGCGTCGACCCGCTCCAGCCGTCCCGGCACGCCCGGGACGGCGGCGATGCCCTCGGCGGCGCTCTGCGGGTCCAGCCCGGCGGCGGCCAGCGCGGTGATCGCGGCCAGGGTGTTGGCGACGTTGAAGGGGCCGGGCAGCGGCGCGGTGGCGTCCACCCGCTCGCCCTTGGGGCCGACCACGGTGAAGGTGCTGCCCATCAGCCCGGCGGTGACGTCCTCGGCCCGCCAGTCGGCGTCCAGCCGCCCGGACGCGGAGAAGGTGACCAGCGGCACGGTGGCCTCCTCGACCAGCCTGCGGCCGTAGGGGTCGTCGAGGTTGACCACGCCCAGCAGGCTGCGTCGCGGGGTGAAGAGCTGGGCCTTGGCCTGGAAGTAGTCCTCCATGCCGGAGTGGAACTCCATGTGCTCCGGGCTGAGGTTGTTGAAGACGGCGACGTCGAAGACCGCGCCGTCCACCCGGCCGAGCACCAGGGCGTGGCTGGAGACCTCCATGACGACCGCGTCGACGCCGCGCTCGCGCATCACCGCGAAGAGCGCCTGGAGGTCGGTGGCCTCCGGTGTGGTGCGCTCGCTCTTCATCCGCTGGTCGCCGACGCGGGTCTCGACGGTGCCGATGAGCCCGGTGCCGGGCCCCTTCGCGGCCCGCAGCCCGCCCTCGACGAGATAGGCGGTGGTGGTCTTGCCCGAGGTCCCGGTGATGCCGATCCGCAGCAGGCCCTCGCCCGGCCGGTCGTAGACCGCGGCGGCCAGCTCGCCCATCCGGGCCCGCGGGTCGGTCACGGTCAGTACCGGCAGTCCGGTGGCGGCCGCGCGGTCGGTGCCCGCGGGGTCGGTCAGTACGGCGACGGCTCCGGCCTCGGCGGCCTGGGCGGCGAAGTCCGCGCCGTGGAAGCGGGCGCCTGGCAGCGCGGCGTACAGGTCGCCGGGGCGGACCGCGCGCGAGTCGTGGGTGATCCCGGTGACCACGGCGGGGCCGTCGGCCACGGGCGTACCGAGCCGCCCCGCGACGTCGGCGAGCTCGCGCAGGGTCTTGGGGCGGACGCGCGTCGGGCGCGGCGCGCCCGGCTGGGTGAGGGTGGGCTGATCAGCGTTGGGCACGGCGGTGAGGTTACCCGGCTGGCCGGGGTCCGGGTCAAAAGTCATGATCACCGCGCGGTGTCCGTGCCGGGCTTCACCGTCGTCGCCGGCGGCGAGGGATCGGCCGGGTCGAAGGTGATCGGGAGGTGCGGCGCGGGCACGCCGGACGGCGGCACACGCAGCGTCTTGAGGGCGAACTCCATGACCTGCTTGAAGACCGGACCGCAGATGGAACCGCCGTAGTAGCTGCCCTTCGTCGGGTTCTGGATGACGCAGGAGACCGTGACGCGCGGGTCGTCGGCCGGGGCGAAGCCCAGGAAGGACGAGGTGTAGCCCTTGTACTTGCCGGTCTGCGGGTCCACCCGGTTGGCCGTACCGGTCTTGCCCGCGACCCGGTAGCCGTCGATCCGGGCGTGGATGCCGGTGCCCTGCTCGTCGCCGACCACCGACTCCAGCATGGTGGCGAGCGTCTTTGCGGTCCGCGTGCTGACCACCCGGGTCCGCTTGGGGGCGGCGGCGGGCACGAAGCGCCCGTCGGGGCCGGTGGTGCCGCGGATCAGCGACGGCTCGACGCGTACGCCGCCGTTGGCGATCGTGGAGTAGACCGAGGTGGCCTGCAGGGCGTTGAGCGACAGGCCCTGGCCGAACGGGATGGTGAACTGCTGGGAGGCGTTCCACTTCTGCGGCGGGGCCAGGATGCCGGGCGTCTCGCCGGGGAAGCCGATGCCGGTGAGGTCGCCGATGCCGAACTTCTTCAGGTACGAGTAGAGCACCTGGTTGGCCTGCGGCTGCGTCTTGCCGAGCTGCTGGCTGGCCAGGATGGTGCCGATGTTGCTGGACTTGGCGAGCACGCCGTTGAGCGTGAGGTACCAGGTGCCGTGGTCGACGTCGTCGTGGAATATCCGGTCCGCGCGCGGCAGGGTGCCGGGCACGGTGACCTGGGTGGTGGGGGTGGCGGTGCCGGTGTCGAGGATCGCGGCCATCGACATCAGCTTGCTGACGCTGCCGGGCTCGTACGCGTCCTGCACCGCGGCGTTGCCGAGGGCCCGCGGGTCGGCGTGGGCGAGGTCGCCGGGGTCGAAGCCGGGGGCGTCGGCCATCGCCAGCACCTCGCCGGTCCTGGAGTCCTGGACGATCACATAGCCGCGGTCCGCCCGGGACGTCTGGACCTGGGCGGTGATGGCGCTCTGCGCGGCCCACTGGATGTCCCGGTCGAGGGTCAGCTCGATGTCGGAGCCCGGCACCGCGGGGTGGTCCTGGACGCCCGCGGTGGGCACCTGGCGGCCGTTGGACTGGGCGTAGCGGATCTTGCCGTTGGTCCCGGACAGCTCCTTGTTGAGCATGGACTCCAGACCGCCGCCGCCGGCGCCCTGGGCGTTGACGAAGCCGAGGACGCCCGCGGCCAGGTCGCCGCCGGGGTAGACGCGCTTGGTGTGGGTCTCGCTGAACACCCCCGCCAGCACGTCGCCGCCCTTGGCCGCCTTCGCCGCGAAGGCGTTCTTCAGGTCCTTGATCTGGTTCCAGACCTGCGGGGACTGCTGGCGGGCCAGCACCTGGTAGCGCGAGTTGGGGGTGGCGAGCTGCCGGGCGATCTTCGTCGCGTCGCCGCCGACGATCGGCGCGAGCAGCTCGGCGGCCTGCGCGGGCGCGTCCCTGACCTTGGTCTGCTCCGGCGTGAACAGATACGGGTCCGCGGTGATGTCGTACGCGTCCACGGTGGCCGCCAGGTCGACGCCCGAGCGGTCGGTGATGGTGCCGCGGCCGGCGGTGACGTCATGGGTCACCCAGCGGTTCACGGCGGCCTTGGCGGCGTAGGTGGAGGCGTCCACGGCCTGCACCTGCAGCAGCCTGACCACGAACGCGGCCATCACCAGGGTGAGCGCCACACCGACCATCCGCAGCCGGGGTCGGGGCTGCGCCAGCCGCACCAGCCGCGGCCTGCGCAGCGCCGCGGGCGGCGGCACGGGGCGCCGTGGCCGGGGCGCGGGGCGGGGCACGGTGCCGTCGGGGCGCGGGCGCTGCCCGGCGCGGGGGGCGCCGCGGCGGGGCGCCCCGGGGCGCGGCACCCGGCCGCGCTGCGGTCGTCCCGGCTCGCTCACCGGCGTGCCCTCCGCGCGGGGCGGGGGGCGGCCGTGGTGGCTGGCTGAGGCTTCACGAAGTCACCTGCCGGGAGGAGGGGTGGTGGCGCCCTGGGAGGCGGGCGGGCCGCCCGGGGTGCCGGTCGCGGGCGGTCGGCCGGTCGGCGTGGCCGACGCGGGGGGCTGGGTCTGCGGCTTCCCGACCGGCGGCGGCGCGGGCTGTTCGGTGGCCGGGTCGGCGGTGCCGCGTACCGTGCCGTCGGGGTTGAGGAAGGCCGGGTTGCCGCCGGGCACCATGCCCAGCTCCCGTGCCCGCTTCTCCAGCGAGCCGGGGGCCGCGTACTCGTCGACGGACTGCTGCAGCGCCTGCTCCTCGTCGGTGTAGCTGTTGGTCTCCTTCTGGAGCTTGGTCAGCTCGAAGGAGTCCTGGTTCACCGCGCCGTTGAGCAGCAGCAGCGAGATCAGGCCACCCGCGAGAAGTGTCACGACGAGAAGGACGAACGGCATACGGGCGGCGGTTGCGGACCGGGAGCGGCCGGGGGCGCGGGCCGGGCGGGACGGGCGTGCGGGCCGGGGGGCCGGGCGCCGGCCGGGACCGGAGGGGCGCCCGCCGCGCCACGGCCGGTCCTGGCTCACAGGGCTTCCTCGCGGATCCGCTCCGCCCCGCGCAGCCGCGCCGGGGCGGCCCGCCGGTTCTCGGCGATCTCCTCGTCGGTGGGCAGTTCCGCGCCGCGGGTGAGCAGCCGCAGCCGTGGCTGGTACTGCTCGGGCACCACCGGCAGGCCGGGCGGCGCGGTGGTGGCGGCGCCGGCCGCGAAGACCTGCTTGACCAGCCGGTCCTCCAGCGAGTGGTACGACAGCACGGCGATCCGGCCGCCGACGGCCAGCGCGGCGACGGCCGCCGGGATCGCCCGCTCCAGCACCGACAGCTCGCCGTTGACCTCGATCCGCAGGGCCTGGAAGGTGCGCTTGGCCGGGTTGCCGCCGGTGCGTTTGGCCGCCTGCGGAAGCGCCTGGCGGATCAGCTCCACCAGGCGCGCGCTGTTGGTGAAGGGTTCGCGCTCCCGCTCCCGTACCACCGCGTCGACGATCTTGCGGGCGAACTTCTCCTCGCCGTACGCGCGCAGGATGCGCACCAGGTCGCCCGGCGGGTAGGTGTTGAGCACCTCGGCCGCGCTGATCCCGGTCGTCTGGTCCATCCGCATGTCCAGCGGCGCGTCCTGGGCGTACGCGAAGCCGCGGCCGGCCTCGTCGAGCTGCATGGAGGACACGCCCAGGTCGAAGAGCACGCCCTGCACCCGGGGGACGCCGAGCCTGTCCAGCACCTCGGGGATCTCGTCGTAGACGGCGTGCACCAGGGTGGCGCGGTCGCCGAACGGCGCCAGGCGCGCGGCGGAGAGCTTGAGCGCCTCGGGGTCGCGGTCGACGGCGATCAGCCGGACGGACGGGAAGGTGCCGAGCAGTGCCTCGCTGTGCCCGCCGAGGCCGAGGGTGGCGTCCACCACGACCGCCCCCGGTTCGGCGAGGGCGGGGGCCAGCAGGTCCAGGCAGCGCCGGAGCATCACGGGGACGTGGCGCGGCTCGGCGGGCTGCGGGTTCGGGGTGGTGCTCATGTGGCCCTTCTCGGCGGGGACTGGGGACGTAGAACCGGGTCCCCGCCCGCTCTGGAAGAAACGTTCCCCTGGCACCGGGGAAGTGGTGCCAGCAGAGCGGGTGAGCGGGAGGAGGCCGGGCGTTACGTCCGCGCGGTGGTACGGAGTGGAGCGTTGCGCGGGGGGACGGGCCGCGCTCACAGTAATCCGGGCGGAACCTCCTGTGACAGGGCCGAAAAGGTGTCTTCCTGGACCGCGAGATAGCCCTCCCAGGCCGTCGCGGACCAGATCTCCACCCGGGTGTTGGCGCCGATCACCGCGCAGTCGCGGACCAGTCCCGCGTACTCCCGCAGCGGCTGCGGGACGGTGACCCGGCCCTGCTTGTCGGGCACCTCGTCATGGGCGCCGGCGAACAGCACGCGCAGGTAGTCACGGGTCGCCTTCGAGGTCAGCGGGGCACTGGAGAGGCGTTCCGTGGCCGCTCTGAATCCCTCGGCGGGCCAGACGCACAGACAGCGCTCCTGGCCTCTGGTGATGACCAGGCCGTCGGCGAGCTGTTCGCGGAACCGGGCGGGCAGCACCAGCCGGTTCTTGTCGTCGAGGCGCGGGGTGTACGTCCCGAGGAACATGCACACCTCCCAGAGCCACCACTTCGCGCCACTTTACTCCACCGGTCCCCACGGTCAACGCAGACCGGGCGCGGGCGCGTCACCCCCGGCCGACACCCCCGGGAGCCGCGTGTGGGGTAGCTCACACCCCGCACGTTTAGCTGCTTTTTCGACTTTTGGTCAGATCTCGACACGGGTACAAAACGGCTTCCGCCCCGTACCGTCGGAGACATGTCGATATCCGTCAGTGGTCACCCAGGGTCGCCCGAGTCCGCGGGGCAGACCGCCGCCACGTCCGTCACCGACCGCCTGGTGGAGGCCAACCGGGCGTACGCGGACGCGTTCCACGACCCCGGCATGGACGCCAGGCCCGTCCTCGGCGTCGCCGTCGTGGCCTGCATGGACGCCCGCATCGACCTGCACAGGGCGCTGGGCCTGGCCCTGGGCGACTGCCACACCATCCGGAACGCGGGCGGAGTGGTCACCGACGACACGATCCGGTCCCTGAGCATCAGCCAGCGCGCACTGGGTACCCGGTCGGTTGTGCTCATTCACCACACCAACTGCGGCTTGCAGAGCATCACCGAGGACTTCCGCAACGAACTGGAGCGGGAGGTCGGCCAGCGGCCCACCTGGGCCGTGGAGGCTTTCACCGATATCGACCAGGATGTCCGTCAGTCGATGGCGCGGGTGCGCACCTCGCCGTTCCTGACCCACACCGATGATGTGCGCGGATTCGTCTTCGACGTGCACACTGGTCTACTCCGGGAAATCACGAACAAGTAACGGCAGGCGAGTGACGTGGGGTGCCCCGTAAGGGAACAATGCATCGTGCGGCACCGTACTGTCCTCGCTCGGAGCGAGCGCGAGCACGCGTGGCGCGCATTCGGGGAGGGCCGGTCCAGGGATGACCGAGTCCCGCGGAACATGGCCTAGGAGCACCGGGTGACGACCTTTGACGCACGAGCAAGCCTCAGCGATCTGACCACGACCGCGGACCGGATCCGCCGCAGTGTGGAGAACGTGATCGAGGGCAAGCCCGAGGTCGTACGTATCGCGCTGACCGTCCTGCTCGCCGAGGGACATCTGCTGATCGAGGATGTCCCCGGCGTGGGCAAGACGATGCTCTCCAAGGCGCTGGCGCGCTCGATCGACTGCTCGGTACGGCGTATCCAGTTCACGCCCGACCTGCTGCCGTCGGACATCACCGGCGTCAGCGTCTTCGACCAGCAGCGGCGGGACTTCGAGTTCAAGCCGGGCGCGATCTTCGCGCAGATCGTGGTCGGCGACGAGATCAACCGGGCGTCGCCCAAGACCCAGTCCGCGCTGCTGGAGTCGATGGAGGAGCGCCAGGTCACCGTCGACGGCACCAGCTACGAACTGCCCAGCCCGTTCATGGTCATCGCCACCCAGAACCCGGTGGAGATGGAGGGCACCTACCCGCTGCCCGAGGCGCAGCGCGACCGCTTCACCGCCCGGGTCTCCATCGGCTACCCCAGCCCCGACGCCGAGTTGAAGATGCTCGACGTGCACGGCGGTGTCTCGCCGCTGGACGACCTGCAGCCGGTGGCGCACGCGCACGAGATCGTGAAGCTGGTCGAGGCGGTCCGGATGGTGCATGTCTCCGACCCGGTACGGCGGTACGCGGTGTCGCTGGTCGGCGCCACCCGCACCCACCCCGACCTGCGGCTCGGCGCCTCGCCGCGGGCCACCCTGCACCTGGTGCGGGCTGCCAGGGCGTCGGCCGCGCTCGACGGGCGGGACTACGTGCTCCCCGACGACGTGCAGTCGCTCGCCTCGGCCGTGCTGGCCCACCGCCTGCTGCCCACCGCGCAGGCCCAGTTGAACCGGCGCACCCCCGAGCAGGTGGTGGCCGAGATCGTGGCCCGCGTGCCGGTGCCCAGTCCCTCCGCCGCCACCGGCGGCGGGGTTCCCGGTTCCGGACGGGCCCAGATGCCCGCCGGCCACCCGCAGGGCATGCCGGGCGCACGGGGGCTGTGATGACCGCGCCCGTACCGCCGCCCCCCGGTCCGCCGCCACCGGCCGGGCCGCCCGGTGCGGCCGGTGGCGGGCCGTCGGGACCGCAGCACGACAGCTCCGGCTTCCGTGCCGCGCTCGGCGGACTGACCACCCGCGGCCGGTCGTTCGTGGCCGCCGGGATCGCCGCCGCCGTCTGCGCCTACGTCCTCGGCCAGTCCGAGCTACTGCGGGTCGGCCTGCTGCTGGCGGTGCTGCCGCTGGTGTGCGTCGCCGTGCTCTACCGCACCCGCTACCGGGTCGCGGGCAGCAGGCGGCTGTCGCCGTCCCGGGTGCCCGCGATGTCGGAGTCCCGGGTCCATCTGCGGGTCGACAACGTCTCGCGGATCCCCACCGGGATGCTGATGCTCCAGGACCGGGTGCCGTACGTCCTCGGCCCGCGCCCGCGGTTCGTGCTGGACCGGGTGGAGCCCGGCGGCCACCGCGAGGTCTCCTACCGGGTCCGCTCCGACCTGCGCGGCCGCTATCCGCTCGGGCCGCTGCAGCTGCGGCTGACCGACCCCTTCGGCATGTGCGAGCTGACCCGTTCGTTCAGCGCCTTCGACACCCTCACGGTGGTGCCGCGCGTCGAGCCGCTGCCGCCGGTCCGGCTGGCGGGCGAAGCCAACGGCTACGGCGAGAGCCGCACCCGCGCGCTGGCGTTCGCCGGTGAGGACGACGTCATCCCGCGCGGCTACCGGCACGGCGACGACCTGCGCCGGGTGCACTGGCGCTCCACCGCCAAGTACGGCGAGCTGATGGTGCGCCGCGAGGAGCAGCCGCACCGGGCGCGCTGCACCGTACTGCTGGACACCCGGCGCTCCGCCTACTACGGCGCCGGCCCCGACTCGGCCTTCGAGTGGGCGGTCTCCGGCGCCGCGTCGATCGCCACCCACATGCTCGAACGCGGCTTCGCCGTACGGCTGCTGACCGACACCGGCAGCAGCGTGCCGGGCCACGAGGGCGCGGGCGGTTTCGCCGGTGACTCCTCCGACATGGCCGGGGTGCTGCTCGACACCCTCGCGGTGGTCGACCACTCCGACGACGACGGCCTGTCCGCCGCCTACGAGGTGCTGCGCTCCGGCAGCGAGGGCCTGCTGGTGGCGTTCCTGGGCGACCTCGACGAGGAGCAGGCGGCGAACGTCGGCCGGATGCGGCAGCGGGCGGGCGGCGCGGTGGCCTTCGTGCTGGCCAGCGACGACTGGATGGCCCGCGAGCCCGCCGGGCGCTTCGACGTCACCGCCGAGCGCACCGCGCCGGACACCGCGGGCGACGGCGCCGCCTCCCCCGCCGACGACGGCACTCCGCGCGCGGTGCGGATGCTCCGCGAGGCGGGCTGGACGGTCGTGCCGGTCCGGGCCGGGGACGCGCTGCCGGAACTGTGGCGGCAGGCCGACCGTTACCGGACTCGCGAGGAACAGCAAGAGGCGGGGGCGACTTCATGAGCGGACGTGCGCGGCTGACGGTCTGCGCGGCGGCGGCCTCGGTGATGGCGGCCTGTTCGCTGCTGCCGCTGGCCACGCCCGCGGGCTGGCTCTTCCAGGCGCTGCTGCTGGTCTGCCTGCAGTCCGGCGTGGGCGCGGCGGCCCGGCGGGTGCCGCTGGCCCGGCCGCTGACGATCATCGCGCAGGCGGTGGTGTCGCTGCTGGTGCTCACCGTGATCTTCGCGCCGCACCAGGCGATCGGCGGCATCATCCCCGGCCCGAGCGCCCTGGTGCACCTCAGCGACCTGGTGCGGGACGGTCTCACCGACGTCAGCCAGTTCGCCATCCCCGCGCCCGTCACCCCGGGTATCCGGATGCTGCTGGTCGGCGGGGTGCTGGTGGTCGCGCTCGCGGTCGACGCGCTGGCCGTGACGTACAACAGCGCGGCGCCCGCCGGGCTCCCGCTGCTCGCGCTGTACTCGGTCGCCGCGGGGCTGTCGGGCGGCGGCGCGAAGTGGCTGTACTTCCTGATCGCCGCCTCCGGCTATCTCCTCCTGCTGCTCGCCGAGGGCCGCGACCGGCTCTCCCGCTGGGGCCGGGTCTTCGGCGGCAGCCCGACACCGGGCGGCTGGTCGGGCGGCCCCGCGTCGGCCTCCAGCGGTACGGCGCTGGCGCCGGTGCGCACCGGCCGCAGGATCGGGGCGATGGCACTGGGCATCGCGCTGGTCACGCCCGCCGTGCTGCCGTCGCTGGGCACCGGGCTGCTGGACACCGCGGGCGACGGCACGGGCACCGGCCGCGGCGGCGGCACGATCTCCGCGGTGAACCCGGTGGTCGCCCTCCAGGACAACCTCAACCAGCCGGACAACCGGCAGGTCCTCACCTACCGGACCGACTCCACCGACCTGTCGGGCCTGTATCTGCGGATCGTGGCCCTCGACCAGTTCGACGGCACCCAGTGGCAGCCGTCCAAGCGCAGGATCGAGGACATCCCGGCGGTGCTGCCGCGGCCCGCGGGCATGGCGCCGGACGTGAAGTTCACCCAGGTCAACACCACGATCAAGGTGGACAGCGGCTATGCACAGGGCTGGCTGCCGATGCCGTTCCCCGCTCTGAAGGTGGCCGCGGACGGGCACTGGCGGTTCGAGCCGGAGGGCCGGACGATCATCGGTGACCGCGGGCAGAACACCTCGGGCATCACCTACACGGTGGCCAGCATGCAGGTGCAGCCGACGGCCGCCCAGCTCGCCGCCGCGCCCCCGGCCAGCGGCCGGATCGCCACGGAGTACACCAAGTACCCCGACAACATGCCGAAGATCGTCTCCCAGACCGCGCAGCAGGTCACCAAGGGCGCGGCGAACGACTACGAGAAGGCGCTGGCACTCCAGCGGTACTTCACCTCGGGCGAGTTCGTCTACGACACGCAGGCGCAGTCGGGCACCGGGGTCGACGCCATAGCGCGCTTCCTGCAGACGAAGAAGGGCTTCTGCGTCCACTTCGCCTTCACCATGGCGGCGATGGCCCGCACCCTGCACATCCCGGCGCGGGTCGCGGTCGGCTTCACCCCCGGCTCGCAGGAGTCCGGCGGCACCATGTCGGTGGGCCTGAAGGACGCGCACGCCTGGCCGGAGCTGTACTTCGAGGGGATCGGCTGGACCCGCTTCGAGCCGACGCCGTACCGCGGCTCCCCGCCCTCGTACACCCAGTCCACCTCCCCCACCGGCAACGACAACTCGCACGACCCGGCGCGGCACGGCGTGGGCGACACCCCGAGCGCGACCCCGTCGGCGACGTCGAAGTGCGGCGCGGACAACCGGGCGCAGGCCGACTGCGGCGCGGTGACGACCGTCTCCGGCGGCGGTTCGGGCGGCGGCGGCATCGGCGCCGGACGGCTGGCCGGGATCGCGCTGCTGGCCGCGCTGGTGCTGGCCGTCCCGGTGCTGCCGATGCTGTGGCGGACCCGGCTGCGGGCCCGGCGGCTCGGCGGCGGGCGCGGCAAGGCGGAGGGCCTGGCGCTCTCGGCCTGGCGCGAGGTGCTCGACACCGGCTGGGACTACGGGATCGCGCCTGACGAGTCGGAGACCCCGCGCAAGGCGATGGCCCGGCTGATCCACGACGGGGGCCTCACGGGCCAGGCGGCGGCCGCCGCGGGCACGCTGGCGGCCGCGGTGGAGCAGGTGCTCTACGCGCCGCGGCCGCAGCCGGTCGCCGGGCTGGCGGCCGAGGTCCACCGGGTCAAGGACGGCCTGCACGCCGCCGCGAGCCGGGGCACCCGGCTGCGGGCCCTGCTGCTGCCGCGTTCGTCCGCGCGGCTGGCCTGGCAGCTCTCCGAGCGCTGGTCGGCCACCACCCAGCGCTGGTCGGCGCGCACGGCCCGCCTGACAGCCCCGCTGCTGCGCCGCCGCGCCTCCTCCCAGGGGTAGGCGGGGGCGGCCGGAGGGCGGCGCGGCGGCGGGCCGGGCGGTCGGTCGGGCCGGTCGGGGGGCCGGTCGCGGAGGTGACCGGTCGGCGCGTGGGCCGGGGTCTCGCGGTCGGCTGGACGGGCATGGCGAAGGGGCGCGGGCTCCCCGGACGGGTACACGCGCCGCCGCGTGGTGGGCCGGCCGACAAAAAGGGCCCGCTCGTCGGGGGGGGGGAA